>JAQVVD010000010.1 GCA_028699155.1 Candidatus Peribacteraceae bacterium | reverse complement strand
GTATTTGTGTGCGCCTGCCGCACCGCAGGAAAGACAGAAAATTGTTCTTGCAGACATAATCGGGAGGAAATGGCTTATAGAAGCCTACCTCACAATTATTACCAACTCATATCTGGTCTACTGCCGCAGATCCGGTGCAGATTACGCGCATCACCACAGAAATGCGCGTGGCGATTGCCCTGGCCAAACGCATCGGTCCCGATGCCCGTATTACGCCGCTCCACGTCTTCCAGTACCTGCATCCGATACGAGAGCAGATGCGTGCGGAGGACGAAGTGATCAGGAATGTCGTTGAGTACGTTGGATTGACTGTCGGGAACACCGTGCTGCAACGGCACGGCATCCCGCTGCACGACGCAGATATCCCGCTGAAGGAAACGAAACGCAGGGAACGAGTGCTGGAATTGCTCATGAACCACGTGGCAGATGAGATCCTCGCGGGAGATTAACGGCAGATTGGCAGCTGCCCTGTTGACTTGTAAGCGCAATTTCCTGATAGTCTTCCTCCTACTATGTCCCCTCTGAAGACCGCAACCCTCCGGGAATTCACACAGCGCGCCGACGCGCAGTGCTCGCAGCGCGCCGAGCGCTATGAGCAGAGTGAGACCGCGCTCGCACAGGAGCGAGACCCTGCCGTGCGTCGCAGGCTGCAGGCGCGCATCAGCCGCGCACGCAGGTTCGTGCAGGCACTGCTGACGCAGCATGACGATGTGGAGCAAACGTCGTACGAAGCGGCGGAAGGCCAGGTACATCGCTTCAACGAAACCCATCGGACCGATGCGAATTACGCCCCGTGGGATACGCACTTTGTACTACTTGCCGACCTGCCGGAAACCGAGCGGGAAGCCGCATGGAAGCGCCTGCCGGGCGGCACCTTCAAGCGATTGCAGGAGTGCTTCTGTGCGCGCGGGCAGCGCGTGCTGCCGCGCGAGCGCCGGATGCTGGAAGATCAGGAGCTCTGCACGGACGGAATGATCCTCGATCCGGAGTGCGTGGCGGATGACCTGGCTGCAAAACTCGGCATCGTCTCGTTTGAGGAATCGGATTCGCCTTTGGACCGCTGGCGCAAGAAGCAGGATCCTGCCGCCATCGAAGCGCTGCGCGGGCTCCTGCGCGGAGCGCGGCAGCTCGAACCGGGCAACTGCCGCCTGATCGTGCTCACCGACGGGCGGATCCTCTACACCTCTGAGAATGGGAATGGGCACGGAGGGAACGGCAACCGCCCGGAGAGGAGATCACAGGTATTCGATGCGTACGGCGCGCACCGCAAGACGCACCATGAGCATAACGTCTACGAGCGCGAGATCGGCGTGCTGGAGGAGGTACGCGTGAAGCTGGAAGGCCTGCAGCCGCTCATTGATTCCTGGCGGCGCGGCACGCCAGAAGCGCGCAAGCGGGAGATCGAGGCGCAGGCGCTCCCCGTGATCGCGGAATGCTCGGAGAAGCTCAGCGCCGCGGTGAACGTGTACAAGCGCATCGCAGGGAACACGCTGGAGAAAATCGGAGATTTCACAATCGAACGCCGCGACGGACGCAGGGTCGTGAATCCTCCCGCCATCATGGCCAGGCTCGTGGGCGTGCGCAACAACCTCTCGCGGCGCTTTGCGGAAATGCTCGGCAAAGGCAGCTACAACGAACGCGACGGCATGGTGCTGCGGCGCGAAATCGATCGATCGGAACAGGTGTTCTCGCTGCTGCGCGCGCGGCTGGCGCAGAGCACGCCGGAGAACGCCGCGGCGATCGCGCAGGAGCAGACGTTCCACGCGCTGCGCGGCGTACGTACCGCGCCGTTTCGCACCTACGCGGAGAAGATCCTCGCGGTGCAGTCCGCGCACCTCGCACCCGCACTGCAACAGGGCGATGCGGATGGATGCCGGGACGGTCTGGTGCGCGCATACGTCATTGCGAAATTTCAGGAGGTCGGGAGCGGTTTCGAGCGAATGAAGGCGCGCATGCTCACGCTGGAACACCTGCAGGTATTCGAAGTGAAACAGCTCGCAGACGATCTCGCACAGCTCTTCCGCTCCATCGATATCTTCCCGGGCCGCACGGTGGAAGAGTACGTGCAGCCGTTCGAAGCACTGTGCGGGGAACTCGCAACGATCCAGCGCGGCCTCGCCCGCTACGAAGGGCAGCAGCTGGATGCGGAAGGGCGCCGCGCGCTCTTCGAGCGATTCCGCAAGTACCTGGAGCAGTTCAATCTTGAGGAAATCGTGAGGAGCCTTCCGTAGCTCCAGGTCGCACCTCTCCGCCGGACCGGTGCGCAGTTCACCGTGATAACGACACGCTCAGGCAATTGAAGGAACAGGAAGTGACGCAGAAGAATACGCACGTTTCCCCTCTGCTTCGGGCTCTCTGCAAAAAAAGCCCCGCTTGTGCACGGGGCTTTTCTGTCCTTCCTCTTCATCTATTCTTCTTCGGATTCTTGCTGCGCCTGGAACGGACGCCCTTCGCCACGCTTGCCGCGCATCATGCCGTTCTTCCAGCCTTCCCCGGCATCGAACTTGCCGCCCGGTGCTTCTATGCCGAGTTGTGTGCGGAGAGCTTCGACTCCTTCCTTGTCACCTGCTTTCATCTTCTCGTGCATGGCAGCGAAGATCGCGAAGTTCTCTTCCGTAATCATCTCGAGCATCCTGGAATCTCTGCCCGGCTTCTCCTCCATGAGCGCTTTCCATGCATTGTAATCACCGCTCTCGATCGCCTGCAGTATCTCCTCGTGCTGCTGCGGAGTTCCAAACCCTCTGCCCGGGAACTCATCTCCCGATCCACGGCGCATAGGAGGAACAGAGAGACCGAGCTGTTCACGCAACGCCTCTGCGCCTTCGCGGTCGCCTGCAATCATCAGCGTATGCATCTGCACAAACGTATCGAAGTTCTCCTCATTGATCGAATCGACCATCGGTCCGCCACGACCATTCTCTTCCATGAGCGCTTTCCATGCCTCATAGTCATTACTCTCAATCGCCTGCACCATCTCTTCATGATGCTCTGGCGCAAAACGCGGAGCGAACTGCCCCCTGCCTTGGGCGGCAGCGGAGTCGCCGCGGTATGCCATCACAGGAACGGCTGCCATGAGTCCGATGGACGCAATCACGCCGACTGTGGAACCGAGTGCGAACTGTTTCGTCATTTTCATACGAGAGTGGGGAAAGAAATGAAATGTTCACTGACTACTACGCAGATGGCATTTGTTTTTTTCATCTTTTTTTCATGGAAGTTATGAGTCGTGCGTTTCGAGTTATGAGTAAGTAGTTCTCTACTTTCCACTCATAACTCACGTCTCGTAACTCATAACTTAAAACTTAAAACGGAGGCATCCGCATATCGGGGGCGCGCCAGGGGCGGACATCCTCTGCAGTAAATTGCCCCGGACCGCTGATCACACCCAGGACACGGACAGGCATTCCCTGCGGCAGAGGCATCGCGAAGACATACGAACCGTTCACCTCCCACACGTTCCCCTCCAGATCCAGCAGCAGGAACGTCTGAGGTCCGATGTAGCGCAGGACATTGCCTGCGAGCATTCCCTCTTCCGGATGCGACCACGCACGTTCGCGTACGCCGCGAATGTCCTCGTAGTACGGCAGCCCTCTGCCGAGGAACGCATCGAGCGCGTCGCTCCAGCCGGTAGAGTGGAGCACTCCCCCGACGAGGGCGCTCCCTGCGATACTGATGCCGATGAGCGTCATCGCATGCCAGCGGTACCCCCGCTTCGTGCGCTGCAGACTGGAAGCGGCCCCCCAGGAGAATGCGGCGAGCACCGCCAGCCAGAGGAACGGGATCGAGAGGATGAGGAGCATCTTAGGGTTCTGGACTGCACGCAGGTAAATGTCTACCTCTTCCTCCGAGAGGAGGAAGATCATGAGCGCGGCTGTCATACCGCCAAGCCCTATGCTCAGGGAGAAGAGGAACCACAGTGCGCTCTCCTTGAGCAGGAAAACCCACTCCGGCTTCGGCCTGATGCCGCGCTTCTGAATGAGAGAACGTACTCTGCCGGCGATGTCTGGCTGTTTGGTCATAGGAGAGAGAGGGTACGGCAATCAATAATTTCACAGAAGGCTTGCTTGCCGCGGCGCATGAGCGTTCCGATGGTCCCGATCGGCTTGCGCAGGACATCGCTGATCTCCTGCACTGCGAGTCCTTCAAAATAGTAGAGCTCCAGCACTTCGCGGTACTTGAGCGGCAATTTTCGCAGCCCATCACGTATGCGCTTCTGCAGGATCTTCCTGTCCATATCCACAGGGAGGTTTACGTCGGATGCAATCCGCAGCACTGCATCCTGCTCGACCTCGAATGAAACAGTGGGCCGCACGGAAACCTTGCGGAACTCGCTGATGACCCTGTTGTGCGCGATGCGGTAGATCCATGCCGAGAATTTGAGCTCCGGGTCGAAATCCCCGATATTCACGTATGCGCTTAAAAAGACATCCTGCAGCAGGTCTTCCGCCTCCTGCGCATTCAGGAGCATGAGCCGCCGGATATAGCGCAGAAGCTTTGCTTGGTAGCGCCTCATCAGCTCGTCATACGCCTCCGGCTGCCGCACAGCGAGTGCGGCGAGGGCTTCGTCGGCCATTGCTCCAAAGGTGCCTGCAGCCATGTGGATGCCAGTCTAACCCTTTCATACGCATATGTGCGTGCGAAATTTTCACAAATGGTGGAAAGAGTGATGTGCAGCGCTTGGCACACTTCTTTAGCAAACCCTTTGACCGGGAAGGAGGGAACTACCATCATGTACCCCAATGCCGGAACGGGAACCCCCATCTCCCTGCATCAGCATCCTCGTCCGCAATCCCGGAATCGGAGATCTGACCCCGCTGCTCACAAACAGAATTCTGGACGCAAGGATCAGCACATTTGCGCTGTACAGTGCGGAGGTACCCAAAGAATTGCGCAGTGCCGGGATACCCGGGCATGAAGATGTATGGGTTATTGCTGTAGATGAGTTCCTGCCGGAGGATGAATGTGCCATCCGATCACTCATCGAAGCGAGTTTCGATGTGATTGACCGTGACTTCTCTGCCTATGAGAGCCCTTACACAAGCCAATGTTCCATGAAAATCCTCCCGCAGAACACCGGTGCGGGGAACCGGATAAGCCGGTTCAGAAACCGTGTATTCGACCTTCTGGGTGGGAAAGATACTTCTTACCAATGGAATTGATGCTCTTTCTATTTTCATACGGAGCCCTTATTCAAGCTAAAAAGTCCAAATACTAATTTTATATTAGAACACAGGATTGATTTGATGCTACATCTTCCTCTTGCGGAAATTTCCGGTGGTGCGTACGATGGCGTGATTTGCCAATGAGCCCTAGCAGCCAAAGCAAATCGAAACCAATACACAGAGGACCGAACAACCAACAACAAAAACAAACACAAACACTTGTTCCTTCACACCGCCGGATACCAAGCAGAGAGAATGGTGGTCACTTAAGACACTGTTCTCTGCACGTTCCTGGGAAACATCCATCCTATCTTTCCTCCAAGCAACGTGATCGTGAGTTCGCGTAAGTACCATCATCCTTCGCCACTCGCTCGAAGAAGCCTCACGTAGGCTCGCCGGGCGAATCTAAGGCACGAGGCCCTTCATGGGCCCCCTCGATGAAGCGTGACTACCATCCTCTCTGCTGTGCAACGTCGTCCTGCAGATGCGAGGCTGCTCTGCAGAATGCGCCCCCCTACTCCCCATGGATCCCTCCGCGCTCGCGGGGTTTGTGATCCTGGCACGGGGACCTCGCTGCGGTCGCGAGGAGAAACAAGAGACCGGAGCACGGCAGGAAGTGAGGGCTCCTCCCCTCCCCCTCCATCAGCACGCTCAGCGCCACATCTTGTCGGCCTGATAGCGTCGCGGAGGAACACAAATACAAAAGGACTGAAACTTCGTTTCGGTCTTTTTGTTATTGCCCCGGATCCCGGGTGTGTTAGCGTACGCCTCCTATGCGAAGCACCGTTTGCATGCTGGTCGAGATCCCGGAAGGTACCGTTGATGACGATACGCTGGAAGATATGCTGCGTTCCGCAATTGAGGACTACTCTGTAGAACTCGCGAATCGCATCAACCTCTGCATTGATCGCCCCAATGATGAGTGCGATGTTTGCAATGAAATGGAGGAAGAGGAACTGTACGAACAGCGTCTCGTTCTCTGTGCGGATGGCATCCGCCCCGACGAAGCGCAGACGGTCATCGCATTAATCGCACAAGTCGTAGAAGATAGCAGATTCGGCATCGCGGGAACCGTACTGGATGATTACTACGATGAGGAGAGCGCTGAATCTTCTGAAAACGATGAAGATGAGGATGAGGATGAAGATTGGGATGTGCGCGACGTATAAGGCTATTTCGCCGATTCAAATGTCAGCAGCCACTCCTTGCGCCATGCCCCAGCGGAGAATCCCCCGATATCCCCGGAGGAAGCGATGACCCTATGGCACGGAATAATCAGAAGCAGCGGGTTTGCCCCGAGTGCACGGGCGACTGCGCGTGCGTACTTTCTGCCTCCGAGTCGCTCCGCGAGCTCCGCGTACGCTCGCGTGCTGCCAAACGGTATCTCCAGCGCGGCATCCCAGACGCGCTGCTGGAACTCCGTCCCGAGCATCGCGAGCGAGAACCGGCTGAATGCATGTTCCTTGCCTGCAAAGTACGCAGCGAGCTGTCCGAGGCAGCATGAGAGGTGCGTGTTCCCCTCACCGACAGATTCCCTTGGTTGTTCCACAAACTGCACATCACGTACTCCGCGCTCCACGGCGGATACCTCCAGCCAGCCGATCGGCGACTCGTACGATGCGCGGCTCACTGTCAGCATGCGTGTACTGTAGACGACTCCGGGGAAGAAATCCTGTATGCTTCAGGCATGCTCTTCCTGCAGCACTTCTCCTCCTCCCGCCAACGGTCACCGATGGGAAACGGCATGGGCAACGGGTTGCTCATCAACGGGATCCTCTGCATCCTGTTCGGCATCGCCATTCTCGCCGCTCCGGAACTGCTGGCCTACATCGTAGCGACATTCCTGATCATCGTGGGAATCTCGCTCATTGCCGCATCCAAGAAGATTCGGGGGTCCTTCCGCTGAACGTACTATTCCATATAGTCTGCAAGCCACGGATTCTCCTTCCAGAGAATGCGAGCCTCTCCCTGGCGGTCCCGCCAGAAAACAGGGAGCAGTTCGCGCAGTTCGCGCTGCACCTGCCTGGCGGCAGCCGTATCACCGACCAGCTGGAAGCTGTGCGTGAGAATGCGGTACGCGTCGACCGTGGTAGGCATGCGTTGTTTCGCCTCATCCGCAAGCTGCCTGAGAAGCGGCACATCCGGGATGAGCGCCGTGCGCCAGGCGAGCAGCAGGAATGCATAGCTGTCTCGTCCGCCCGTCAGCACGACGAGCGCCTCGAGCTTGCTGCCTGCAATGCTCATGAATACCGATCGTTCCACATCGCTCTGTGCCTGTTCCGCAGCGAGCAGCGCGGTTTCCGCCGTGCGCAGGAGCAGCGTGCGGTCAAGCGGGAAGATGTCTGCCGCCTGCTCGTACAGCGCGAGCGACTGTACGAGTTCCCCGCGTGCGAAGAACTCCTCCGCCTGCTGCATGCGCCAGCGCTGCAGCGACCAGAGTGTGAAGATGCTGCCCGCGCAGATACATGCGAACCCGAGCACGAGGACGGCTCCGCGCAGCGCGAGGAGGCGCGGTGCAGCCTTCCTCTTGCGCGCTTTCCATGCGCATCCGAGTAACCAACCGATCAGCAGCCAGAAGAATGCGCCCGTGAGCGCGTGCTCGAACCCGCAGAGGAGCGTGATGCTGTAACCGAATATCCCCGCTCCCAGCGCGCCGCTATGCACATCTGATTTCTGCCGCCCGCCCCGGACCGCAAGCGCGAGGAGAGAGACGATGAGCCCGTAGTATGTGAGCAACCCCAGCGGCCCCAGACTCGCCAGGAGATCCAGAGGCTTGTTGTGGGCGCGATCCACCTGCGCCTGCAGAGACTCAACGCCAAGCAGCGATGCACTCCTGTACTGCGGGTAGACGATACCGAGCGTCTCTAAACCGATCCCCTGTGGATGATCGAGGATGAGAGAGAACGTATCCGACCAGATGATGCTACGAGCGCGCATCGAACGGCCCTGTCCCTCTGCGGTAAACCGCTGGGAGAACGCAATGAACACGAGGAGAAGGAGCAGGAAACACACGAGACCGAGCAACAGCATAGCGGCGCCTTTCGCCTTCCTGTATGCCTGCAGAACGCCCGGTACGAATGCGAGCAGGAAGAGGAACGCGGCGCCCAGCCCCAGGAGCGCGCTCCGGCTGACTGTTGTAATGAGCACTGCCAAGTTGAACGTACAGAGTGCCAGGAGGAACTGCCGCTCGCTCCTGCCCTCCTTGCGCGCTAATGCAACAGTAAGGAGCAGCGGGAATGTGAGAACGATGAATCCTCCCAGTACATTCGGCTGTCCCGCCAGCGAGAATGTCCGACCCAGGAACGTGCCATCTCCCCAGAAGGGCTGCAGAGGATCGAGCAGGAAGAATTGTACAAATCCGTAGAGCACGATCAGAGCATTGCTCGCGATTACTGCCTGCAGCATCTGTCCTTCTCCGCGTTTGCTCTGCACGAACCCGATGCCGGTCAGCGCAAGTGCCAACCAGACGATGTGCGTCAGAACCCCCTCGAACCGCGGAGGAGTCCCCAGCACGCTCATGACCGGAGCAACCGACCAGAGGAGCGAGAGGAGTACAACCCCAAAGAATGCGAGCAGCAGTTTCCCTGCCAGCGTGCCTGTCAGCACACGCAACGCCTGCACATGGGGCGAGAGGGCAAGCCACAGCATTCCCCCCGCCGCGACGGCGGAGAAAAGGAGCAGTTTCGGGAGCGTGAAGCCGGCATCATGGAGCGGGAAGAATGCAACGGAACCGAGGACGATGCCGCAGAGCAGTGCAAGAGGAAGCCCCGGATGCCGTACTTGACTTGTTTTACTATCCATTTTGTAATATAATTAGTATGCACGTGCTCCACGCAGTAGTGAGAGCGTACCACACCCACACCCATGCATCTATCGAAAGAGACGCACCCGACCCGGAAGATCCTGATCGCCACGCTCCTCGTTGGTATTGCGAGCATTCTTGCAACGCAGATCTGGTTCCTAACCACCGGTACGTCTGCAGACGCGCCGACGGTCCCTGTTGCAGGCGGGCAGCCGGCAAGATCCCATCTCGCCAGTATTCTCGTCGCCAGTGCGGATGCATCCGTGCAGCGCGCGCCCTCACTGCTTGGCATCCGCATCGAGCCCGCGAACCCGGGCGGGCATATGCTCATGACATCCGAGACGATGCGGTTCACTTCCATCGGCATTTTCGATGCGATGGAACAGCAGATCGCAGCCACGTGGTCCGTCCTGCGGGGAACGAGCGAGCAGCCCCTCAGCCACTGCCGCTCATCCAGCACATGCGAATTCACTGCGGGAGCGCAGCCGGAACAGGTGAGTATCTTCGCGCGGGCCGGTGGATTCTATGACCGTGCCGACATAGAAGTGCAGGCGCCTGCAACGCACACATTCACGGACACCATCCCCTCCTGGGCGGGCACAGCCATCGTTCGGCTGCAGAACCTTGGGATCGTTCGCGGGTACGACGACGGGCGGTACGGCCCCGGCGACTCCCTCACCCGCGGCCAGGTGGTAACGCTGCTCGCGCGCACGCTGGAGCAAGCGCAGCTCGCACAGATGCCTTCTTCCTGCGGGGAAATCCCGCGTGTCGCAACGGCACACTACGCGTACAGGCCGCTCTGCCTCTTCGTGCAGAACGAGTGGGAGACGAGCGGAGATTTCAATCCTGATGAACCGCTCGCGCGCGGAGAGGCTGCCGCGTACATCAACCGCATTTTCGGCCCCGCGCTCCTGGGCGCCATGAGTACCTCGCAGGGCGCGATCCTTGCGCAGGGGCAGGTCTTCGCGGACTTGCCGGTATCCCACTGGTACTTCTTCGATGCGGGCGTTGCCAACGTCACCGGCATCATGACAGGCAACCCCGACGGCACGTTCGGAGCGGAGCGGACGCTGAACCGCGCAGAGGCGGCTACAATCGTGGACCGGTTGCTGCAGGCAGTCGACCGGCTGGGCATCGCCCGGCTCTGATGCTACTTTCGCAACGGACCGATCTCCATGAGACGTGACGGGACAATGCGCCATTTGGTGAGCGGCACATTGATGTTCAGGATGCCTATGATGATCAGAACAAGGCTGAGGATCTGCGGTGCGGCGATTTGCTCCTGCAGGAATGCCGCTGCCAGCAGCACGCCGGCAACCGGTCCCGCTCCCGACACCATTCCAGCCTCCATGGCTTTCACATGGCGCAGCGCGCCGAAGAAGAGGAAGAACGGCAATAGCACGCCGATGATGGGGAATCCCAGCACCAGCCACATCTTCTGCGGAGCCTCGAAGAGCGCGAATGACTGCGGTTCCGTGAGCCACATCCATCCGCCGATGAGCAGCAGGCTGAGGACTGTCCGCACGAGCACGACGGAATCCAGGTGGCGGTGCTTCACGTACTTCTTGTGGAGAATGGTCGTGAGAGCCGACGTGAGCGACGCGCCGACGAGGAGGAGCGACCCCGCGTGGAACTGCGCCTGCCGCACATTCGGCAAGAGCAGCACTCCGATGCCGGCGATGAGGAAGAGCGATCCCCAGACCGTTGCGGCATTGAATCGCTCCCTGAGCAGCAGGACTGCGAAGCCCACGGTGAAGACCGGCGTGAGGCTCACGAGGAGCACCGCATCGGAGGCCCGCACTTTGTCTAAGCCCGTGAAGTACAGAATGGGGGAAATGAAGCCACCGACGACAGTCGTGAGCAGCACGCCTTTCCTATCCTCCCGCGTCATTCCCCACCGCCCCCTCTCCTCGAATTCCAGGAATTCGTGGATGCCCAGGAAGATGACGACAACCAGCAACGCAAGGAAGTAGATGCTGACCGGCGTCCATCCGTCCGCGTACAGCAGCTTGCTGAACACCGGCTGCGCGTTGGAACAGGTGACGGAGAGCAGCAGCGCAATGATCGCCCAGTTGTGCTGCGCGCCGGAGACGAAACGGAAGAGCTTCCTGCAATGCATGCATGATGGAGTATGCCACACTCGCGGGAAGGATGGAGCACAATCCGGAAATGCGCTGCACCCGAACAGGGATTCTGCATGTTGTATAAAATTTTTATTCAAGAAAATACCCCCTGCGTTCCACTGGGATTCGGCGCGCGGAAAAAGGGAGATCTTGTCTCTCTGTACAAACAAATACCGCTCTTCTCCTCCGGAGCGATACCGGCGCCCGGCGCGTCATTCGCCCGTACATTCTCTGCGATGCCTGAGATAAGTAGAACACAAAGCGGTTTTTTCGCTTTTGCATTCTTGGAAGAAATGGACACAATGTCGTCTATCTGTTCGCTTCTCCTTCCATAGCAGATGGGCGTTCTTGCTGACTCTTCCTTCCGGCTCCAACACGAAATCTTCGTGTGCGATGCGTACCTTGAACAACCTCTGGAAAAGGACCATCGGGAACCATACGCAAAACAGTTCATTCAGGAAATCCTGCGCGTGCTGCGCATGGAGCCGCTGGGTCCGCTTCACTTTCATGATGCCGTAGACGACCGCGCGCCGGGGTGGTCCTTCATCCAGGCAATCACGACGAGCCACATCAGCTGCCACTACTTTGAGAAACCGGGTCGCAAGCCACACATCCGCATTGATTTCTACAGCTGCCAATCGGTGGACTGGCGGCAGGTTGTGGAAGTCTCGCACCGTTTCCTCAGACTGGAAAAATGGCAGGGAACATTCATCGAGCGCTACCTTGACGATGAGGGGGAGAGGAAAATTCTCTCCATTCGCGGGCGCGGCAATGCAGTCCTGGAGGAAGATTTTATCCTTGACGGCACTTCGAATCGTTCTTCTGTGCAATTGGGGGAACCGGTTGCCGTGGTAGTGTAAGGCTCCGTTTTCTTTCCTGTTTTGCATGGCTGCTATCGCCGACTTCATGGAGAAGAACTTCCGGCATTTCAACGCCCGGGAGACGCTCGCTGCCGCAAAAGGCTGGGAGAAGTTTGCAAATGAAGGCGGTAAGATGGTTGTTGCGCTCGCGGGTGCCATGAGCACCGCGGAGCTCGGCATCACGCTGGCGCAGATGATCCGGGCAGGCAAGGTGCACGCCATTTCTTCCACTGCCGCCAATTTGGAGGAGGACCTCTTCAATCTGGTCGGGAACAAGGATTATAAACTGCAACCGGGCTGGCGGTACTTGACCATGGAACAGGATTTGAAAACCAGAGATGAGGGCTTCAACCGTGTTACGGATACCTGCATCCCGGAAGATGTGATGGTTGCGATGCACATGGAGCTGCGCAAACTCTGGGCGGAAGCTGCGAAGAAGGGAGAGAGCCACTTGAACTGGGAATACTGGTACAAGCTGATCCGCAGCGGCTACTTTGAAGGGAAGAACCACGTTCCCATGGAGCACTCATGGGTCGTGGCGGCGTGTGAGATGGATATCCCCATCTTCACTCCGGGGGTGGAAGATTCGACGCTCGGCAACATGTTCTGCGCGGATGTGATGCTCGGGCATGTACAGAGCCACAGCGCCATGAAATCCGGTACCCAGCAGTTCGAGCGCCTCACGCAGTGGTACCTGGAGAATGATAAGAAGGGGCCGATCGGCTTCTTCCAGATCGGCGGCGGCATTGCGGGGGATTTCGCCATGTGCGTGGTGCCCAGCATCATCCAGGACCATGATCTGCACTGCGGTTTCTGGTCGTTCTTCTGCCACATCGGTGATTCGACGACGTCGTTTGGCTCCTACTCCGGCTGCCCGCCGAATGAGAAAGTAACGTGGTACAAGCTGGACACGACGACGCCGAATTTCACGATCAACTCTGATGCAAGCATCGTAGCTCCCCTCATCTTCCAGTACGTGCTGGAGAAGCACCGGGAAACGCGAGCTGTTGCGGCGGCAGAGGGAACACTGAAACAGGTCGCAACGGAGAAGAAGCGCGCGGCAGCCGCCGGAAAGAAGCGGTGAGCGCTCCGCGCAATACCGTGCTACGCTGCCTCCGATGACCTGGCTTGCCTTCGCCCTCCTAAGTCCTCTCTGCTTCGCGATTGTCCACGTGCTGGATTCGCACTGCGTCTCGGATGTGTTCGAAAAGCCATGGATCGGGCTCGTGACGGGCGCGTTCTCCTCGCTGCTCATCCTCCTGCCGCTTAGCATACTGGGTCTCTGGGCGGACTGGAAGATGCCGCCGGCAGACATCGCCGCCATGGCACTGCTCGCCGGCATTCTGATCCAGTGCAGCCAGCTGCTCTACTTCTACGCGCTGCGGAATACGGAAGCCGGCATCATCGCCGCCTACTGGAATCTGGTACCTGTGCTTGTCGTCATTCTCAGCTTCCTGTGGTTCGGTGAAGTGCTGGCGCCGCTGCACTACGCGGGTATCGCAATACTGATCGGAACATCTGTCGCATTCTGCCTGCTGGACAGCAATATGCACGCCCGTTGGCATTCCCTCTTCCTTATGGCTGTCGCCTCGGCGATGCAGGCGGTGCTCATCCTCCTGGAATACAGCGTCTATCAGGCAATCCCCTTTCTGCTGGGCTTCGGCATCGTGACGCTCGGCCTCATTCTCGCCGGCATGGTCCCGCTGCTGTTCTGGCATGCGCGCGCCCGGCTGGCGAGGAACCTGCCGGCCCTACGGCCCGCCGTAAAACTCATCCTCGCAATTGAGCTCATCAACCTGCTTGCCCTGTTCTTCTCCGGAAAGGCGGTCGACCTGGGGATTCCCTCGCTCGTCTCGGCGGTGGAAACGACGATCCCCGGATACACATTCCTGCTCTCGATCCTGCTCTTCGCAGTGCTCCCGCGTTTCGGCGACGCGAAGGCGCGCCTGAAACTCCCGCTCAAACTCGGGCTCGTGAGCGCCATGAGCATCGGCGTGTACTTCCTCGCTTAGTTCTGCTTCTTCCTGGATTCTGTTGCCTGCCGGAGCGGAAGCGTCACGGTGAACGTGGTGCCCTTTCCGCTCCTGCTCTCGAATGCAATGGTTCCGTCCTGCGCTTCGACGGCGCCTTTCGCCACGTAGAGACCGAGCCCGTTCCCCTCTATTTTGTCGCGCACGTTGCTCGCGCGAAACAGCTTGGTGAACATCTGGTCCTGCTCCTTCCTGGGGATGCCGCATCCCGTGTCGGAAATCTGGTAGACGAGCGTACTATTCTTCTGTGTCACTTCCAGGCACACCTCGCCTTTGGGCGGCGTGTACTTGACCGCATTGCTCAGGAGGTTCTCCAGCGTCATGCGCATGAGACGGCGATCGAGCAGGGCGACCGGCAGCGCCGAAGGGATGTGCACCGTGAAGGTGACGCCTTTCGCTTTCGCAGCCTGCTCGATTCCTTTCGTGATCTCCTCGAAGAATGTCCTGAGGTCGAGCTTGTCCCTGTCGACCTTCATGCGCCCGAGCTGAATGCGCGACACGTCGAGAATCATGCTCACAAGATCGGCGAGATCCGTGGATGTCCGCTGCATCGTCTCCAGTTCTTCCTTCTGCTCGCTGTTGAGCTTGCCCGCATCGCCATCCAGCAGCATTTCCAGGTACCACTTGATGGAAGAAATTGGCGTCGCAAGCTGGTGGCTCACGATGCTCAAAAGTTCGTCTTTCTGCCGGTCGAGTTCGCGCATCATCTCCACCCGTTCGCTCTGGTAGCGGAATATGACGAGTGTGAGGAGCGTGAGGAGCAGGATGAGCGCGAAGATGAACAGCATGAACGGCAGGAGTGTCGCCTGCGTCTGCCGCTGGAAGTCGTCGACCAACACATCGATCCCAATGACCGCTGCCACATCGCCATTGCGATCGTAGATCGGGGCATACGATGCCATCATGAGCCCCCACTGGTCCGGGAGCAGTTCGTTGTCAACGGAGGGATGGTAGAACGCCTCATCGCGCAGGACCGGGTACTCATCGACCGGATAGGGATCCCCCAGGATCGGCGCGATTTCCTCGTCGGAGAGCACACCGTCGCCATCCTCATCCATCTCCTCCTCCGATGCCAGGCTCATGGCATCTGCGATGAATTCCAGCGTCGATGGGTCATCCGTGCGCCGCATGATGTAGGCGTACTTGATGTTCTCGTTCGTATCCCGGACAGACCGCAGATTCTCGACGACGCGGCGGTACCCGTCGCTTCCCATATCCGTTTCGCTCCGGAATTCCAGAAGCTCATCGCCGTCAAACTGGAGCGCGGCAGTCATGACAATGGCGAGCATACGATCCTGCAAACGCGCTTTCAGGAGGTTCTGCGTGTAGTTGTAGAGCACGTACGTCATGATGTTCCCCAGTAACGCGCAGGCTACCAGGACGCCAATGATGCGCCGGTTCTCCCGGAATGCTGCCAGCAACGAAGCCCCTCTGCTCTTTTTCTGTCTTGGCATCAGATGAGTATAGCAGAAAAACGGGCTCGCTTCCACCTTGCATGCCAATTCTTCCTCTACGCAGGCAGCAACCCTGGGTAACACTCCAGTTCCGCAAGCGGGATGCTCTCGAGGGAGAATGCAGGTCTCTGTTGCACCGCATTGAACACATTCGATACGGAATAGTGCTCCCATATGAATTCAAAGAGAGCCCTCTGCGACGCGGCAAGGCTCGGGAAGTGCATGAGACATGCCTTCGCTTCCTGCGGACGGAAACAGGTGCAGGTATCGCCGGCGATAATCTGCTCGCACTGGAACGGATACAGGCCCTCGGGCACGAGCACTGTGCGGCGTTCTTCGAATGCATCGCGCGATTGGTACCGCCTGCCGAGCGCGGTGTCGTGCGCCAGGACCCGGCATTTCACTCCTCTCCGGCGGCGCTCGCGAACGTATGATTTTTGGAACTCGCTCAGGGGAATACTGTCGCCCGCGGCATCCAACGGCAGGAATATCAGCAATTCATCAGGGGCAAACTCGAGCAGCTTCCTGTAAACCTTGCGTATCCCCTCTTCCCCCTCGAAGTACTCCATGCGCGGGCGGTCCTGTTTGAACGTCATGGCGGAGAAGTAGAGGCGCACATCCTGCTCCTTGCGTTTGAGCATGGAGAGTATCTCGTTGGTGTGCTCCTGCACCCAACGCGCGACCGCATCCGCGGATGCGAGCGTGTACTTGGGCGATCCGTTGATGTGCTCGCGGCCGAGGATCCCCTTGGCGAGCAGTTTCCTCGCCGCCTGATCGAGCGCCCCCGTACTCTTCCCCGCCTTGGCAGCCAGCTGCCTCACGGTGAATGCCTGCCCATCCGACGCATGACGCAGCACGAGGATTTCCGTGGTAGTGAAGCCGACTTCACGCAGGTGAGATTCGATGCTCGCAGGTAATGGTGACATTGCAAATGGTTACTCTAAATTATTCGTGCAACTTTGTAAAGTTCATTCTATACATTGCGCACAAGTATCCTGACAGACAGCAAGCCCGCCAGTGAAATCCGGAGCGACATCCTGCTTATTTTCCTCTACAAAAAGCCATGAATGACGTTCTCTTCCGAAGAAGAACGCTACGCGCGCTTGCTGACTTTCGCAGTGAGTTCGAGCGCCAGTTTGAGGGTATCCGCAGAAATGACCCCCTCCTTCCGCAGCCGCTTGGCATCCGCCTCGAACGTCGACATCCCGTCCTTCGTGCCCGTCTGGAGAACGGTCTGCAATTCCGTCGTTCGATTCTCACGGATGATGTGCCCGACCGCTGCGGTGTTGATGAGCAGCTCCCGCAGCGCTGTGAGCCCTCCTCCCTCCTTCGGCAGCAGCCGCTGCGACACGATTGCGCGCAGCGAGAGCGAGAGCTGACTGCGT
This sequence comes from Candidatus Peribacteraceae bacterium, assembly GCA_028699155.1. GTDB lineage: Bacteria > Patescibacteriota > Gracilibacteria > Peribacterales > Peribacteraceae > STF1-71. Next base: position 29,142 of record JAQVVD010000010.1, on the reverse strand, counting down.
ACCTGCGCCTGCTGGTGCGGCGGGAACACGTCCACGATGCGGTCGATGGTCTGCATCGCATTGGGCGTATGCAGCGTGCCGAAGACGAGGTGCCCCGTCTCTGCGAGCGTCAGCGTCGCTGCGATCGTTTCCAGATCGCGCATCTCTCCTACCATCACGACGTCCGGATCCTGGCGCAGCACGCGCCGCAGGGCTTCCGCGAACGTGAGGAAATCTTCGCCGCACTGGCGCTGGCGCACAACTCCTTCCCCCTCCCGCGGGAAGACGAATTCTATCGGATCCTCCAGCGTCACGATGTTGAGCGATCTCCTCTTGCGGATCTCCCCGATCACGGCCGCCATGGATGTGGATTTTCCCACTCCCGCAGGACCTGTGAAGAGAATCAGCCCTTCCGTGAGCTCGAGGATCGGCGCGAACGCATCTCCGAGGCCCACCTCCTCCAATGTAGGAATGGCATTCGGAATAATGCGCGCAGCCAGGCTCGGAACGCCGCGTTCAAAGTGGCAGTTCACGCGCAGCCTGACCGAGTTGCCGACGGTATGGGATACGTCGATTTCCCGGTCGCGTTCGAACTGCTTCCACGCGGATTCTCCGAGCACCGAACGAACGATCTTCTTCACGTCCGCTTCGGTAAGCGCTCCTTTCGTCACGGGGGTGAGCACGTCATTCACGCGGAAGGTGACGGGGACGCCAACGGCAATATGCACATCGGATGCTCCCATCTCCGCAGCTTTCTGAAAAATGGCGTTGGGTTGTGTTGCAGGCATCAGAGCATTGTACTCTTTTCCTCCCTTCTGCTCAATGGGAAGCTACGAAATCCTGACATATCGATCCTCTTTTTCTTATTACTTTGGCGCGCCAAAGTAACCAAAACGTGCGAAAAATGAACTCGCTTGCAGCACGTCTCTTCTGCCTCCGGCAGAAAGCCGTGCTTTTAGCTCAAACAAGCATTTTTCGCAGAATGTATCAATGGTACTTCGTGTGGCAGTACTACTCGTCATTTTGGCGAGTGATACGGGTACAGTTAGGAGGGTCAGGGGGGATTGGGGGGCTTAGGGAACCGAACAAGGTTCCTTAAGTCCCCCAAAAGAAAAAAGTTCGATGGCTTTGCGCGAGGCTGTAACGGACAAAATTTTTGGGCACTTTTTTTAAAAAAGTGCCAAGGGACAAATGCTCTTACTCCTCTGACTTCCGACAGAGCGATGCGACGAGCTTTGCCATCTTTTCGATGATCTCCTCATCCATCCCCTGATCTATGGCTTCCTCCACCCAGAAGAGCACGGTCTCTGCATCGGGAATATGCCCCTCCTTCCCGGAAAAATCCCAACAGAGATGCATTCTGTCCCGGAGGAGATGGAGGATTTGCAGGTCGAGTTTCTCAATTTGTTCCTGTAGCTCATGAGTGGGTGTCATCGGCGGGGAATGTGGCGTGCGCGAAGAAAGATTGCAATTGCATTCGATGCAGAATGTACTCGGGTATATCTCGGAATGCTGCTGGTCACGGGCACTCGCCCCAATTCCATCACATTGCGCCGTATTTTCCAGTAGGATGTATCCGTGCAGAAACAGGAAGCCCAGCAACGCATCAGCAAGCTCCGCGAGGAGATCTGGCGCTTGAACAAGGCATACTTCATTGATGACCGCTCCGATGTGAGCGAGGACGTGCGCGATGCGCTCAAGCAGGAACTGATTGCGCTGGAGAAGGAATTCCCCGATCTCGTGACGCCCGACTCCCCCACCCAGCGCGTGGGCGCGCCGCTGGACGGCCGCCTGCCCAAAGTGAAACACCTGCGCCCGAAGGAATCGCTGATGGACGCCTTCTCTCATGAGGAACTCGTCGATTGGATCGACCAGATGAAACGTGCGCTGGGAAAGGAAGATGCCACGTTCGTCTATGAGTGTGAATTGAAAATTGACGGTCTGAATATTTCGCTCGTGTACCGCAGGCAGAAGGACGGCTCCCATGCCCTCATCCGCGCAGTCACGCGGGGCAACGGCATCGAGGGGGAAGACGTGACGCACACGGTGCGCACGATTGAATCGATCCCGCTGCGACTCAGCATCGACAGGAAGGAGGCGCCGGACGCGCTGGAAATCTCCGGCGAGGTGTACATGCCCAAATCCAGCCTGGAGAAGCTCAACAAACACCTCCCCGAAGGCGAGAAATTCGCGAATCCTCGGAACGCCGCAGCGGGATCGGTGCGCCAGCTGGACCCGAAGGTCGCTGCGAGCCGGGACCTGGCGATGTTCTGCTACGGGCTGGATACGCAAGCCGCTGATTCTATGGGGCTCACCGGCCAGAAGGAGCTGATGGATTTCCTGCATGGGATCGGCGTACCGACGAACCGGGACCTGTGCCTCTGCAAGACGCTGGCGGAAGTGGAGGAGCTCTACGAAACACTCAAAAAGAAGCGCGAGAACCTCCCCTATGACATCGACGGCCTGGTGGTGAAGGTGGACAGCCGCCGCATGCAGCATGACCTCGGCTCCACCGCCAAGGCGCCGCGCTGGGCGCGCGCGTACAAATTCCCCGCAGAGCAGAAGACGGCGCAGGTGCTGGATATCCAGCTGCAGGTCGGACGGACTGGAGCCATTACGCCCGTCGCCCACTTAACGCCGGTGCAGATCGCCGGAACGACAGTGACGCGCGCCACGCTGCACAACGAGGATGAGATTGCGCGGCTCGATGTGCGCATCGGCGATACCGTCGTGGTGCAGAAAGCGGGCGACATCATCCCGGAAGTCGTGCAGGTGCTGCCGAACCTGCGTCCGAAGAATGCGCGCTCCTTCCGCTACCCGGCGCACTGCCCGAGCTGCAACACGGCGCTGGTGCGCCCGGAAGGAGAGGTGGTGCACCGTTGCCCGAACAAGAACTGCTCTGCCGCACGCAGAGAGAAACTGGAACACCTGGTCTCCCGGTACGCACTGAACATCGAGGGATTCGGCGGAGAAACGATTGAAGAGCTGCTGGAACAGGGTCTCGTTTCCGATGCGGTCGACCTCTTCTTCCTGACATACGAAGACCTGATCGGATTGCCGCTCTTCAAGGAGAAGAAGACGGAGAACCTGCTTACAGCGCTGGAGAAATCCAAACGTATCCCGCTCCACCGGTTCCTCTTCGCACTCGGCATCCGACACATCGGTCGTGAAACGGCGGAAATCATTGCGCAGCGCATCAAGTGGCCGACCAAGAAGCTGACTATGGAAGAACGAAATGATCTTGGCATGCAGGCGTCGCTCTTCGGGGCAGCGACCCGGAAAATCGAAGTAGAAGGAATCACGATGGATGCGATCGCCAGAACACTCCAGAGTCTCACGGAGGAGGAACTCTCCGCCATCGACGGCATCGGGCCGGTCGTCGCGCGGTCGCTCCTAGAATGGATCGGCGAGGAAGATAACCGGGCGCTGCTCCACAAGTTCGGCAATGCCGGCATGGTGGCCTACCAGGCGGAAGGGAGCCACGCGCCGCAGACCCTCGCGGGCAAGACGTTCGTCCTCACGGGGACTCTGCCGACCCTGAGCAGGGAGCAGGCGAAATCGATGATCAAGGAACGCGGAGGAAAGGTGAGCAGCTCCGTGAGCAGGAAGACGGATTTCGTGCTGGCGGGCGAAGAGCCGGGCAGCAAGCTGAAGGAAGCGCAGGAGCTGGGTGTGAGAACAATTGATGAAGAAATGTTTAAGAAGATGATTCGATAAGTGGGTAGTGGGTAGTGGTTAGAAAAGACAGAGTACACTCAGCCTTAGTGCTATCTGCTTACCACTACCCACTAACCACTAACTACTACATCACTTGACGTGTACCGACCTTGTACATAGAGTTACTTCAGATGCAACGCACTTTGTCCAGTTTCGTCCCGTGCCCGCCGCCCCCGAGGGGAAGGCGGTAGTGCTGTCGTAGAAAAAACGTCCCTGCCTTCTCCTGAAACAAGAAGGCGTATTTTGTATATTTTCCTCCCAATTCCATGTCCACCGAACAAGACCAAATTGCAGTCATTAAGCTGAGTACGTCACTCGTCAATCATAGGGATAACAGCCTGAATGAAGGCAATATACAAGCGTACGTTGCACAGATCATGCAGCGGGAAATCCGCGAACAGTACAAGATAATTCTGGTGAGTTCCGGTGCTATTGCAACCGGAAAATTCCTGCTGAATGGCACCTGTGCCAATGGAGGCACCATCGAGGAAGGAAAACTACAGGAGTACGCATCGATCGGACAACCGCACTTGTTCATCGCGTTCTACAATTCCCTGCTGGAACACAAGGCGCTCGCTAGCCAGGTGCTGGTTACGAACCAGGAACTGCAGGACCCAAAAACCCGCGAGAAAATTCTGGCAACACTCCGCTGGAACCTGCGGGAAACACGCAAACAAATCGTGCCAATTGTGAACGAGAACGACACTGTGGCGACTGATGAATTCATAACGGATAATGACGAAATAGCGGGAAAAATTTCCGAGCTCGTCCATGCAAAAGTCCTCCTACTGCTCACGAATACGAACGGCGTACTCGCAGACATGCATGATCCTGATTCCAGGATCAGCACATTCGCCGCAGGTTCGCGAGAATGGGAAAGGTACGTGCACGACACGCCCAATGGAAGAAACCGCGGAGGTATGACGAGCAAATGCGAAGTAGGCTCTCGTCTCTCACTCCAAGGCATTCGCGTCGTAATCGCCAATGGCAGTGACCCTCAGAATGATCCCACCCTCATCGCCCGTGCTCTCCTGCGCCCGGGGGAAGATGGCACAACATTTTTGCCAGCAGAATAGGGCGTATGAAGGTAATGTATGGTAATCTTTCGAGGTTTTTTCCCTCCATCCCATGAAACGATTCTTCTCCACTGTCTCTCTCCTCTCCTTCGTCGCAGGCATGAGCCTCGGCGCCATCGGCGTGAGTGTGCGCGCAGACATGCGCGGATCGGGCGTATTCTCCGATGTTCGGGCCGGCTCCTACTACGATGACGCCATCGGAGTAATGTACGCGCAGGGCATTATCACTGGGTATGCCGACGGGCGTTTCGGACCGGATGATCCGCTCACCAGAGGACAGATTGCAGTCATCATGCATCGCTTCATGGAGAAGGTGGGCGGGATAGAGTCGTCATCAAGTACGCGAAGTGCGCAGTCTACATCTGCTTCATCGGAAGATGACGAGGTAGCGAACGAGTACGGCAGGCTTCAGTTCACTGTGGAGTCCTTCAATGTGAGCGAGTCGTCTCCGAAAGCGTCGGTGAGCGTGGTGCGCAACGGAGGGAGCAAGGGGACCGTCCGCGTGGATTATGCGACCGCAGATGGCACTGCCACGGCCGGCACGGATTACACGGCGATGTCCGATACGCTCACATTCGCCGAAGGCGAGACGAGCAAGACCATCTCCGTCTCCCTCAAGAATGATACGGACTCGGAAGGTTCCGACACATTCACCATCACGCTCCAGAACCCTACGAACGGCGCGACGCTTGGAACCAGAAAGACCGTCACAGTGACGATCCTGGATAATGATTCCTCCGGCGGTACTGCATCTTCCTCGCAGTCGCAGGCGAGCGTGGGCGCGCAGGGAGCCCTGACACTGGGAGCTGCAGCATACGCAATCGATGAGAATGCGGGAGAATTGTCCGTGACAGTGGAACGCACGGGCGGCACGACCGGCCAGGTCTCCGTGAACTACGCCACGAGCAATAACACGGCGCTCGCCGGAACCAACTACGAGGCCACGAGCGGCACGCTCACATTCGATGCGGGGCAGACTGCGAAAACATTCGTCGTGAACATCGTCGACAACACGGAACAGAAAGGGAATAAGATCTTCAACCTCACGCTCAGCAACCCGACCGGGGGAGCGGTGCTCGGCATGACTTCCAATGCACAGGTCTCGGTCGTGGATGACGAAGCGATTACGACAGGAACAGGCTCCATTAAATTCTCCGATGCGACCATCGATGGCATAGAAGGAGAATTACTGCTTGTTCCCGTCCTCCGTTTTGGCGGAACGAAGGGTGATGTGAGCGTGAATTTCACCACCAACAACGCGGGCGCACAGGCAGGATTCGATTATCAGTCTACTTCCGGTACGCTCACCTTCCGCAACGGCGAATCGAAGAAGCTCATCCCCGTGAAGATCCTGGAAGACAGCAATGTGAGCGAGAGCAACGAGTCGTTCACCATCACCCTGAGCTCGCCGACGAACGGGGCACCGCTCGTCTCTCCCAGCATGACCACGATCAGCATCTTCGAGTAGGAAACGGTCGCTGACCCGACTGTCTCGCCAGCGCACGACGGGCATGAAAAAACGCACCCTGATGGCGCGTCACACCCGCCGAGAACCTGCTCCTCACAGAATGAGGAACACCAGCGCGAACAGCGGGATGAGGAAGAAGTGAATCTTATTCATAGAACCGGTGCAGAATAGTGAACCATCCTGCGCGGCGCAAGGCATCACGCTACAGAGGAGACTGCCGCGCAAGTCGATATTAAAATGGCTTCATAAAGCCATTATTTCGATATACATTCGACTACTTCGTCATGGTATTTCTATTCCGCAAGTATACGGATGCCTGGTGACCGGGGAAAGATCCTTCGCGTTGCTCAGGGCAAGCTTGAATCCTTCACATGCTTGCAGGAGAAACTTTCATGGCTCACCATGAGGAGCCCCGCTATGCGGGGCGACGAATGGTGTACTCGATTGAACGAAGGGAGAACCGGCGGCGCCACGGCGTGATTATTTAGCTATCTTCTAAGGCAATATACTGTTCTCCAAATTCAAACATATCGCCAGAGAATGGAATTGTATTCTTGAGCTCAGAAATATTCTGCACTTGGACTGCATTGGGATCTTCGTGCGACGTGATTCTTGTGCCATCAGTGCATTCGAAAATCGGATGGTTCACAAAATCGTCACCTCTAATCAATTTTCTAACGTTGTCTCCAACATCGGAACATTCGATCATCACAGCAATATCTCTATCAAGCCTTGAAACAAACGGAAGACCGTCAAAATAATACAATGTCTGGTAGCGCTCTGCTTGCTCAGATTGCAGATCTGCAGGGCTTATGTACCCGCGGTATAACTGCCCATCATGTTCAAAGTGTGCAAGAAGTGTGCTGTATCTGTGTTTTGGAATAGAACTAAGGAGGTTTCCTCGCTCGTCCTCATTTACTATCTGCCTCAGCAATTCGGACAGTTTTTGCTGGAAGAAATCAATTCTATATTTGCCCTTCAAATCATTTGCTTCCTCAGAATATGCATATAAATGATTTCGGATACAAAGTAACAGATCGGCATCGCTGCTTTCTGCTGCGGCCATGATTTCAAGCGTTATCTCTGCAAGAATCGTCTGTATTTCCAAAGGAAGAGTGCACAACATATCCCCTACCTCTTCAGTTTTCTGTGTATCATCGAAAGATGAAGAAAAAAGGATTTGATCGCCAGAAGCCCCATTTGGATTTTGCAAACGCACTATCTGATACCGCATTCCTTGGTCGATATACTGCATGTGCCTCATTCTCGTTTCATCGATATTATCTTCGGCATTCCCCCATTTTACTTCGTAAATGGTTTCTCCAACTTTAAAATCCGCACGTACCGCAAAGATTCCTTTTTCAGCTTCTACATACAGGCAGTACTGAGGAATAACGAGCTCATCAGAATTTTGTAATCCTAGTGCTACTCCTACCATTTGCTCGAATGCTTCACCTTTCAAAAAGGTTGTATTCATGGATTGTAATGTCTCATATTTGATCCTTGTAGACTTTCTATTGCGTTGTTCGCGCCCTCTCTTGCCTGGCTGTTTTGTCCTAGGAGAGGTAAATATTTCTGGAATGACGGCTTGTGCATAGGTTGATGGTTCTGGCGCGGCTATACCCGCAATGATTTTGAGCTGCGCTACAACTTGCGCTATACCTTGCCGACTTTCTGCGTCGGTTACAGCAAACCCCAGCCCTCTTGCGGCTCGATGCATGTATGCTTGCCATTTGACACTCTCGCCTGTGCAGCAAGTAGCTGTTACACCAGCTCTGGATGTACTTATAAAGCCTGGATCATCAAGCCCCATTGCAGTTGCAAAAGCAATAAGATCTGCAGAGATACATGATGAATTTTCAAAATAGGATCTCTCCATGGGTGGATATCTCACTACGTCCACATCACATGTTCTCAATAAGACATCTACTATCTCTCTTTTGCTCCAGGAATCTCCAGGATTTTCGATATAACCAAGGGCTTTAGCAGCACGGCGAAGGTACGTATTCCACTTCATTATTTCCCCGTTCTCGCATACTGCTTCTGTATCATGATACCGCGTATTTAGCTGCGCAGTACTTGGCAATTGCATCGCAGCCGCAAATGAATCTAAATCTGCAAGAATATGCCTTTTATCTGCAAAGTAATTCTCATCTGGTTCTTCTGGGACTTCAATACACACAAACTTTTTTATTGCAACTAATCTACCTCTCTTTGGTATATCAAGTGCTCTTGATGCACGGTGTAAATACGCTTCCCAGCTAACCTCTTCACCATTCACACAAAATGCTGTCGTTTGAGATACTCTGCTGCTCCCAGATAGCTCGGCAATACTTTTGCAACCCATAGCAAATGCAAAAGCGAGAAGATCTGTACGAAACTGGGGTATATTTGAGAAATATGCAGTATCCATCGGAGAATACACAACCATGGCACTTGGGTCATGGAGATGACGATTTGCCATTGCTTGAATAATTTTGACACCTGCACTTCGTTTGAGATGATCCAAAATCTCCCTGAACTTTGTACGAGCATCATCGTACGAATCTGCCAATCCTAGTATGCGACCAGCGCGAATAACATATCTGGAAAGCTGCAATGTCTCGCCATTACAGCATGTAGCATGTGCTTGGAATGCCTTACCTGAATTCAGATCTACAATGCCTTCTACGCCAGCTGCGATGGCATAAGCAGAGAGATCTAACTGAAGTGTCTGTGTATTCTCAAAGTACTGGATATTCATGGGGCTGTGGACTGTGATTTCTAGGCCTATGCTTCTTTTTAGATGCTCCAGTGCCTTTTGTAAGTTCCCCCTGTATTTTCCCTTCCCGTTCCGCTGAATTAATCCGAGCGCACTCGAAGCTCTGCGTAAGTACGTTGTCCACTTAACTGTCTCTCCATTACTGCAGAGGGCTCCAATGTTCCCCTTAGATGCAGTGAGGTCGTCGGGACTTTGCTCACCTAAGGCAATTGTAAATTGCAGTAGATCGGATGATACCTTTTCTTTATCATTAAAATATGTGTTATCCATTACAGGAAACTCTTGCACATCCAACTGAGCGATTTTCTTGAGCATGATCAAAACAGGCTTGAGTCGATACGAGCCTTCGGGTGTTTTTTTTTGTACCCCTAAAGCACGTGCAGCAGTATTCAGATATCTTTGCCAGTTACATGTCTCTCCATTGCAAAGTACAGCCGAATACTCAATGCGATGCATACTTAATTGATCAACTGAATCTAGACCCATCGATTGTGCAAATGCTTCTAAGTCTTTTCGAACTGTGTCTGCATTACAAAAGTATGCTGTATCCATTTCAGTCTGATCACACGTAGGACTTGATCGTTCTAATGTGGATTGTATTGCACCAATTCTTTCTCCTGAAATATACTCAACAATTCCTACATCACCAACAGTGTTATCTACTGGCGCTTGTTTACTTGCGATCAGCGCATCACTGTCTTTTATACCCAGAGAAATCTCAGATGTTTCTCGAAACATAAGATTGCTATTATAATATAATATTTTTATTTGTAAATACTTTATATATGGCTTAAATCAGCCATTATTTCGATATACATTCGACTACTTCGTCATAGTATTTCTATTCCGCAAGCATACGGATGCCTGGTGACCGGGGAAAGATCTTTCGCGTTGCTCAGGGCAAGCTTGAATCCTTCACATGCGTTCAGGAGAAACTTTCATGGCTCACCATGAGGAGCCCCGCTATGCGGGGCGACGAATGGTGTACTCGATTGAACGAAGGGAGAACCGGCGGCGCCACGTGATCGCTCGCAGGGACGTAAAGTCCGCCACGGCGGCGCCACGTCCCACGTAAAATAGCTCTCGCTTCGCTGCGAGCGATTTTACGTGGTGCCCAGGAGAAGACTCGAACTTCCACGGGAATATAGCTCCCACTAGCCCCTCAAGCTAGCGCGTCTACCAGTTCCGCCACCTGGGCACGTCAGCGTAAGCTGACGTGCCTGGGCACGGTGACGTAAGACGCGCAGGCAGACAGCTACGGCTGAAATGAAAAGAGTGAGAAAGAACGGAGCTGAACACCGTGAAGAGCAGCCAGAGAAGTGTAGCAATGGACTGCCTGACTGCAACTAAATTAGAGCAAAGATCGTTACAGACTGGGGCAGAACGCGTTTGAGAACCAACGGATTACAACGATTGCAGGAGCCGCTGCTTCTCCGCACCCGGCAGGGGCAGCGATCTGATGAACGTATGCAGTTGCTCGATAGTGACATCCTGCCCCCGCGTGAACGCCTTGAGGCGTTCATACGCGTGGGGAACGCCGTGCTTGCGCAGGAGAATCTGGATCGCCTCTGCCATGACCTCGGGGTGTTCTTCCAATTCTTCGCGTACTCTCCTCCTGTTCAGTTCCAGCTTCTGTATCCCCTTGCGCAGTGATACGAGCGCCAACAGGTGATATCCGAACGCCATGCCGATGTTGCGCTGCACGGTGGAATCGGAGAGGTCCCGCTGCAACCTGCTCACGGGGAGTTTCTCTGCAAAGTGGGAAAAGAGCGCATTCGCAATGCCGAGATTCCCTTCTGCATTCTCAAAGTCGATGGGGTTGACCTTGTGCGGCATGGTGGAGGAACCGACCTCCCCTTGCTTCACGCGCTGCTTGAAGATCCCGCGCGAGATGTAGAGCCACGCATCGCGCGAGAAGTCGAGGAGAATGGTATCAATGCGGTGAATGAGATGGCTCAGTTCCGCCAGATCGTCGTGCGGATTGATCTGCGTGGTGTGCTCGAGAGGAATGAGGCCGAGCGACCGAATGAACTTCTTCCCGAATGCCTCCCATGCGACTTCCGGGTACGCAATCTTCACCGCTGCGTAGTTGCCCACCGCACCGCCGAACTTTCCCTGCATCCTGAAGGATTTGAGCTGGAGGAGCTGCCGCTGCAGCCGGTCCGCGAACACCTGGAACTCCTTGCCGAGCATCGTCGGAGTCGCGGGCTGCCCGTGCGTCATACTGAGCATCTGCACGCGCGCCCAGCGTTTGGCGAGCCGCTGCAGGTCGGCCTGCAGCGCTTTGAGCGCAGGCTGGATGACAGTGCGCAGCGCGCCGTGCACCATGAGGCCGTACGCGAGGTTGTTCACATCCTCACTCGTGAGACCGAAGTGCACGAACTCCGCATGCTTCTTCATGCCCGGCACGCGCTCGATCTTCCTGCGCAGGAAGTACTCCACCGCCTTCACGTCGTGGTTGGTGCGCTGCTCGATCTGCTTGACCTCTCTGGCATCGCGCTCGCTGAACTTCTCCACGAGCTGCAGGAGCGCCTTCTCCTGCGTGATCTTCAGCTTCGGCAACTGCCGTATTTCCCGCTGCGCGCCCAGAGCGATGAAGTACCGGATCTCCACTTCCAGCCGCGCACGGATGAGCGCCTGTTCGCTGAAGTACGATTGCAGCGCGCCTACGCTCCGGGCGTAGCGGCCGTCGAGGGGAGAGAGAGCGGAGAGCATTGTGCATGCATGATAGCATTGAATAGAGGGAAAAGGGAAAAGACAAGCTGCACCCAGGAACGGGTACAGTTTAAGTCCGAACGGCCTCATCTCGCGTTTACGCTGATTTCTCCGTTTCCCGTTTCCCTTTCCCCTTTTCCCCTCTGCTTTTCCTGCCGGAGAAGATCTCCTCGAACTCTCCGATGCTCATCGTCTCCTGCTTGAGCAGGATTTTCGCGAGATCATTGAGCCTGGCGCGGTGCTGTTTGAGCATGCCGAGCGCGCGATCGTACTGCTTCTCGATCGTCTCCTTCACGAATGCGTCGATCTGCTGCGCTTTCTCTTCGGAGTAGTTGCGGCCTAAGGAAGGATCCACTCCCAGGAAGATCGTCCCCTGCTTCTCGCCGTACGTCACGGGACCGAGATCGTTGCCGCCCATGCCGTAACGCATGGCCATATCGCGTGCGATCTGCGACGCTTTCTCCAGGTCATTGCTCGCGCCGGTTGTCATCTCGCCGAAGACGAGCTCCTCGGCTGCGCGTCCCCCCAGCAGCCCGCAGATCTCATCGAGGAACTTCCCCCTGCTGGTCGTGAACGTGTCCTCCTGCGGCAGGAACCACGTCACACCGAGCGTGGCGCCGCGCGACACGACGGAAATCTTGTGGAGCGGATCGGATTCCGGGCACAGGTGCCCGACGATGGCGTGCCCCAGCTCATGGTATGCGGTGATCTCCTTCTCCTTCTGGGTCAGCTTGCGCGAGCGTTTGGCCGCGCCGATCGTCACCTTCTCCACCGCCTCGACGATATCGGCGTGCGCGACGGTCTTCGCCTTGCGCTTGGCGGCAATGATCGCCGCCTCGTTCATGATGTTCTCCAGATCCGCGCCCGCGAGCCCAACTGTCTGTTTCGCAATCTCGTGGAACTTGACGTCCTTCGCCACCTTCTTGTTGCGCGCGTGCACCTCCAGGATCTTCGTGCGCGCCTCCAGATCCGGCCGATCGATGAAGATGCGCCGGTCGAAACGCCCCGGTCGCAGAAGCGCGCGGTCGAGAACGTCGGGCCTGTTGGTCGCCGCGACTACGATCACGTTGGTCCCCTGCTCGAACCCGTCCATTTCGGTGAGGATCTGGTTGAGCGTCTGCTCGCGCTCGTCGTGCCCGCCGCCGAACCCCGCTCCTCCGCGCTGGCGGCCGACCGCATCGATCTCGTCGATGAAGATGATGCAGGGCGCGTTGCGCTTCGCCTTGGTAAAGAGGTCGCGCACGCGGCTGGCGCCGACTCCTACGAACATCTCCACGAACTCGGACCCCGCAATGGAGAAGAACGGCACGCCCGCCTCCCCCGCAACTGCGCGAGCAAGGAGCGTCTTCCCTGTGCCCGGCGCGCCGACCAGCAGCACTCCTTTGGGGATTTTGGCTCCGATGTTCGTGTACTTCTTGGGATTCTTGAGGAAGTCCACCACCTCCACCAGGTCCTCCTTCGCCTCATCCATGCCCGCCACATCCTGGAACCGCGTCTTCACTTGTTTCGCATCTGCGACACGCGCGCGCGACTTGCCGAACGAGAGCGCAGTGCTCTGGCTCCGCGCAATGCCGCGGAAGAGCCAGACAACCCCCGCGATGATGAGGAGGAAGAAGAGGAGATCTGGAAGGATAGCGTAGAAGAGCCGCGTTGACTCCCTATTCTCGATCTCCACAACCGTGGGGTTCCTAGGATCGTTCCAGCCGAGTTCGCTGATACTCTCCCCGGCTTTGTACGACTGAACCATCGAGCCGGAATTGCTCTTGAGCGTCGCGTACACCTTGTTATCCCGCACCAGAATCCTGCTGTACTCCTCCGCGTGGTACCCGCGGGTGATCTGGCTCAGGGGCACTTCCTCCGCGCCGCTGAACTGTTTCTCCTGCTCCCGTTGGGGATTGGTGATATTGAGCACTGCGAAGAAGAGGAGCAGCGCAATGAGGAAGAAGGAGAAGAGCCAATGTGGTCGCCGGGGTTGTGGCCGTCCTGCAATTGCCATAGCGGAACGTAGCCTAGCAGGAAGTCGACCACGGGAGAATGTAATTCAGACATAAAAAGGAGACGCTTTCTTTTCCCGCCTGCCTTCCTCTACACTGGACTCCATGCGCGCCGCCTGGCACACACCGAGAACAATCGACTGGAAGAACCCGACAGTACTCTGCCTGGTCTTCGTACTGCTCCTTTCATACTTCACGTACTTCCACAACTACTGGAATCCTCCGGCGCTCTTCTGGGACGAGAACTACCACGTTGCGAGCGCGCAGAAGTACCTGCACGGCATCTACTTCATGGAACCGCACCCGCCGCTCGCCAAGCTCCTGATCGCCGCAGGCGAACGGCTGCTGCAGCCCAATGAAGCCTCCGATCAGTTCATCGGAACCGACTATGGCAAGACGCTCCCCGAGGGATTCTCCTTCGCCGGGTATCGGCTCTTTCCCACGCTGCTTGCGTGGCTCACCGCGCCGCTCTTCTTCGGCGTCTTCTTCCTGCTGACGCGCAACAGCCTGTTCTCACTCTTCTTCAGCTTCCTCTACATCTTCGATAACGCGCTCATCGTGCACAGCAGGTCCGCCATGCTGGATTCCACGCTGCACTTCTTCGTCGTGGCAACCGTGCTCCTCTTCCTCCTGCTCCTGCGCTCCGGGAACAATACGAAGAAATTCCGTATCTATGCGCTGCTCTTCGGACTGTCCTTCGGCGCAATCGTGACCACGAAAGCAAACGGCCTGGCGATGGCGCTCCTCATCCCTGCATTGCTCTGGCACCTCCGGTCTTCCCTGCACAGAATCCCTGAGCTGCTTGCGCTTCTGCTCATCGGATTCATCACCGTGTACGCAGGCATCTGGTACATCCACTTCGCGCGCGGCTCGACTGTGGATTCCTCCCTGCCGGATAGCGGATACTACCAAGCTTCTGACGCGTACAAGGCGATCCTGCGCAACGGCACCAATGGCTCTGTCTTCAACTTCTCCCTCATGCTCAGGGAGCACCTGGCTTTCCTGCCGCACTATGAGAAAGGCGTGCCGGCGCTGGACCTCTGCAAATCCAATGAGAACGGCAGCCCGTGGTTCTTGTGGCCCGCAGGAGCGCGCACCATCAACTACCGATGGTGGACGCCGGGCAACCCGCCCGTCTACAGCTACCTCTACCTCGTTCCCAATCCGGCGGGATGGTTCTTCGGTCTTGCCGGAGTCGTCCTGGCTGTGAGTCTGCTGCTTGCTTCGGTCTTCCTCCCGCTGCAGGAGAAATTGCAGTACAGATTCGAGCTGACGACGTTCCTGCTGATCTATCTGGGATACATGGCAGCAGTGAGCCGCATCACCCGCGTCATGTACCTGTACCACTACTTCATCCCGCTCATGATGAGCTTCATCCTGTTCGGGCTCGCGGTGATGGAAATCAAACGTTTCCTGGGGCTGCGCCTGACCGCAACGACGAAGACGGCGATCGTGACGATCTGCGGGCTGCTCATCTTCGGCGGCTACCAGTTCATGCGGCCGCTCACCTACTACGAACCGCTTTCGGACGAAGCCTTCCAGCGGCGCGACCTGCTGAAAATCTGGGACATGAAGTGCGTGCGCTGCACGAAGGACAGCGTGCTCACGCAGAAGTCGTGCTAGATGTGAAGAATGGTTGACAAAGTACCGTTTTGATATGTATTGTGCGCAATACTATGGAGGAGAAATTTTCGCGCGACCGCAGCGATGTTCCCGGCAGGAAGCCTCTGTCCGCCTCCCCTGAGCATACAGGTGCGCAGTTTGATGCATATCACAAATGGCTGGGCATTCCTCCGCAGGAACAGCCGCCCAATCATTACCGCCTGCTGGGTATCTCCCAGTTCGAGTCCGATGTCGATGTGATTTCACACGCCGCCGATCAACGGATGGCGCATGTGCGGACGTTGCAGGTCGGCAGGCATAGCGGTCTGTCTCAGCGCATCCTCAATGAAATTTCCTCCGCACGGGTATGTCTGCTCGATGCAGGAAAGAGAGCCGTGTACGACACGCAATTGCGAACGAAAATCCAGCGACAGGAGTCTCCCCCTCCCGCACCCCCCGTTCTCACTGTGGGGCCGGAGGTTCCCGCGATCTCCCCTGTCACGCAGCAGCGCAACGCCGTGCGCAGCAAAGCGCACAACTGGACCATTGCCGGCGTACTGGGAGCCACTGTGGCGATTGGCGGCGTGGTCGGATGGGTCCGCAGCAGGGTGGGAGGTCCGGAGGAAGAGAGGGTTCCCGCAGCTGCCAAGCACCTCTCTCAGACGGAAGTGGATGCGGTGCGTGGCGTACCTCCTCTGCGGGGAAACAGAGGCGCAGCGCCACAGCAGGCAGTTCCCATCGAGAATCCGCACGAGGCTGAGCAGGAGCAGGTAACCAACCTTCCTGTTCTCCCGGAGCTTCCGGCGCTGCCCAGGGATCCAGAACCCCGCGCAGAAGAGATGGTATCCATTCCTTCGATCCCGACTATTCCTCCCGTCGTAGAAGATCCCGCTGCAGGAGCTACACTGGAACATGTAGAGACGGGTGCGCAACTGGAACGGATGCGTCAGGTCGCTGCGAAGACGCTCGCTGCTGTTACGCAGAAGAATGAACAGGGATGTGAGAAGATCATGGATGCCCTGCGCTCCGAAGGTGATGGGGTGGTGCGTGCGGGGATGGCGCTGGGCGCTGCGGAGCTTGCCGCACAGTGTGGCAGAGTGGATCTGCTGCAGGAAGCACTGCAACGCCTGGAGCAGGATGCCGGATCATTCTGCACGCACACAGAGGTGCTGCGGCTGAAGGCGGATGCAGCCATGCAGATTGCTCCTGCCAGTATCACGAATCCGATGTTGCGGCGCAGGGATGAAGAGGCGTGGCTGCAGAGCGAGCAACAGAGAGTGGAGGTTGCCGCAGTGCTCATGGACGGTGCGACGGGCGCGTGGAAGATGGATGATAATGCTCAGAGTTCTGCGTACCTTGCACGGGCGCGCACGCACATCTTCGGAGACACGGGTTCTGGGCTTGCCGGTGCATTCGTGGGGCACAAGGCGTACAAGGAACAAGGAGAGCATGCCCGTCACGATCTGGAAGAGATGGAAGCGGAGAATGCACGGCAGGCTGCCATGCTGGAACAAGTGCAGGCTCTGCTGGAAGGCGGGGTTTCTCCGCAGAATGCCTCTGAACACCAGAGTCTGGGGGAGTACCTGCTCCTTGCACGGGGAGATTGGGAGCGGGGTTTGCCGCACGTAGCGCAGGGAACGGATCGCGCCATGGCAGAAGCTGCGAAACTCACGCTGCAGGGCGGAGACACGGCAGAGGAGCGGGTGGCGGTTGTGCGGGCGTGGTTACGCGTCGCCGGGGAGAATGAGCGTATGCGCAGGGTGGCGGAGCAGGCTGCATCTGTGCAGATGGGGATGCTGAGGAGCATGTCGCTCACGGGACCGGAGAAGCTGGTGGTGGATGGGTTGGAGAGGGAGGGGGTGGGGGGATCTGCAGAGAATTCTAGCAGGATACAAAATATAACTAACTTATTCCAAAGAACTCGAACGAATTATGTCGAATTGAGAGATGGAAGAATTCAGGCAACACTGCCCTCGGGCAATATTGAAAAATACCCAAGACCAATGATCTCTAGTAATGTCTTCCCGAGCGGAAGCTATTCTGTGACCTTGTCGGGAATAAGCCTTTCTCATATACAGTGGGAAGAGCGGGGGGAAACGAAACATGGCGAACTTATTATTTTCTTCCCTATTAACGGGCAAGATGCCAAAATGTCAATTACTCATAATGAATTATGGTTTTTTATACGGTCTCAGGACAAAAACGCAGAACCGGTGAAAATCTCTTATGACAGGTCCATGCATGAGAAAGTAACTGAGGCAGAAATTATTGTGGAACAATTTGCCAGCGACGTGGTAAGAATTACGGTCAAATTAAACGGAAAACCTGTCCTAACGAGAAACCAGGCAACCATATCTGGTGATCCAAAACTATTGACTGTTGATGCTGTTTCAGAAGGTAAGTGGTCAGATGAAAACGTGCATGGGAATCTTCGCATCGGTCTTTGGCATCAGTCTGTCCAAATTGAAAGAATTTCGGTATCACCACTATCTTCAACGGGAAGAGTCCCTGGGAAAATATCAATTAAGGCTCTCCCCTAGGAAACTAGAATTTTTTGAGGACTAACAGAAGAACAGTATACAAATTTTCGTTCCGATGATTAAACCGGAATTCACACTCCTTCAAATACAGAGAAAACTTGTGCGAAGGAATGCCGTTGAACTTCGAGAGCCGCCTCTTCGCGAAGCTCCAAAAGCTCTCGATGCCGTTCACATGAGACTTCCCTCGCACGAATTCGTTCTGACCGTGGAAGACGCGGTAGTCTCTAGCCGCACGTTGACAGAACAAAAACAACAAACATAGCCGCACCCCTTCGTGGGTGCGGCGTTACAGCGCACAACATACAGAGAACACGGCTCCATGGGATGCATCTGTGCCGCGTGCGTTCTCCTCACCCGCAGAACGCCGCACATGCCTGCGCCATGCGCTTTCCATCATCAGGGGTATATTTTCCATGCATGCGGCGGATGGTGTCCCCTTCCTCATCTGGCACACTCGATCCGTGACACAGCGCCACTGGATCCAGAACGAGGAATTCATGCTCGTAACAACCGTGACCCGCAAGCGCGTGCCATACTTCCGCAACGCGGCGGTCGCACGCGAAGCGGTGGAACAGCTCTACCGGACGCAGGAACGGCATCCGTTCATCCTCTACGGATTTGTGGTGATGCCCGATCACTGCCATATTCTCCTACGCATCCCGCCAGGGAACGGCGTTTCGCGCATCATGCATTCGTACAAAACGGGGCTGGTGTTCGCAACGGGGATCTGCCCTCTCTGGCAGCGACGTTTTCACGTGCGCTGCGTGCAGGACGCTGTGGCAGTCCTGCGATACCTGCACAGCGATCCGGTGCGCCGGGAGATAGCGACAACACCTGCGGCGTACCCGTGGTCATCGGCTTCCGGACGATGGGACGTCACGCCGATCGATTGGTACTCGTGAACATCCACAAAGCCGCACCCACGCGGGAACATCAACAAAGCCGCACCCACGCGGGAACATCAACAAAGCCGCACCCACGAAGGGGTGCGGCTTTGAATTATGCGATGCATTCGGAGCTAGCAGCGCACAGCAACAACCAAACATCATTCCTGTTCCTCCACCCGCACCATCACCCTATAGATGACCTCCGCCATTTCGCCGCGCGTGAGGAGGTGGGCTGGATCGGTAGCGGTAGAGGGCAATGCTTCGATACCCTCCAGAGTTTCCATGTATGGCGCATACCAGGTCTCGGCATCTTGTACAGATACTTCCAACCCGAACGCCTCCACGACAATCTTGGCTGCTTCCGCCGTGTTGATGTTCCTCGCCGGGCGGAAGGTGCCATCCGGATAGCCGCCGATGATGCCGGCGCACCGGGCTGCCTGCGCAAACGGACCGTACCATTCGGCTCCCATCACATCGGAGAATGATGCCATTTTGCAGAGCCCCTCCGTACTCAGGCCAACCGCTCCCACGATGATCTTGGTGAATTCCGCGCGGTTGATCGGGTTTTCCGGCTTGAAGAGTGCCACCTGTCCTGAGCCTGCTGAAGGATCGGGGTAGCCGGATGCGATGCCGTGATCGAGGAGGTACTGGATGGCGGGGGTTGTCGTGTAATGGCTGCAACCATTGTCTATGTTTGCACCACCATCCTTTTGAGTCTCAAACACCTGCAATGTTTGTATGATTGGTAAAAATGTATCTATGAACTTTGTATCTAAATAAAAGATGTAATAACGATAGTCCAGACCTTCCTTAATAATTACAGTCTTTGGTTTTGAGAACAGCATCTCTCCTCCGGAATTAAGGAAAGAAAAATAGCCTTCGTTTATTTGAAAGAAATAATAATTATCCCCCTCTTGTAATGGGGTGACTACCTGAACATAAGCCTTATCCTGTGCAGGAATATTATATGTCCATATTAATTCAGAAAATTCGCGTAATGGTAAACGTTGGCGAGATTGAGTGGAGATTATTCTCATAGAGACATCTTCACTAAGGATCATATTGTCATAATCACTAATATTGTCCGGATCCATTCCATACCCTTCGACATGCAAATGATCGGGGAAACAAACCGAGTATCCATGTGCTGCATTTTTGTACTCAACAAGAGAATCTGATTGCGCATGTATTGGTGTGGGTATAATTGCCCAAACCATAAGAATGGCAATAGCCCATGGTAGCCGTAAATGTAGATATCCAACTGTATGACTCATACTGTTATGCACGTAAAAATTGTAAAAGTGATTCTATATTAATGAATTTTCCGCGGATTTCACTGTCAGTGCTCACGCCAGTGCCTCTCCAGAGGTTATTTTGAGCGGCCAGTTCATTTATGGCATGCGCGTCATATGCTCCAGCATGAACATGGGGGGCATTAGAAAATCCTCCGTATGCAACGGACTCTACATATCCAAGCAAAGTTCCATATCCAATAACATCTCCCACTTTATAGCTGATATCATTTTGAAGCATTCCTTCATTAAATCGAATCTGTGCATCCTCATTGGCAATGGATTCTTTTGTAGGCCGCAAATGACCCAAAATTATATGTATCTTGTCTGTCGATACAGAAGAACCCGATTGGGTTTCGTCCTCTAAAACCTGCGGTACTGCAAGGCAAATTTCAAGTTTAATGGCCATAGTTCCGTAGCCGCCAACTGGTCTCATCTCAATAATTTTTGCATCTGGACACGTCCAGACAATTGGTGTCCCTTCATCAAGGATATAGTCTGCGCCGAGATGCCCTTCATAATCTGGACGAGGTTTTAATTTTGCAAGATCTACTGCTCCATCTGGCAGTTGACACTCCTCCCCCACCCTCACCTCCGCCTGCCCTCCCACCAGCCGCCCGTTTGCGAGTGTCGCAACCGCGAGGATGCGGTACTCCCCCGCCTGCGAGATGCGTTTGGACGTATCGAACGCGTAGCTGCCGTCACTCAGGCACTGGTCATCCAGGACCATGATCTCCTGCGCAGAGCCGCTCGCGGAGCGATCAACGAGGTACAGGCTCACTCTCGCCACATCTGCGCTTTAAGTGGAAACAGACGAGTTATTCTCCACTCACCTGTAGCACTATCATAGTCAACGAATCGTAGACTTCTTTTAATCAGACCATCGTGTCCCACGCGATGATTGAGTTGGTCGCTTCTATCCTTGCTCGGGAAACGCACTTCTTGACCCATAAAAAGGCTCACCATTTTTTTTCTGGATTTACTATACAAAAGTGTATCAGCAACATTAGGAAACTTACATTGCGTATTCATGATGTCCTCTCCGTCACCTAAACGAACTTGTATGTTTACAAGATCATCATCCATTGGTTGACTTTGGATTCGACAACTTGTGCCAAACCGTCTACGAACGAGATCGGTAATCTTATATTCATCGTCGACAGTATCTGTGTAGAAAATAAATTCGGGTTGGGGATTAGAATTCTGAATTCCTAATACAATGACGGACATGTGATCTGGAGAGACATCTGCAACATTCCATCGAATTTTTTCCTGGGCATTGAAAGATTGAACGCTTATTTCTCGCACATAGGTTTTAGGTTCTGTGGTCCCGTAACCCCAAGTAGTTGCTGGATAATCAAAAGCAATACCATGGTCAGAGTTGAAATAGGAAAGCCATTGCATTCCATCGGACGACTCGGTTATGACATCTACTTGCGTCAATTCATTTTTTGCTGAACTCGAAGATGAATACGTAGATTGTGCAGATTTTTCGTAAAATGTATTTGAAGAAACATCCGATTGACTAAGGGTGCAACCAGTCAGAGCAAAGCCGATACAAATACAATAGAAGCTTTTCATTGTGTGAGCCTGTATATAGTAAACAATTCAAAGCGACCAAGCACTTCAAATGAAACCTTTCTATATCGCGGAGTCCTCAGTCGCACGTTGAAATAAAACACAAAAACACACTAGCAGCACGTCTCCCCCACTTCGTACAGCTACGAGGGACACACCGCACGTGCGGCTGGCTGGGAAAAACTATGTACAACCGCATTCGTGCTGTGCGCGATTAATGATTCTTGCAATACATTAAGGCAATTCTACTGTTCGATATTCAATGAGCAGATCATTTGCCTTTACTCTTTGCTCATCCAAATTTAATGGTTGTGTACATGCTTCATATTGATGAAAATACAAGTTGTCTCGATCAGTACGAGAATAAACCGCATATCTGACACCATTTTCTCCCAAACTCATATCTGCAACATTGGAATATGTGTCACACGGATCGGATCCGTCTAGTGTTTCCTCCGCCTCCAGTCGCACCAATACTGAATATGAATCTGTATTCAAATCTAACATATATATTGTATCCGCATCAATCGGCACCCCTCCTTCCATCAAAGGAGCCCAGATCCACCTATTCTGTTCCTGGATCCTCACAAGAATACCATTGCGATTTTCAAACAATTCACTGAGTGGAGTCTCCACAAAGTCTTGTTTTTGAAAATCAAAAATTTCTAAGGAGCGGTACACATGATCGCCTCCTACATGTCCGACTCTGCCAAGAATATAGGCAGCGTCTTTCGTATTCGTAAGCAATTCGTAATCTGCGATTACTTCGTCCGCATTTTCACCGTATATCGTATTCTTTATATTATCAATAATAACCATGTCCTCTCCTTCTGATCTTGGGTCTGATTCCATCAAAGCATAGGTTTTCTCACTGCCATAGAAAGAGGATTCAATATTTCCTGTCTCAACAATATAGTAAGATTGCTGTAATTTGCCCTCCTGAGGATAACAACCAGCAACTAATACCGCTGTAACAAACACAAGGATATAGACTTTTCGACACATATATCGCATGAGTAGTATCATAATCTATTCTGTGGGAAGGGAAACGTACTCTTGCCCCTCTTGCCTCTCTTTATACAACTGCAACAGCTGATCCGTCCTTAAGTCGAAATTCACATCGAAGTGTCCTTTCTCATAAGGATTATCCCAGTCTCCCGACCAGTTAAAACCAATATCTTTACCAATACGAGCAATAGCATCCCAGTTTGTTTGGAAATTTGCTGCGCCGTTCGCTTCAATCTCCACTAAATCAATGGCTAGTCCATAATTGTGATAACTTTCTCCGCCTCTGACCGGACTGATCCCCGCCGCGTATAAAGCATTCTGTTCTCCAAAGGAACGATAGGGGTTTTGTGTGATTCTTAATCGAATATTTAGCTCTTCTTCAACGCGATTAATGAATGTAAGAGTCATCTCTCTAATAGCAGGATGCAATTCCTGTATGCGACGATTTGTGACCTCGTCCCACGTCTCAGGAACTATTACCTCGTTGTTCTCCCCGACCCCCACCCTCACCTCCGCCTGCCCTCCCACCAGCCGCCCGTTCGCGAGGGTCGCAACCGCGAGGATGCGGTACTCCCCCGCCTGCGAGATGCGTTTGGACGTATCGAACGCGTAGCTGCCGTCACTCAGGCACTGGTCCTCCAGTACCATGATCTCCTGCGCAGAGCCGCTCGCGGAACGATCAACGAGGTACAGGCTCACTCTCGCCACATCTGCGCCGTAGATCCGGCTGAATCCCCAATTGACCTCCACGGTCCCGCCGAGCGGAATCTGTGCCTGCGAAACGGTGAGAACGGCATCCCCTGTCTCCACTCCCCCCACTTCCACCTCCGCCAGCGTCAGCAGGTCATCCGCATTGGCGAGGAGCGCGGGATCTTCTGCGACGAGTGCCATCACCTGATCCACCGCCTGCTGCTGCGCCTGTGCAACCGATGTGGAGGAAACATCCGCCGCCAGCGCCGTGAGCGCCTGTGCGGCGGTCATCTGCCCTGCGGAAATCTGCCCCATGTACTGCGCCCACAGCTCGCCGCGCTGCCGGGCGGCGGTGATGAAGGGATCTTCCGTTTGCGGCGCGACGCCCTTGGCGAGGAGCTTCTGGTCCTGCGCGCGGTAGTACTCCATCAGATCCGTCTCTTCGAAGAAGACCTGTTGCGCAGCCGCGAGAATCGCGCTGCGCGAGGGTGCGGCGATCTTCGTATGCAGGTACAGATCCGTGATGCGTCCGCCCACGAGGCAGCGCATTGCCGCATCGAGCTGCGCGTGGAGCTGGCTCTCCGGTACGCCGCTCAAGACCCCGCGGAAGACGTTCATGGCTGCCGGGAGAACAATGTTCTGTATCGCGCTGTTCAGGGCATCCAGGCCCCGGTGCATGCGCGTGAGGAGGTCATACATGTCGCCGAGCACGCGGTCAGCCGTCTGGCTGCGGGTGAAGCTCGGCAGGCGCGCGTGCTCCGCATTGATAGTCGCCTGCAGGTTCTCCGGCCGGTACTCCGGGTGCCGCTCGTAGAAGGAAGCCTCCGCGGCCGCCGGGCTGATGAGGAGACCGCTCCTCGCGGCAAGATCGGATTCCATATTGCTGCGCACGAGTGCGCTGCTCATGCAGTACTCCTGCGGAATATCCCACTCGACCGGCATCCCCTCCATGCCGTCCTCCGCATGGAGAAGCGAGAGGGAAGAGCCGTCCCAGTACACGGGAACGGAATCCAGGACAAGCCCATTGGGCACATTCATGAGCTGAATTGCGTAGGCGCCGCGCGGGTTGCCGGCATTCATCGTCACCTGCAAAATTGCGGAGGCGGTTCCGCCCTCGTGCAGCTGCGTGCGCGTGGCGAGCAGCCCGTTGCCGCCGATATTCACGGTGCTCTGGTTCGCCGGCGATGCGATGTGCACGAGCACATTGGGCCCTTCGATCTTGAGTACGTTGAGCTCGGGCTGCACAGCCGACTCAATGCGCTGCTCTGCAAGAATATCTTCCCATGCACTCTGCGGCGTGTGCAGCGAGAGCTTCCCGTAGGAAATGGAACCAACGGCACGGTCAGCAACCTTGTCCCCCTTCGCTCCGCACCACATGACCACTTCGATATCTTTGATCTCCGGATTCCGCAGGAGCGCCCAGTCAGAACTCCATCCCCACCCTCCATCAGGTTGCCCGCCCGGATGGGATACCGTTTCCTCTCCGATACACCACTTATCGCCAGTCGCCTTATTGCGGACCGCGAATACCTGGAAACAGGTGACATCGTATGGTGACCGGAAACGCGCGTCGAAACCGCCTCCCGATACCGTGAGCAGCATACGAGGAGCGTACGAAGGCGCTGCCTCCGCCTGCTGCAATTCACCCTGCGCTGCCATAGGTGCAGCGTCCGCCGACCCAGTGGGAACGCCAACGGCTTCCTGCCGACTATCCTTCTGCACATCCAGCTCCGCCGGCGCGTACGCTGCGCCGTACATTTTGAGCTCTGAAATTTCTCCGTTGAGCTGGTAGATGGCACTCCCTTTATCCCCGGACCAGAGACCGCTCACCATGGTGCGCCCCGTGGCGTTGTACATGATCTCAGCTGCCGGACATGTGAGATCCTCTCTGTGTTCGCCATCGACGAAGAGCCGCAGCTGCTTCCCCTGCTTGGAAAGGGTGATGTCGTACGCGCGCCCGATCTCTGGCGTGAAGTGCGTGAAGACCTCGTGATTGGTATCAGGAGCCGCGTACCAGATCTTGAGCATGCCGCCTTCCCTACTGAAATTGAGGGTCACGCCGCTGTAGCCGTAGGAACGGTTCGCCTGCGTGTTGAGCCCCACGATCACCTGCTCTGCCGCCGATCCTCCGGCAACCACGGTCGTGCGAATTGTGAAATCCTGCAGGTTGTATTCCGGAACATACCCCAGATCTACGGCGCGCGATCCGTTGAACGCCGAATTACTGCCTTCGAATGTCTGTGAGAGAAGAGGGGGAATGCATGCGGGCTGCGCCTCCTGCGCGATAGTGGCAGCAGTGCTCTCCTCCGCCAAAGGAGCATCCTCAACTGTCGTTTTCCAGACTTCCTGTTGCAGCTCCGCCGGCGCGTACGCTGCGCCGTACACTCTGAGCTCTGAAATTTCTCCATTGAGCTGGTAGATGGCACTCCCTTTGTCCCCGGACCAGAGACCGCTCACCATGGTGCGCCCCGTGGCGTTGTACATGATCTCAGCTGCCGGACATGTGAGATCCTCTCTGTGTTCGCCATCGACGAAGAGCTGCAGCTGCTTTCCCTGCTTGGCAACGACGATGTCGTACTCCCGCCCGATTTCCGGCGTGAAGTGCGTGAATACCTCGTGATTGGTATCGGGAGCCGCGTACCAGATCTTGAGCATGCCGCCTTCCCTACTGAAATTGAGGGTCACGCCGCTGTAGCCGTAGGAGCGGTTCGCCTGGGTATTGAGCCCCACGATCACCTGCTCTACTCCTTTTTCTGTGTAGAGCGCCTTGGCGTGTATTGTGAAATCCTGCAGGTTGTACTCGGGGACGTACCCCAGATCGATGGCGCGCGATCCGTTGAACGCGGTATCGCCGCCTTCGAAGTTCTGTGAGAGCAGTGGGGAAATTTGTGCAGGCTGGAACTGCGCATCCAGCGTCGCCTCTATGGCGGCAATCTGCCGGCCCTGCAGCGCCGCTATGTCTTCCGGCACGGGAACAATCGCATCGAACTCTGCGCCTGCAGAGAGCATGCACCGGTCCTCCAGCGGCTCCATGCTGAGCCTCCTGTTTCTGTGATCCATAGATATGAGGGGGAAAAGAAGGCCCCTCATTGCAGGAGAAACCGATGCCGCTGCCTATGGCCTGCGCGGCTGCGAATGCCTGAGGCGTGGATTTTTCCTTTCAGGAAAGAGAGAATCTCCGTTCTTCTGTGAGAGAGAACGCTCACGCTTCCTCCTGTTCCTTTCCCTGTTTCTCCAGGCAGGAGAACGCAGCTTGTCCTGTTCGCCCACAGGAACACCCTGCGCCGCACGCGGGAACGCCATGAGCCGCACGCACGAAGGCGTGCGGCTTAGGCTACTTCTCCGCCATCCGCAGCCTCCACATATCCCGGAACATCCTGAGGATCACCGTGAGATTGGCTCCCGTCTGCGCGCCGAAACGGCGCGGGTAGTGCTCTACGAAGACCTGTTTCCACCGGATGCCGCTGCGCCGGGCCCGGTAGAAGATCTCCGCATTGATCAGGGCTCCAGTGGAGAATTCCGGGCGCACTTTACTCCAGATGGAACGGTGGAAGATCTTCATGGCGCAGTTGATGTCGCGCACCCAGATGCCGAGGAGCAGCAGGTTCAGGAATGCGAATCCCTTGGCGTTGATTTTGCGCAGGAACGGATCTGCCCGCTTGCGGCGCCTGCCGGTCACGATCTGATATTCCCCAAGATACGGCAGGAGCTTGCTGAAATCCGAGGCTTTAAACTGCCCATCGCTATCCATGTAGGCGATCCACTCCTTCGTTGCCTGATCCAGCCCGGACCGAACCGCGGACCCGTACCCTCTGTTCACTTCGTGCGTGACAACCCTGAGCATCGGAATCTCCTGCTTCAGGCGAGCGAGCACCGCTGCCGTCCCATCCTTCGAACCGTCATTGGTCACGATAATCTCGCCATCGATCCCCTGCTCGGCAAACCACGCGAGCACATCACGAACCGTAGCTTCGATGTTCGCCTCTTCGTTGTAGGCCGGCAATACGATGGAGAGTGGCAGCGGCATATGCATCGGGGTGAATGTGCTCAGCCTGCGCTGAGCCTGTGAAACGGGTAGGCCGGAAGAACGATGGAAAGCTCCATTGCAGAGATCATACGTGTTGCATGCAACATGGAAAATGGATAATGGAAAATGAAAGAATGCATCCGGTTTTTCCAATGATCCATTTTCATTTTTTCCAGCAGCCCTGCCAACTATCTCACACCCTCCTGTAAAGGAGCGATGACATCATTCATGCAAACTGCAAGTGACATCCTGTATGGGGAACTTGACAAGATCGTATTTTTACATGTAAAATTACACCCTTTCTTGAAAAAATGTCTATTGGTGTTCCTCACCACGGGGCATTCCCAAGCGATTCTCTGCACGTCTCGCCAGAACATGCGGTGCGTGCATTCGACCCATACTACGAATGGCTGGGCATCTCTCCGGATGTGCCTCGCCCGCTTGACTACTACACGCTGCTGAGTATTCCGCTCTTTGAGCAGAATCCGAACGTGATTGAGAATGCGGCAAACATGCGTATGGGAGCCATACGGGAGCGACAGATTAAGCATCCTGCCACCGTCTCGAAACTTCTCAACGAACTCTCCAATGCGCGCGTTATTCTCCTCAATCCCACGAAGAAGGCGCGGTATGACAAGCAGGTGCAGTCACTGCTGCGTCGTCGCAAGCAGCAGAAGGATAGCGAGGAAGGGCATGGCTCTCCTGCCAGAGCACCGCACGTTGCTCCCCCTCCCCCTTTCGCTCTTGCCGTAGGACCGGAGGTTCCTCCGATCTCCCCTATCGCCCAGCAGCGCAACGCCGTGCGCAGCAAAGCACACAGCTGGACCATTGCCGGCGTGCTGGGAGCCACTGTGGCGATTGGCGGCGTGGTCGGATGGGTGCGCAGCAGGGTTGGAGGGCCGGAGGAGGAGAGGAAGCCTGCAGCTGCAAGACACCTCTCCCAGAAAGAAGTGGATGCGGTGCGCGGCGTGCCTCCTCTGCGGGGGAACAGAGACGCAGAGACGCAGCAGGCGGTTCCCGCCGAGAGTCCACACGAGGCTGAGCAGGAGCCGAAGCCAGAGGAAGTGGCCAGCCTTCCTGTTCTCCCGGAGCTTCCGGCGGTGCCTAGTGATCCAGAACCCCGCGCAGAAGAGATGGTGTCCATCCCTTCTGTCCCGGCTCCCGTCGTAGAAGATCCCGCTGCAGGAGCTGCAGCGGAACATGCAGAGACGGGTGCGCAACTGGAACGGCTCCATCAGGTCGCTGCGAAGACGCTCGCCGCTGTTACGCAGAAGAATGAGCAGGGATGTAAGAAGATCATGGATACCCTGCGTTCCGAAGGCGATGGGGCGGTGCGTGCGGGGATGGCACTGGGCGCTGCGGAGCTTGCCGCGCAGTGCGGCAGAGTGGATCTGCTGCAGGAGGCGCTGCAACGCCTGGAGGAGGATGCGGGATCATTCTGCACGCGCACAGAGGTGCTGCTGCTGAAAGCGGATGCAGCGATGCAGATCGCTCCTGCCAGCATCACGAATCCCATGTTGCGGCGCAAAGATGAAGAAGCGTGGCTGAAGAATGAGCAACAGAGAGTGGACGTTGCCAGAGTGCTCATGGATGGAGCAATGGGCGCGTGGCAGATGGATGATAATGCTCAGAGTTCTGCGTACCTTGCACGGGCACGCCAACATATTTTTGGAGACACGAGTTCAGGGCTTTCCGGTGCGTTTGTAGGACACAAGGCGTACAAAGAACAAGGAGGACATGCCCGCAAAGATTTGGAAGAGATGGAGGCGGAGAATGCACGGCAGGCTGCCATGCTGGAACAAGTGCAG
>JAQVVD010000028.1 GCA_028699155.1 Candidatus Peribacteraceae bacterium | reverse complement strand
GCATTCCTTCGCACAAGTTTTCTCTGTATTTGAAGGAGTGTGAATTCCGGTTTAATCATCGGAACGAAAATCTGTATACTGTTCTTCTGTTAGTCCTCAAAAAATTCTAGTTTCCTAGGGGAGAGCCATGTCTTATGTGCTGTCATATATCGACGCAGATCAATTGCATCCCGCCCGCCCGCTTTCCGCTACACTCCTCCCATGCAAAAACCTGCCTGCGCGTGCCACTGTACAAACCGAAAGTATCTCTTTATCTTCTTCGCCATACTCTCCGCGGTGATGCTCGGCGTCCGATTCTTCGGCACGCCGGAAGATACGTGGCTGTGCAATGACGGCACATGGGTCAAACATGGCAACCCGGCTGCGCCGATGCCGGAGGTTCCCTGCCCGTAGATGCTCGACTATGGAACATGCCGATAGCGCACAGGGCGCAGCATGGTTATGCCAGATTTCTCTCTGCCAGAATTTGCCGATGAAACTTCTTTGTGCGCTCTTCCATCTCTTCAAAACTCACGCGGCACAAGGCATCACGCCGCTGTGAAACATTCTCCATCATGCCTGAGTCGCTGCGGACAATCGCACCGATCTCCTCCGCTTCTAGGGCGATGCAGTCCACATAACTCCCTTCTTCAAACCATTCTCCTGCCAGAGGATCGCCTGCGTACAGCGGCACGACCCCCGCGTAGAGCGCGTCGAAGAGTTTCTCTGTCAGGTATCCTGGGAAGGACTCGTTCTCAAAGCAGAGGTTGTGCGTGTAGCTGCTGAGGAACCGGAGCTTGTGTTTATACCCAAAGGGGATGTCGTGGTAGATCACGCGGGAATCCGCGGGTGCGCCTATGCTCATCGCCCGATTCGCGTGAACGGGGACAAACTGCGACAGCGCATGTGCTATGGCGAAACGCCTGTGTGCAAGGTCGCCTAAGCGGAAATTGCTCATGACGACAGAGATGCCAAATTCTTTCTCGGCTTGCCGAAGCATTGGCAATTCCGCATACCGTTGGTCGCGATACATTGCCCATTTGTGGTAGAAATGCGGTTGCCAGAACGCGCGCGGATGATCAATTCTGGGGATGCCGAAGAACCACCTCGCCTTGCCTGCACCCCATCTGTTTGCCCAGATGAAACACCCGTCCCGGTAGCAGAGATCGCGAATGCACTCGCCCGAGTAGAGGACATCGACTGTTTTCCGGGATCGCCCAAAGACGCTGCCGATCACGAGCGGATGTTCCTCGAGTGTTGAGAATAAGAAGCGATCTGCGGCACGATCTTCACCCTCACGAAAATTCGACCAGAAATGACGAAACTGAGCTTTTCCATGCAGACGTGCGTCGAGCATTCTAATGATTTCCGTTCCGGTGTGGCGGCATTTGATTTTCAGCTGCCCACACCACTGCAGAATGCGTCGTACAATGCTGGCACCACAGACGATGCGGGCGACTGAAGATGTCTCGTTTGGTGTACTGGTGCGTGGCATGTTGTCTGTTAGAGCATGGTCAGCCTAAACCATTGTGTTTGATTATTCAAACCAGTCGTTCCCCCTGCTATAGTCTTCCTGTCCATGTCCAAACTCGTCCTCGACCTCCATGCGATCTTCAAGAACGGAAAGGCGATTTCTCAGGAGCTTGGGCGCGTGATCGACGAAGCTAACGCAAAGCGCATCAAGATGGTGGAGATCATTCCGGGGAAGGGGAGTGGCCAGCTGAAAAGGCGGGTGCTGCGGTTCCTGGACCAGTCGCACATCAGGAGCCGGTACCACCGGTTCGAGGTGGATGAGAAGAACCACGGCAGGATTTTCGTACACTTCAAGCACTGATTTTTTTGAGGAGGTACGCGCGAAAGTGCGTAGTTCTGTGATTTTGCATACAGGAAGTACCTGGCATCTCATTGCGCAAATCTCAGGCGAGCCTATAATTTCAGTTCGCTCTAGCTTACATCGCGCACCGCTCTTTCCTTTCTGTCCAGTACTTACCCACTTTCTCTATGCGGTCCTTTTTCTTCGCCCTCATCGGCTCACTCCTCTTCACCGGCACTGCCTTCGCCCAGAACACAGTATTTTCCTCGGAGCCATTCACGGATGTTCCGGCAAACAGCATGGACTATCAGGCCATTGAGTATCTCCGCACGAAGAACGTGGTCAGGGGATATATAGATGGTACATTCAAGCCCGATACGCGCATCAACCGCGCGGAATTCGTAGAGTTCATCATCAATCCCCTCATTCTGGATACCAATGACATGGGGGATTGTGTGAGGACGAACATCTCAGACGCGGCAACGAACGTCTTTTTCTCCGATGTGTCCAAAGACGCCTGGTATGCCGAGAACATCTGTTTCGCAAAAACCAAGCAGATTATTGATGGGTACCCGGATGGAACGTTCCGTCCCGGCGCTCCCATCAATTTCGTCGAGGCGGCCAAGATCATCTCCAACGTCTTTACCCTGAATCTCGCCAATTACCAGGCGGGAGAATTCTGGTATCGCGCCTACGTGCAGAGCCTCTCTGATCTGCGCGCCATCCCCACGAGCATCAGGAATTTCGGCCAGATGATTACCCGCGGAGAAATGGCGCAGATCGTGTACCGGCTGAAGGTGGATTCCACGGGAAAATCGAGCATGGGATTCAATGCAGCGGGGAATACGCTCTATGCGAGGAACGCAACGGGTACGCCCCCTGCCGTTGTTCCGCCCCCGCCCGTCGATCCGACTCGGGTAGACAGGCCCAGCCGCCGGTCGATTGTTGAAGACGCAGAGCAGCGCAACGCATTACGCAGCGAGTAGCAGTAGTACGGGATTCCCTCCATGAAACACACACCCGGTGTCGCTGGACACCGGGTTTTCCTCATCTTTTCTTTTCTTTTTCTTGCCGTTTGTTCCACTCCTCCTTACACTGCGTCCGCTTTCAGATGTTCGCGATTGTCGACATCGCCGGCTTTCAGGAGAAAGTTTCCGAGGGGGATGCGCTCGCCGTTCCGCTGCTCGATGCGGAGGTCGGCAAGACTGTGACTTTCGGGACGGTGCTCCTCGTCGCGAAGAGCGATGACGATGTCATCATCGGTACGCCGACCGTCGCCGGTGCCTCCGTGGAGGCCAAGGTGATCGCGCACGGCAAGGGCGACAAGATACGCGTTTTTAAGATGCGCCGCCGCAAGCGCTACCGCCGCGTGCACGGGCACCGCCAGGACTTTACCGAAATCGAAATCACGAAGATCAAAACCGGTACTACGGCGAAGGCTGCGTAAGGAGATCGCATGGTTGGATGACTGGATGGCTGGATGGTTCGCAAGCGAAACACTTTTGCTCTGCGAAAAATTATTCGCAAGAACTGACTCTCCAGCAATCCAGTCATCCAACCATTTAACTATCCATAGATTCCCGTAGCTGTCGCATTGTTCTGAGTGTGACTCCCAGATTCTGCATCTGCGCGATGGTTTCGCCCAGCCGCTCGTTTGCGCGCAGCAGGTGGTGCAGGTAGCTCCTGAGGTGCGTGCGACTGCCCGGAACGGGGGATTGCGCATCAATCGGAATGTGCGCCTCTTTGAACTCGCTGTTGCTGATCTTGAGCCGCGTTCCGTCGGAGAGCAGCACCATGCCGTGCCGCGCGATGCGCATGGGCAGCACGCAGTCGAACATGTCGATGCCGCGCGCGACACACGCTTTGAGTTGCTCGATTTCGCCCACGCCCATCAGGTAGCGCGGCGCATCCGCCGGCAGGAGCGGGCAGACCGCTTCCACGACCGAGAGCATATCGGTTTCCGACTCGCCCACGGCGAGCCCGCCGATCGCGTACCCGTCGAAGCCGATCGCCTGTAGTTCCTGCGCGCACTTCTCGCGCAGGTCGCGGTGGAGCCCGCCCTGCACGATGCCGAAGAGCAACGGGGAGGACATTCTTTTCTTCTTCAGCTCCTCATGTATTTTCTTGCACTCCTTCGCCCACCGCAGGGTGCGGTCCACGGCGCTCTGGATCTCCTTGCGCTTTGCCGTAGAGGGCGGGCATTCATCGAAGGCCATGATGATGTCCGAGCCGAGCTTGTGCTGGATTTCCATGGATTCCTTCGGCCCGATGAAGAGCGTGTCGCCGTTCAAGTGCGACTGGAACTGCACGCCTTCCTCCGTCACCCTGGTGCGGCCGTTCTTGCCGAAGGAGAAGACCTGATACCCGCCGGAATCCGTGAGGATCGGCTTCTCCCACCCGATGAAGGCATGGAGCCCGCCCGCCCGTTCCACCGTTTCTTCCCCCGGTTGCAGGTGCAGGTGGTACGTGTTGCACAGCAGGATCTGCGCGCCGAGCGCCAGCAGATCTTCATGGGTGATGCCTTTCATCGCGCCGGCGGTTCCCACGGGCATGAAGAACGGCGTTTCTATCGTTCCATGCGCGGTGATGAGGCGGCCGCGGCGGCCGATTTCATTTGTTCCTTTGAGTGTGAACATCTGTTGCTAGGATACCGTAAGAACCGGGTGGAATGGAAAATTGAGAATGGAAAATTGAAAATTACTCCTTGCATGTGTCGAGTCTATGCAGCAGTAATTTTCAATTATCAATTATCCATTTTCAATTCTGAATGTTACTTCGCCTTGATCTCCGAGGCTTTCCTCACGATCCGGTCAATCAGGCCGTAGTCCAGCGCTTCCTGCGCGGTGAGGAACTTATCGCGTTCGGTATCGAGCTTCACCTGCTCCACGCCCTTGCCCGCGTGCTTGGCGATGAGTTCATTCAAAAGATTTTTGGTCTTGATGATGTGGTCGGCGTGGATGGCGATGTCCGTCGCCTGTCCTTCCGTGCCCCCAAGGGGCTGGTGGATCATAATTTCTGAATGTTCCAGCGCGAAGCGTTTGCCCTTGGCACCGCCCATGAGGATGATGGCGCCGCCGCTGGCCGCCATGCCGAGGCAGACGGTGGAGATGTCCGGACCCACGTACTGCATGGTGTCGTACATGGCGAGCGTGGAGCTCACCTGCCCGCCGGGAGAGTTGACGTAGAGGATGATGTCCTTCTTTGCGTCTTCCTTCTCCAGGAAGAGCAGCTGCGCAATGATGGAGTTCGCAACGTCATCGTTGATGGGAGTTCCCAGGAAGATGATGCGCTCCTCGAGCAGGCGCGAGTAGATGTCGTACACGCGTTCGCCGAACTGCGTCTTCTCTATGACGGTGGGGATGAGCGTATTCTTCGGCGTGATCACTCCGCGCGAAATTCCCTGTGCGATGGATTGGATGGAAGGATGCATGGTGAAAGGTGAAAGTGAGAAATGGAAAGTGAAAAATGCTCTGTATGTCATTCCTATTCTACAGTTTTCGCGCCTTTTCAGGCAGTGTGCAGGAGGAATCGAATGTGCTCTTTTGCCGTTTTGTTAAAGAAATATTACATTCCAGATACTTGGCTCCTCCCGCACTGTCGCCTACAGTTCTCCCGTATGGCGGCTGGGAATGCCCCTTCTCACTGGCAGGAACTCGTTTCCTCCTTCCTTGCGGGAGCGCGGCGCCCGCTCATCGTGATCCTCGGCCCCACCGCGAGCGGGAAGACGGGGCTTTCGTTGGAAGTTGCGAAGTGGATAGCACGAAAGGATGATCGCATGTCGCCCTTCGACAGGGCTCAGGGTGACATGCGCTCTTTGCGGTGTGCAGAAATTGTGAATGCGGATTCGCGCCAGCTCTACCGCGGGCTCGATATCGGGACCGCCAAGATTACGGAGGAGGAGCGGCAGGGGATTGCCCATCATCTGCTCGATGTACTGGATCCGGACGAGGAGGCGGCCGCAGGGTGGTACCAGTCGCAGGCGGAAGAAACAATCACATCGATTCGGAAGGCGGGGCATGTGCCCCTGCTCGTCGGTGGTTCCATGCTGTATGTGAGTGCGGTGATGGATGGGCTCACGCTCGCTCCGGTGCCGGATCCGGCGCTGCGCAAGCGTCTACTCAGAGAGTACGAGCAGGATGCGGGCGAGACGCTCTATAGGCGGCTCACGCAGATCGATCCGGAGTCGGCGGGCAAGATACACCTGCGCAACAAACCGCACCTCATCCGCGCGGTGGAGATCTACGAACTGCTCGGGGGACCCAAGTCGAAGTCCGTTCCGACCTCCGAGCTGCGTTCAGGGAAGAAAGATGAACAAAAAATGTGTACAAATAACGAGCATGACCTCCTGATCCTCGGCATCAAACTGCCGCAGGACGTGCTCGATCGGCGGATCAACGAGCGGGTGCGGCAGATGTTCGCGGATGGATGGGTTGCGGAAGTGCAGTCGCTCCTCGCTGCTGGGTACGGCGCAGATGCTCCCGCCATGAAGAGCCACGGGTACCGTGAAATTATCGCGTTCCTCACGGCAGGGGAACCCGCGTCACTCGACGCATTGCAGGACACGATTGCAGCGAAGACGCGCAAATACGCCAGAGGGCAGATGAAGTGGTGGAAGCACGATCCGAGGATCCACTGGGTCGGACCATCGTGATGAGTGGGTAGTGAGTAGTATTGAAAAAACTAACCACTCACCACTACCCACTCATTACGGCTATTTTGCTTCTTCAATCCGTGATGCAAGTTTCCTGAGTGCGTTGCGCGTCGCTTCGATGACGGGGTTCGTCTTCGCTTCCAAATAGTCTGTTGCCAGCCGCACGCGTTCCTCTTCAGGCACATTCCGCAGCTGCGCCGCGAGTTCCTCCCGGGATGCAGGCAGGCGCTCGGTCGGCGTTTCTGGAATTTTTGGAGCGGGCATGTGCGTTAGAATTTGAAGACGTCGTGGTGCTCTTCTATGCGCTGCTTCATCTCCCACAGCTGCTCGATCATCGTGCGGTACTGGGGCGATTCATTGGGCGTATCCGTGCGGACGTAGAGCTCGTACATCTGTTTGAGGAGCATCGCGATATTGCTGAGGGCGAGATCGGATTTTTCCTTCCACTCTTCGCTCAAGCCATCGTACACGTCCTTCTTGAGGAACGTCTTCGGCTCTTCTACGTTGATCTCTCCCGAGGCGATGAGCTGCTTGATCGTCTGCAGGAACTGCTTGTGTTCGTTTGACAGTGCGCCCTGGAGCGGCGCTCCCGCCTGTTTCTGTTTCTTCTCGGAGAGGGGGGTCTTGCCCTGTTGCGCGATGGTGGAGAGAAAGTCATCCATTCCTCCTCTTATTGTAGCACAGATGCGTATCGAGTGGTTAGTGGCTAGTGGGTAGTAATGACCAAAACGCCATACTACCCACTCGCCACTACTCACGTATTTCTGTGCTATCATGCTCTCCCTCATGCCCCGTGATGCTCAGCAGCCACTGGCGTACCGCATGCGCCCCACGACGCTGGAGGAATTCGTGGGGCAGGAGCACATCGTGGGCAAGGGTACCGCTCTGCGCAAAGCGATCGAGCAAGATGCGCTTTCCTCCGTCATCCTCGCCGGCCCTCCGGGCACCGGAAAGACGACGCTTGCGAGCGTGATTGCCGAGGCGACCAAAGCGCAGTTCACCAAGATCAATGCGGTCTTGAGCGGAGTCAAGGACCTCAAGGCGGTGTGCACCGAGGCCGAACAGCGCTACACATCGTTCAAGCAGCGCACCGTTCTGTTCATCGATGAGATTCACCGGTTCAACAAGTCGCAGCAGGATGCGTTGCTTCCGTTCGTGGAGAGCGGGGTCGTGATCCTCATCGGCGCGACGACCGAGAACCCGTACTTCGAAGTGAATGCCGCGCTCGTTTCGCGCTCGGGCGTGTATCTGCTGCAGCCGCTCTCCACGGAGCACCTCGTGGAGATACTCTCCCGTGCGCTTACCGATGCGCGCGGGTACGGCGGGAAGATCAAGATGAGCAAGGAGGCGCTGGAGCACATTGCGACTCTCTCGAACGGCGATGCGCGCATCGCGCTCAACTCGCTGGAGCTCTCCATCCTCACCCTCGGGAAAACCATCACCCTCCCGCAGGCCCAGGCGCTCCTCAAGGAGCGCAGCCTTCGCTACGACAAATCCGGCGAGGACCACTACAACACGATCTCCGCGTTCATTAAAACTCTGCGCGGGAGCGATCCTGATGCGGCGCTCGTCTGGCTCTTCAAAATGATCGGATCGGGTGAACATCCCCGTTTCATCTTTCGCAGGATGGCGATCTTCGCGAGCGAGGACATCGGCAATGCCGACCCTCGTGCGCTGCAGTTTGTCATGAGTGCGTGGGATGCGTTCGAGAAAGTGGGATTGCCGGAAGGGGAGTACTTCCTCGCGCACGCGTGCATCTACCTGGCGCAGGCTCCCAAGAGCAATGCGGTGAAGTGCGCGATGGGTGGAGTGCGGGCTGCCATCAAGTCCGCGCCGACGCTGGAAGTACCCAACCACCTGCGCAATGCGCCGGTGAAGGGCATGAAGGAGCAGGGGTACGGCGAGGGATACCAGTATCCCCATGATGTTGAGGGCGGCGTCGCCTCGGCGAACTACTTTCCCATC
Organism: Candidatus Peribacteraceae bacterium; assembly: GCA_028699155.1. Taxonomy (GTDB): domain Bacteria; phylum Patescibacteriota; class Gracilibacteria; order Peribacterales; family Peribacteraceae; genus STF1-71. Next base: position 4,003 of record JAQVVD010000028.1, on the reverse strand, counting down.
GGCATGCGGCAGCAGGATTTCTACCGGCCGCTTCCCCGCGGGTTCGAAGCGGAAGTACGGGAACGGCTGCAGCGGGTAAAGGCAATGATTCGTCTCATTGACAATCCTCTCCTCTGAGGTACAGTAGTGCCACTATGCAGCCTGCGTTCCTCAAGCAGAAGCAGACGAAGAAGACCACCTCCCGCAGAGGGAAGGACGGCTGCTAGTACGTAACTGTAAGAAGAACTCCAGCGCCCTTCCCGGGGCGTTTTTTGTCGTTATTTTTCCTCCCCCCTTCCATGACAGATTCCACTTCCGCAGAGACGTGCCTTCAGTACTCCGGCGCCACGGCGCCGGGCATGAATACGCAGGCCAGTTACGATCGCATGATTTGGGATGGCAGCGCCGAATTACACGAAGACCCCGAGAGTACAGCGGCATTACTACAGGATTGCCTTCATACATTTCGGGATTCCGCACGCAGCAGGCTGCTCATTCGCACCAACGTGCGCGGTGCAGGCGTTGCTCTTCCCGACAGAGCTACTCTCGCATTGCATCCGGGGGAAACGCTGGAGGCTGCCCTGTATCCCAACGGGCGGGAGGGCGCATACCACCTTACCGTTGGTCTGAATGCCCCTGAGCGCGCAGTTGCCCCGGATGCTCTCTCTCGTATGCAACAATCGGTGCGTTCTGACGTGCAGCGCGTCACGCAGCTTCTGCAGGCGCACGGGTCCTTCGATCGCTACGCGCTTGCCCAGCTGGAACGCGTGCGCGCCGAGGGCATGGCATTCGATACGCATGCGAGCAGCCGGGACCTCGTCTCGCTCTGGCAGCACCCCTTCTGCTGGACGCCGGAGCAGTGCACTGCGTACGCAGCGAAGCAGGATGCCGCGGAGCAGGTGTTCCTCTTGCGCGATGCACACGGGCGCGCGATTTCCGGCGCCCTCTTCTCCGGAGGAGAGAGTACGGAGTGGGCGACGCTGCCGGAGTGCCAGGGGAAGGGGTACATCGTACCGCTGCTCCTCTATGCCAACTGCACGCTGATACGGCAGGGGGTGCGTTCCGTCTTCGTAGAGGCGCGGTGGGACCGCTCGATCTCTCCCGGGCTCAAGAGCGGGTTCGTCCTCCCGCCGCAACCGTTTCATCAGTGGCTGCTGAGCAACCATGTGACGGTCGGCGACCAGCCGGACATTGATCCTCCTGATGCGTGGAACGGGGGGCGCGGTCGCCTGAGTGATGGCACCGATGCGGCGATGCTGCGCAGTTTCTCGGTCATCCACCTCGACCCTTCCCTCTTCACCGAGGAGGTCCTCGATTCCTACCTCTCTTCCCGCTGCACATCATGAATACATTTCTCCATGCAATGCATTCGTCTCCTTTCCCGCTCCTCGGCGATGCATTCTGTTCGGAGCCGTTCCTGCTCCCACTCACTCCCGACAATGCGGCATTGGCAGGCAGAGATCTGGCAGATCAGGTCGCGTTCCAGGCGTTCATCGAGAGGGAGTACGGAACTGCTGCCTGGGGACTGGCGGAGTACCTGGAGTACCGGGAACCCCTCCTGCAGCACCTTCCCCAGATGGCTGCGACGCAGCGGTACTTCCACCTGGGTCTCGATGTCATTGCTCCAGTCAGATCGTTGCTGTACGCACCGCTGGACGGCACGGTTTTTACGAGCGGTTACGAGGAAGGCCTCGGCAATTACGGCGGCTACGTCGTGACTCGCCACGAAGCGCCTTCCGGTGCATTCTTCTGTCTCTACGGCCATTTGCAGCGCATGGATTTGCCGCCCGCCGCCATGTTCCTCCCCAGGGGAGAACCGTTCGCACGCATAGGAGATTTCAGTGAGAACGGTTTCTGGTTCCACCATACGCACATGCAACTGCTCACGCAGCGTGCGTTGGATGAGGGGAGAATGTTCCAGGGGTACGTGACGCGGGCAGAACTGCCGCTCGTCCCGGAACTCTTCCCTTCGCCTCATGCGGTTTTCCGCTCCTGGGTGCGATACTCACAGGAAGTGAGTATTTGCTAAAATGATTCAATTGTTCTATAATAACACAAACAGACACACGCATGACTGCGCATACCACGTTCAGCCATTTCCGCGCACTCGCACATGAGCATGATTCGTTGCCTGCGTTCCACGCAGCGTACCTCGTGCTCATTCTCCTGGCTGCGGCGTTCTTCAGCCTGGGATTCTTCGCTCTGCTCATCCTCGGGCACATGTCGCTCGATCTTGTGAAGTACCGCGATTTTCACGGGTTTTCCTGGAGGCAGACCTGTGCAGCGGCGTTCCATGAGAACCTCATGGATGTAGCGCTCCTCTGCATCGCCCTCGTCTTCTCTGTGTACCTGCATCACTCGGTCGGCCTGATCGGCGTGAGCGGTCTCCTGCGCACGGGAGCGACGTTCCTCTGGGCGGCCGGTACGATCGGACCTAAGTTCGCTATTCTGGAGAATGCCCTCAGGATGGTCGCGCGTTTCCAGTACTACCTGGATCAGATACAGCCGCAGGCGCTCAGGGGGTGGCGCACTGCGGACTACGTCTACGCGTCGTGCATTGTCCTCTCGTTCTTCCTCCTGCTTGCCGCTCCGTACATGACGGGGGCGGAGCCGGGGGTTATCCGCATGGTGGTGCTGTGGGAGCTCACGCCGTGGAACCTCTGATCATAGAGCGGGTGACCCTTCCGGAAAGAGTGCTCGTTCCATCTGTCTGCACTCTTCCAGCCATGCAACGGATTGAGGAGATTCCTGCCCGTTTCCGTATCGCATGGCGAAATCCTTAAACCGCTCTTCCAGGGAGACGACGCGGTCGAGTATCACCCGTTTGTCCGCGTAGAAGAGGAGCTTCTGTTCCGTCGTGACCGGCGTTTCTCCTCTCATTCCATGCGTCTCCACCATTTGCGCGATCGCGGGGAATCCCCGTTCCCGGAGGAATGCCGCGCACGCCGTTTCGTGCGATGCGTCGCCGTAGCCGGAGCGGAGGGATTCCCAGTGAGACTGTTGCTCCTGCGTCACTTGCGCATTGAGGTGCGCGGAACCCGGGTGAAAATCCAGGAATCGGAACAGGTCATGCAGCCGCCCCGCTCGCGCCAGCGCGGCGGGGCGGGCTACCTCTCCGCGCGCGAGGAACGCGCGCGCAAGGCGCTGCGCCACTTCTCCCACTTTGTCGCAGTGCGCAATCACGTTTTTCGGCAGCATGAGCTCTGCCTGCCATGCGCGCACGTCTTCTTCGGTCGGAATCCCGATGTCATCGAATGCGATCTGCGCTTCCCGCTCAGTCTCGCTGCGTTCTTCCATGTGTATGGAGATCGTCGGCGGCTGCGGCGGCGTCTGCAGTCTTTCCGCCCATTCAACGCACCGTATTCCCGCATGGTCATCAGATCCTGCCATCAGATCCTGCGCGTCTCTTGTCGTGAGCCTGTAGAGATCCATGTGCAGCAGTTCGCCCCAATCTTCCGTCGGATACCGCTGTTCCAGCGCGTACGTGGGGCTGCTCACGTCCTGCGCAATGCCGAGCCCCTGCGCCAATCCTTTCAGGAACGTGGTTTTGCCCGCGCCCAGCTCTCCGGTGAGCAGCACGGTCGTTCCTTCTGTGTACAGGGAGGATGCGAGGGAGATGCCGCAGTTCCTTGTCAGAATGGCGCTGCGAAGCCGAATTTGGACATGCTCGACCATTGCTATTATCTATATATTGTGGTAAAATAATACTCGTAACAGAAACACAATGACAATGAAACAGAAGAAACTCCCGAAGGTGCGCTTCCACCATACACCGCTTCACAGGCGGCGTGAACCGCATGTGTTCGCGTACCTTGCCGAACGCACGTCCTTCTGGGTTGCGACGCTCTCTGTGATCGCGTTCCTGGTCGGCAACATGGTCGGGCAGCACGGGTGGTACGTCTTCTGGCGGTCGGTGTGGGGGGAGGGGAGTGATGCGTACATCGTCTTCACAGGTACTGTGACTCCGATCGAGAAAGTCCCCGACTACGTGCGGTGGGCGCAGCAGTACGGCGGCGACCCGCAC
>JAQVVD010000039.1 GCA_028699155.1 Candidatus Peribacteraceae bacterium | reverse complement strand
TGGTGCGGAACACTTTCGCGTTTTCATCGCCCAAGTACGGGCCTAATTTCACTTCAAACATTCGTGTTGCTTCCAGTATTTCCACTTCGTGTCCGCCATCCAAGATGAGCATGCCGTCGCCGCTTTGCAGTTCGTGGCGTGCGATCTCCTTCCATTTTTTGTCGTAGATCGTCACGCAAACGCGTCCACTCTGCACGAAGAAAAATTCGGGCGTCATGTGGGTTTTTCGTTCACAAGGAGGGTGCATGTGCGGTTGCACATGGTGGCCGGCTGGGCGTTCCATGAGTCCTACTTGCAGTGGGTCGGATGCATCGTTGAGAAATCGTATCCCTTCGGGCGCGCCGAGCGTACGGGGGAAAACGTATGCCAGCACCTGACCATTCGCCTTAATCTTCACGGGGTCCATGAATGTAGTATGTGTCTTTTCCGCGAATGCGGCAAAGTTATTGGCCTTTCAGCTGGAACATGCTGAATCTGTCGTCGTTGTAGATGCGTGTGGCACTCTCTGGTATGCGTGGGCTCTGTCCACTCTCTTTATCCACCACGATGAGCGACACGTGGAATTTGGCGAGCCGCTCCTCGTACTCACGGTCGATCTTCTCGTGCAGCTCCATCATATCCTCCACGAACGTGTTTCCTCCTATGTGTTCGATCGGGTGTGCTGTTGTATCAGCTGAGCAAAATGGCAGAGTTCTGCACACTTCCGTGTACTCCTGCTCGCGCAGTGGGCCGATGCCGGCCAGTTCACGGACGTTTTTCCTGATGAACTCAGGGTCGATGGAGTCCACGTACTGCACAAGGAAACGTTCCTGGAGTTCGGCGGTTGGAATGGGGTTAAATCGTCCCGTGCCGAGGAAGAGCAGCGTGTGGTCTGTGTACAGTGGCACGTACGCGCCAATGTACCCCATCGTGAGGATGACCTGCCTCTTTGCGGGGAGTGAATTCAGGAAATCCAGTACCGGCTTGTACTGCTGAATTTTGCTGTTCGTTACTTTTCCTGCGTCCAAGTTACGCAAGTATGGGAAGGCGTTTGCCCGTATGACAATGTGTTGAGCTGCGGTTGCCAGTAGGAGGATCGCACAACACCCAGCCACGAGTCGTTCCCATAGTTTTCTCTCTCGTTCTTTCCAGGCGATGAGCAGGAAGCACGCGATGGCCGGTGGAGCAATGACGAGGCTCAGTCGCCAGAGATGCGTCGAGAGATCCAGCATGGCACCGGTGACGAGATTGCTTGTTGCGGCAATCACAAGTGCGATACTTGTTATGAGCACTAAGACTGCGCTCTTTGGCATTGTCCGTTTCCAGTAGAGCAGGATGAGTGCCGCAACTGTCAGAATGACGTACTTGAGGTTGAAAACTGTGAGCGGATGGATGAGGTGTGTGGATATGAGTCCGGTTCTGTACGCCAGCTCCACGAACATCGGATCGCTGCGGTCACGCATCATCAGCACGATCTGTGACATGCACAATGCTCCTGTGAGAGGCCACACGATGATTTGACTTCTGATGAGTGGTCCATTGCGACGCAAAAGACTCCAGAGCAACACCAGACCGATCATGGTGAAAGCGGTCATCCACACGTAGAGGTACATGTAGAAACCAAGAGCGGCTGTTATTGCAACCCCCACTGCTCTCCAGACGTTGTCGGGTTTCTCGAGATACAGCAGAAATGCTATGAGGAAGAGCAGAAAAGCAGGGTAAACAGTCTGCATGATCGCGGGGCGGACGATGAGGTTATGCACGTAGGCGACGCCGACGATGCTCAATGTGATCGACAGGAATGCGTTTCCCTTCGTTGCACGAAACAAGAGGATATAGAAGAAAAGTCCCGTCAAGATCGTGTACACACAGATGTTTACGGCAAAAATGCTATTGATACTCAGACCTAGTGCCCCCGGTAACGATGCAATCCATATGGGGAGCAGGATCGCCGGGCTGCGCAGCTCGCCGTATTCCATGAAATATGGGTTGCCCAGGAGCCACCTTCCAGAAAGCACCTCGTTCATCTGTACGAGGTAGTACAAGCTGTCAGCTTCCAATTGCGGCAGGACATCTGGCAGTGCCAATCCGGTTGCCCAGTGCATGTAGGTAAAGGGGATGGCAGCAATGGGAGAGCGGGCCAAGATCGTTGCAATTGCCCCACTGAGCGCTCGTTTCATTCCGCATATGGTAACCGTTTTCTTTTTGAGCACCATGGCCACGATTCTCTGGTATGTTGGCGTCGTATGTTCAGTCCTGCATTGCGTAGGTTCCTGCCGCATGCCACGAAGTTTGCGCTGTACAGCTTGAGCGGCAGCACGGCTGCAGTTGCTGATCTCGGTTCGTATTTCCTCATGTTGCGGCTTGGCGTCTGGTATCTCGCCGCCTCAGTTGTAAGCGGAGTGGTCGGTTTCTTTACAGCATTTCTTCTCCACAAGTACTTTGTCTACAGGAAACGTTCTGCATTCATGAAGCACCTGCTTCGGTACTTTGTTGTCGATATGATGAACCTTGTGGTGATCAACAGCTTTCTTTTTGTACTGGTTGATGTGTGGGACATGGATCCGCGTCCCGCCAAATTCGTTGCTTTGGCCCCTGTAGTTCTCTGGAATTTCTTCGTCTATAAGTTCGCAGTGTACGTCTAGTATTTGCTATTCTCGCGCGGTGGCCAGCAGGAAAGCGCTCATCACGGGCATTACAGGGCAGGACGGATCGTACCTCGCTGAGCTTCTCCTGGAGAAGGGGTACGAAGTGCACGGCATTGTTCGGAGAGTCTCTACATTGCAGCGTGATCGCATTGATCATCTTTTCCAGGGAGACTGGTGGCACCCTCATAAGGCGGTCCATCTTCACTACGGTGATCTGGGAGACAGCAATTCGCTCCTGCGTGTTCTCATGAAGGTGCAGCCGGATGAGATCTACAACCTTGCGGCACAGTCGCACGTCGGTATCAGTTTCGACATCCCGGAGTACACGGCCGATGTGACGGGGATGGGAACGGTGCGTTTTCTGGAACTCCTGCGAAGCACGGGCATACAATCTCGTTTTTACCAGGCGAGCAGCAGCGAACTTTTTGGCAAAGCGCTCGAAGCACCCCAAACGGAGGAGACGCCGTTCTACCCGCGGAGCCCC
>JAQVVD010000009.1 GCA_028699155.1 Candidatus Peribacteraceae bacterium | reverse complement strand
CCTTCGCACAAGTTTTCTCTGTATTTGAAGGAGTGTGAATTCCGGTTTAATCATCGGAACGAAAATCTGTATACTGTTCTTCTGTTAGTCCTCAAAAAATTCTAGTTTCCTAGGGGAGAGCCTAAATTTATTACTGAATTAAGAAATATTGGTGGGCGTGCTACGTCTCCTGGTGCCACAATTAGACTTTTCCCAATTCAGCGTGAATTTAAGGAAAAAACAACTCTATACACTACCGTCCCAATCTCCCAAGAGGTTGTATTCATCCCAAATGAATTGGTTCCGAATGCTACAGCCATAACTTATAATTATGATTTTTCAGTTGAGATAGTGCCAGACTATTTTATCGTGAATCTGAAGTATGACGACGGAGTTATTAATAAGACATATAGCCAAAATCTGTATTTTAATTGGATTGTCGGAGAGCCTCTTACTCTAATAAAAGATAAAAAATCTTGGGAAGATCTTGCCAAATATTTTGCAGAGAGTGATAAGAAATCTGAGGGATGAATATATACATCCACAAACAGAATTCGGACCTGTGATCAAAGTTAAGAGCTACGCGCGTCTTTACGTGGTACCCCGGACAGGAATCGAACCTGTGGCCTACAGCTTAGAAGGCTGCCGCTCTATCCAACTGAGCTACCGGGGCATTTATAGATGAGAGAAAAGATCGTAGCCCTCATACTTTTTGAGTCACTCGTCCCGCACACAAGCGAAGCGCGTGGTGCGGGGCTGGGGCATGAAGAGATTATACCATCTTTTCTGCTCTCCATCATGCCCTTGTTTACATGGAAAGCAGCTTGGCAACACCCTACCTGATCCAGTATCCTGCCAACCGATGAAGTACAAGCGCCTCATGCTGAAAATCTCCGGGGAGGCACTCTCCGGCAAGAGCGGATACGGAATCAACCATGCAGCACTGCTAAAGATCGCGAAGGAAATCCGGGACCTCAGCAAGAAAGGGTTCGAGGTGATCGTCGTGATCGGCGGCGGCAACATCTGGCGATTCCGCGATACCACGGAGAGCGGGATCGAGCGGACCGCCAGCGATGCCATGGGCATGCTGGCGACCATCATGAACAGCGTCGCGCTGCAGTCCGCGCTGGAGAATCTGGGGTGCGACACGCGGGTCTTAAGCGCGATCGAGGTGCCGCAGCTCGCGGAACCGTTCATCCGCAGGAGGGCGGTGCGCCATTTGGAAAAGAAGCGCATCGTGATCTGTGCCGGCGGCACGGGCAACCCGTACTTCACCACCGATTCCGCTGCCGCACTGCGCGCCTCGGAGCTCAATTGCGACGTATTGCTCAAGGCAACCAATGTGGACGGCGTGTACGACAAGGACCCCAAGAAGCACAGGAATGCCAAGAAGTACGTGACGGTAACGTACATGGAGGCGCTCCAGAAGAACCTGAAAGTAATGGATCAGGCGGCGTTCAGCCTGTGCCGCGACCAGAAACTCCCCATCTGCGTGTTCGACCTCTCCAGGAAGGGAGCCCTGCTGCAGGCAGCGCAGGGCAAGAAGGTCGGCACGCTCGTTCACGAGTAATTCTTTCTCCTCTCCCCTCATTCTCTATGGCAGAAGCGGACATTACCAAAATGAAGATCGAAGCCAAGAAGGCGATTGACTACCTCCATGCGGAGTTTTCCAAGCTGCAAACCGGCCGCGCCAATGCAGCGCTCGTCACACATCTGGATGTGGAAGCCTACGGCGGAAAGCAGCAGCTGCAGTCTCTCGCCGGCGTCACAATAGAGGATGCGCGCACGATCGTGGTGCAGCCGTGGGATAAGGGCGTGCTGCAGGATGTGGAGAAAGCACTGCAGAAGGCGGATCTGGGGACTTCTCCTGTGAATGACGGCCACGTGCTGCGCATCAACCTGCCGCCGATGACGGAAGACAGGCGCAAAACGCTTGTGAAACGCGTGAAGGAACTGGCGGAAGAAGCCAAGATCGCCATTCGCCACAGCCGCCACGAGGCGCAGGAGAACATCCGCGAGGAACCCGACGAAGACGACCGCGAGCGGCAGCTCAAGCTGCTGCAGAAGGAAGCGGATGACGCCAATGCGGAGATTGATGCGGCGGGGAAGGCGAAGGAAGAGGAAGTGATGACAGTGTAGCTTGTAGCAAGGAGCAGTTAGCTTGTAGCATAGAGCTGTCAGCTATCAGCTCCACCTACAACCTAGCCATGCAGCCGACCGTCGCCATCCTCTCGTTCCCCGGCAATAACTGCGAAACGGAATCCATCCGGGCGGTCAAGCGCGCGGGGATGCAGCCGCTCTTCTTTCGATGGAATGACGATACGGCAAAACTTAAAACAGCCGATGCGTACTTCATCCCCGGGGGTTTTAGCTACGAAGACCGCGGGCGCTCCGGCATGGTGGCGGCGCGCGATCCGGTGCTCAATGTGATCAGGGAAGAAGCCATGGCTGGCAAGCCGGTCATCGGCATCTGCAACGGTGCGCAGGTTCTGGTGGAGAGCGGCCTTATTCCGCTCAATAGTGAGCTCCGCATGAGCTTGGCCAGGAACGTGGTGCAGGGCGTTGCGCCGGGGTTCCTCAATGAATGGGTTTGGATCAAGCGTACCTGTGCCGCGGATCGCTGCGCGACTTCCAATTGGGATGAGGTGATGCACCTGCCTATGGCGCACGGGGAAGGGAGGTTTGTTACGGAAGACAAGGACGTCATAAAGGAACTGAAGAAGAACGATCAGATCGCCTTCTCCTACTGCGATGTAGATGGGAATGTGTCCGAAGATCCGATCGTGACGCCCAACGGCTCCATGTATGCCATTGCGGGCATCTGCAACCCGCAGGGGAACATAGTTGCCCTCATGCCGCACCCGGAGCGTTCACCCGAGGGCGGCAGGTACTTTACGTCGCTCAAGGCATGGATTGAGAGCGGCAGGAAGCACCCGTTCACGGCGGCACCGGAGAGCGATGCGGCAGTGGAGGTTCCCGCACATGAGACCAGGAATCCGCTGGAGATCTTCATCGATACGAAGATCGTGAATAACGAGGAGCGAACGGTGGAGCAGGCTGCGAAACGTTTGGTGCAGTCACTCACGCTCAAACAGATGCGATACATGTCGGTGCCGGCTGCCGAACCGGGCAAGATCCTCTCGCACATCGCGCTCTTCAATTCCAATAAGGAGATCGCATACCTGCGGAGGAACGGCAAGTTCTCCCAGTGGAATGCAGGGGAGAAACGGGAGGAGCCGGTGGAGCCGCTCTTTACAGATGCGGTCGCGCTGCTGCGCCGTGACGTGCCGGATACGGGCGCAGCGGGACTGGGCAAGGGGAGCGAGTCTGGCATCTGCTACGTCTGTAGGAATGTGGAGAAGGAAGCACTCCTCAAGAGGAGCGTGCTGGAAATATTTGCAAATCCGCACGCGAGTAGGCTGACAATGCTCCCGTAGAGAGCTTGATTGTTTGATGGCTGGATGGTTGGATAGTTGTATGGTTGTATGATCGTGAAAACGAATAAATAATTCCAAACCATCCAACCATCCAGCCATACAATTACACTTCCACGATGAACACGCACGTACGCCCGAAGATCTCCGTCATTGCCCACAACATCCGTTCCCTCTGGAACGTGGGGGCGTTCTTCCGTACCTGTGACTGCTTCGGGGTGGAAAAGCTCTACCTGACGGGCTACACCGCAATTCCTCCCCGGCGGGAAATCTCCAAAACCGCACTCGGAGCGGAGGGCTGGATTCCCTGGGAACATGCCGATGATCCCAAATTGATACTTCAAAAATTGAAAAAAGCAAAGTATAGGATCGTCGGGCTGGAGCTCACGGAAGATGCAGTAGAACTTAGAAGCTACGTGCCGCCGGAGAAGATCTGCCTCATCGTGGGGCACGAAGTGCTCGGCGTTTCCAAAGAACTCCTCAATCTTTGCGATGACGTGGTGCAGATTCCGCTCCTGGGGAAGAAGGAATCGCTCAACGTGAGCATTGCGATGGGAATTGCGCTCTACGGGCTGCGGGTGGCTACTTCTTCTTAAAACTCACTTTGCCATCCTTCACGCCGATCGAGACGGTATCGCCATCCTGCACCTTGCCTTCGATGATCTGGAGCGAGAGTTCGTCTAAGATCTCATTCTGGATCAGGCGCTTGAGCGGACGCGCACCGTATGCCGGATCGTAACCTTTCTGCGCGAGGTACTCTGCCGCCGCTTTCGAGACATCGAGCGTGATGCCCTGCTGCTCGAGCCGCCGTGCGACCCTTGCCACCTGCAGATCGACGATCTGCGCAATCTGCTCTCTGGTCAGCGCATCGAAGACGATGATGTCATCGATGCGATTGAGGAACTCCGGCCGGAAGCATGCACGCAGGATCTTCTGCACTTCGCCTTCCGGCGAGAAGACGGCATCGAGCACCGCGCTGTCCTTTTTCTTCTTCTCGGCGAAACTCATGATCACGTCGCTCCCCAGGTTGCTCGTCATGATGATGACCGCATTCTTGAAATTCACCGTACGCCCCTTGGCGTCGGTGAGCCGCCCGTCTTCCAGCACCTGCAGCAGGATGTTGAAGATTTCCGGGTGCGCCTTCTCGATCTCATCGAGCAGGATCACGGTGTAGGGATGCGTTCGCACCGCTTCCGTCAGCTGGCCGCCCTCCTCGTATCCCACGTACCCCGGAGGCGATCCCACCAGCCGGGCGACGGAGTGTTTCTCCGTATACTCGGACATGTCGATGCGCGTGATCAGGTTCTCATCATTGAAGAGGAATTCGGCGAGCGCCTTGGCGAGTTCGGTCTTCCCGACTCCTGTCGGGCCGAGGAAGAGGAAAGAACCGATCGGCCGGTTCTCCTCCTGAATGCCAGCGCGGCTTCTGCGCACAGCATTCGAGACCGCTTTGATCGCCCGCTCCTGCCCGATGACGCGCTTGCTGAGATCTTCCTCCATCTGCGCGAGCTTCTGCGATTCCTCCATGAGCATCTTACTCACGGGGACTCCCGTCCAGCGCGAAACGACGCGGGCGATGTCTTCTTCCGTCACCTCCTCCCGCAGGATGGGGCTACCTTTCTGAATCTTCTGCAACTCCTTCTGCGCCTTCTCGATCGCCTTCTCCAGTTCGGGGATCTTGCCGTAGCGAATCTCCGCAACGCGCTGAAGTTCGCCGTTCCTCTCCGCCTGCTCGGACTCCGCCCGGAGGGCATCGATGCCCTTGCCCGACGTCTTAATCACATCAATGACCTTCTTCTCATTCTGCCAGCGCACATCCAGTTCCTTCTGCCGTTCGCTGAGTTCCGCAAGCTCCTTCTCGATATCCTTGAGGCGTTTCTTGCTCAGGTCATCTTTCTCTTTCTTGAGCGCCTCGCGCTCCACGGTGAGCTGGCGGATCTGCCGGTCGAGCTGGTCTAAATCCGTCGGCTTGCTGTCCATCTCTATGCGCAGCACGGATGCCGCCTCGTCCATCAGGTCAATTGCCTTATCGGGCAGGAAACGGTCGGAGATATAGCGGTCGGAGAGCGACACGGCCGCTACGACAGCATTATCCTGAATGCGCACGCCGTGGTGCACCTCGTACTTCTCTTTGATGCCGCGGAGGATCGAGATGGCATCCTTCACGGACGGGGGGTTCACTGTGACGGGCTGGAACCTGCGCTCAAGCGCAGCATCTTTCTCCACGTACTTGCGGTACTCCTTGAGCGTTGTGGCGCCGATGGTGTGCAGCGCGCCGCGCGCGAGTGCGGGCTTGAGGAGATTGCCGGCATCCATGGCTCCCTCCGCGGCTCCCGCACCGACGATGGTGTGCAGTTCGTCGATGAAGAGGATGATCTGTCCCGCAGAAGCTTCCACTTCCTTCATGATCGCCTTGAGGCGGTCTTCGAACTCGCCGCGGTACTTGGTACCGGCGACGAGTGCGCCCATATCGAGGGCGAGGATGCGCTTACTCTTGAGGGTGTCGGGCACGTCGCCATCCACGATCTTCTTGGCGAGCCCTTCCACAATCGCCGTTTTCCCCGTGCCGGCTTCGCCCACCAGGACGGGATTGTTCTTCGTTCTGCGAGAGAGAATTTGCATGATCCGGCGGATTTCCTCATCGCGCCCGATCACCGGATCGATCTTTCCGCTGCGTGCGAGCTTGGTGAAATCGATCGTGTACTTCTCCAGCGACTGGTACTTGCTCTCGGGATCGGGATCCGTGACACGCTGGTTGCCGCGCAGTTCGGTAAGGACGCGCAGCGCCTCGTTGCGATCCAGATCGAGGATCTTGCGCGCTTCCTTCTGGTCGAGGAGCGCGAGGAAGAGATGTTCGGTGGAGATGTACTCATCGCGGAGTTTCCCCGCTTCCGATTCCGCCTGGTCGAGCACGCTCTTGAGTTCCGGCGTCAGGTAAGGCTGGCCGCCACCCGTGACGCGCGGGAGCGCAGCAACCTCCTTCTGTACCACGGATGCGATAGAGGTGGCGTCTTTCTCCAGTTTCTGGAGCAGCGTGGGGATGAGCCCTTCTTTCTGCTCCAGGAGGACGAGGAGCAGGTGCAGCGGCGAAAGCGCCTGCTGCTCCAGTTTGCCCGCCAGCTGCATGGTGCCCTGGACTGCCTCTGCCGCCTTTGTCGTGTAGTTTGAGAAATTCATACACGCAGGAGGAAATTATCACTCGCAATTGTAGAGTGATAACGGCTCCTCGTCAACGAAATATCATACGGCTTCGCATTCGAATCGCTACATATGCTTACAGCAAACATTCCTATCGTTTTCATCGCGAAACCGTATCAGTGCGCCCTGTGGAATTTCTCCCACTTCATCAGGATCACCGAACCATAAGCCGCAAAGACGCAGAGGATCACGATAATCCACCCCAGAATCGGAATGTACGAGATGAGTTTGAGGAGCAGGTAGAAGAGGATACTCAGGGCGATGAAGCGCCACATGCCGTTCTTCTTGCCCTTTTTGATCTCAACGTACCTCGCCGCGACCATGGCGGTGATCGGCTTGGAGAAGTAGATGGAGAAACCGTAGAGCACGCCGGAGAAGAGGGAGATGGGAATGCCGATGATCGAGAGCAGGAGGAGCAGGATGGCGATGGGCGTGGCGACGAAATAGAGGAATCCCGTGAGCATGCTCTTGCCGGGATGCTTCTTGAGCCTCTTTGCCGCATCGGTGAACGTGCTCTTGGTGAAGAAGGCGATGACCGCGATGAAGAATGCCGCGAAGAGAACGGAGAAGACGAGGTGGGTGAGGAATGCCATGGAGAGGAACTTGCGGACAGCTTCCTCCCTCTGAACGACGGTCGAACGGGCGAGCTTCGGATTGTAGGAAGCACCAGCACCCTCCAGGTACGGTGCGAAGTCAAGTTGCCCTTCCTGTTGCCAGTACTCCACGTCATCGAGGAAATGGGCAGTGGAACCAATGCCTAGCTCCTCAGCGACGAGCTTGGACGTGCCGCTGATTCTGGCATGGATGGCAATGAAGTCTGCACTGGCATCGAGGTTCCCGCTGACGACGCCGCGCAGGATCACCCTGCCGCCGCGGACATCGATGTCTCCCCGCACGGTTCCGTTGATGTACACGTCTCCTCCGGCAATGCGCAAGTCGCCGTTGATGATCGAACCCTCGGTGATTTCCACCCTCCCGCCTGCGACGAACACGTCGTCTGTCACCGTACCGCTGATGCGTACTTCGCCTCCTGCGGCACGCAGGTCATCTCCCACTTTCCCCTGGAGGTACACCCGACCGCCCGCAACAGTGAGGTCTTCTTCCACGTTGCCGCGAATGGTGATTTCTCCTCCCGCGGCAATCAGGTCTCCGCCGACGTCCTTGAGAATATCCAGCTGACCGCCGGCGACGTAGAGGTCGTCATCAATCGACTGATCGATGGAGAGGATTTCGCCTCCTTTGATCATCGCACCGGAAACCGGAGCGGCGATTGAGGCACAGAGTAGAAGGACGGCGAAGGGGATGGTGCGTTTCATGACAGATAATCTACGCGAGGAGCTGCTGTTTAGGAATTGAAACAATGGAACATTGTTCCGTACTTCTATACGCACTCAATCGGATCGACATCCACCACAGCATCCTGCACATCCGCCTGTTGCAGGAGTGCTTCCGGCTGCGCACCGCGAATGAGAATGTGCCACAACTTCCCTCCACCGAAGATGGTTGCTGCGCTGCTGATCGTGAGGGGAAGGTGCTGTGATTCGGCTGTCTGCTTCAGGTTGGAGGCAAGCACCGTTGCGCGCTGCTGCACATTGCTCCCGCGCAGGAGCAGGCGGATCAGTTTCGCCGCAGGGGGATACCCCGCGTGGATGCGGAGCGCGAGCTCGTCATCCAGGAACTTCTCCGCGTTGTGGCCTGCAGCCAGGAGGACTTCCGGCGCGTCGGGACGGTAGGTCTGAATGATCACTTCGCCGGGCTTGGACCTTCCGCTCCTGCCGGTGAGCTGGGAGAGGAGCTGGAAGATGCGTTCGCCAGCGCGGAAGTGCGGGAGCGAGAGGCCAATATCCGCAAGCAGCACGGCGGCGAGCGTCACCTGCGGCAGATCGAGCCCTTTCACCACCGATTGCGTGCCGAGCAGGATATCCGCTCGCCGTTCGCGCATGGATGCGAGGAGTTGCCGCATCTGTTCCGGGTGCTGCAGCGTGTCGCTGTCCGCGCGCAGCAACCGTGCCTCCGGAAACCGCTGCTTGAGCAAGGTTTCCACCTTCTGTGTTCCTGCGCCGATACAGTGCAATCGCACGGACCCGCAAGCGGGACACGCAGTCGGAACAGGCAGTGTGAGCCCTGTCGTGTGGTCAACCAGCCTGAGCTCATTCCCCGGAATTCTATGAACGGTGAACGGGAGGCGCGAATCGGGCGAAACGACGCGCCTGCGGCAATCCAGGCAGAGGAGTGCGCTCGCGATACCGCGGTGATTGAGGAAGAGGATGGATTGTTCCTTCTTCTGCAGGCGTTCCTCAATGGCGGCAAGCAGAGAAGGGGAGAGCGGGTAGAGGGAACCGCACTGCGCCTGTGCCAGATCGACGATGCGCACGGCGGGGAACGGCTGGCTCAAGTACCGCTCCGGGAGCCGAACAAGATGGTAACGTCCTTCCTTCGCCCGCGCCCATGTTTCCAGTGACGGCGTTGCGGAACCCAGCACCAGCTTGGCGCCCGCATGGCGGCAGAGCGTCTCCGCGGTTTCGCGCGCGTGGTAGCGCGGCGTCTGTTCGTTCTTGTACGTCCACTCATGTTCCTCATCCAGAATCACAAGCCCAAGATTCTGGAGAGGCGTAAAGAGCGCCGACCGTGAACCGATGACGAGCGACACTTCCCCGTTATGGATACGGCGCCAGGTCGCACGCCGCCGCGCGCCGGTGAGGCGGCTGTGCCACACGGCAACATGCTCTTCGCCAAGGAGCCGCTGGAATCGGTGGATGCAGTGTTCGGTGAGCAGGATCTCCGGCACGAGCAGAATTGCCTGTTTTCCCTCGCGGACACAGTCCGCGATGAGTGCGGCGTAGACTTCCGTCTTGCCGCTCCCCGTGACGCCGAAGAGCAACGTGGGACGCCTGTCTCCCCGCATTTCGGCATGCACGAGCACCTGCGCGGGAGTGAGTGCGGGAGGAGAGACGACAGGTGGAGGAATCTCCTGCGCCGATTCGGCGATTTCTGTCATCTCGATGATGCCGCGTTTCGTAAGGCCGTTGATCACTGCCCTGCTTACTCCCGTTTCTTCCTGCAATACGGCGAGTGGCATGGATCCTTTTGAAGAGAGAAGATCGAGCACATCGCGCTGGCGCGTGCCACGCACAGGCTCCTCCGGTTTGAGGAGCGTAACGTGCAGCGTTTTCTGCGGGAGGAGAGTTGTCCACGGCGGGGAGGGGAGCCACGCCTGGAGCGCCTGGCGCAGAGAGCAGCGGTAGTAACTCGCCATCCACTCGAGCGTCTTCATCTGCGGTTCTGTAAGGAGCGGGCGGTTGCCGAGAACGGACTCTATCTTCAGAATCGCGAATGCTTCCTTCTCCTGCTGCTGCGCACGCGCAAGCAGGATGCCATCCACCATCCGCCTGCGTAGCGGTATGCGCACGTAGCTCCCGGGCGATACATCCGCATCACCTTCGTAGGTAAGGCCTTCGCCGATGCCGGAACTCTTGGAGGCGGTGAGGACTGTCCAGCGCATGTATGGTGAACGGAATCGAACCGTGGGAGATGTATTCTACAGGAAATAAAAAGTGAAAAATGAAATCCGGTTTCCTTGTTTCTTCCTTTTCATTTCGCACTTATACTTCTTTCCGTCGGGGCGTAGCTCAGTTGGCTAGAGTACCTGCTTTGGGAGCAGGGGGTCGCGCGTTCGAGTCGCGCCGCCCCGACCAGCAATGTAAACAGCTGTAACCATGGCATACGTCTATATTTTGCATTCGGAGAAGAAACCTAACTGGTGGTACATCGGCCAGACGACTCTGCAACTTCAAGAACGCATACAGATCCATGCTGCGGGGCGCGTGCGCTCAACCAAACCTTACAGGCCGTTAACACTGGCTTATTTTGAAGAAGTATCTTCAAGGCAAGAAGCCATGAAACGCGAATGGCATCTCAAACATCCTGCTGGCTATCTGGAAAAACATGCAATTCTGCAGGAATTGAAATCAGATAGGATCAGTTGGCCTCTAAGAGGGCCCTTCGGGCCTAGAGTACCTGCTTTGGGAGCAGGGGGTCGCGCGCCCTGAAAGGGACCCTTCGGGTTTCGGAGTCGCGCCGCCCCGACCAGCAATGTAAACAGCTGTAACCATGGCATACGTCTATATTTTGCATTCGGAGAAGAAACCTAACTGGTGGTACATCGGCCAGACGACTCTGCAACTTCAGGAACGCATACAAATCCATGCTGCAGGGCGCGTTCGCTCAACAAAACCTTACAGACCGTTAACACTGGCTTATTTTGAAGAAGTTACTTCAAGGCAAGAAGCCATGAAACGCGAATGGCATCTAAAACATCCTGCTGGCTATCTGGAAAAACATGCAATTCTACTGAAAGTAAAATCAGATTTGCTCAGTTGGCCTCTAAGAGGGCCCTTCGGGCCTAGAGTACCTGCTTTGGGAGCAGGGGGTCGCGCGCCCTGAAAGGGACCCTTCGGGTTTCGGAGTCGCGCCGCCCCGACCATCCGGCTTCGTCAGCCGCGGCTGACTACGCCGCGATGGTCGTTGGAGTTGTGCTGCCAGTACTCGACCATTCGGCCGCCTGCGGCGGCCTCATGGCAAGCCATGGCAAGCCAGGAACAAGAAAGTGCCACAGAAGATAATTGACTCTATAAATATTTTATTGCAAAGTATCATTGTATCATTACTTCATTCCTACGCACTTTATGAGTAAGCCTGTAGAAGTTATTGTGAGAACCAAAGCCGGTATAGCGCCCGATGTAGCTGCGATCGCGCAGAGGCAAATCAATGAGGGATTTGATTCTCTCCAGGTGAGGCAGAATGCTGATAAAACCATCTCTCTTGGGATTTCGGACATCGGAGCCGATGCACGATTCGCGCTGATCGGTGCAATCGAACTGACAGGCTGTTTCGATCTCTGCCACCAGGAAGAGCCCGTGAGCGCGTACGCTGAAGGGACAGGCGAAGGCTGAAGCAGGAAAATCACCGGAGTTTGGCTATACTGCATCTGCACATGCGTCTCTCTACGCCTCTGTCGGCAGTCCTCAAGACGACCAAGGAACACCTTGCGGCACTGGAGGGCATGGGAATGCGCACTGTGGAAGATTTCTTCCTGTACCTGCCGCGCGCATATGAAGACCTGACAGCCATCCAAACGCTGCGCACGGTGCCGCTCGACCAGAAAGCAACGTTCCGCGGGACGATCCACAGCTTGAAGCGCGTACGTATCCGCGGCGGCAAATTCATCGTGACGGGGCAGTTCACGGATACGGAGAACTCCGCGGCGGAAGCCGTGTGGTTCAATCAGCCGCACGTGATGCGCATGCTTGAAGAAGGCGATCCCGTCGTTCTCACGGGCAAATTGGTGCGCAAGGGGACACGATTGCAGATCCAGAGCCCCCAGTTTGAATCCGCCGTGCGGGAGAATCTCGTCCATGCGGGCAGGCTCGTTCCCATCTATCCGGAGCACGACCTGATCAATACCAAGTGGCTGCGGGAGAAGATGGCGCTCGTACGTGAGGCAATCGAGCAGCTGAAGGAAAATCTTCCCGCAGAAGTCTTGGAGGAAGAAGCATTGATGGGGAGGAAGGAAGCGATTCGCGCACTCCACTTTCCAGAGAAGGGAGAGGAGGTGGAACGCGCGAGGCAGCGCATGGCATTCGAGGAGATGTACCTCATGCAGTGCGACGTGCTGCGGAAGAAGAAGGAGTGGCAGGGGGAAACGCAGGAACGCCTGAAGATTCCCATGGATGTGGAGCTCATTCGCGCGTTCTTCCAGTCACTCAACTTCACGCCGACGGGGAGCCAGAAGATCGCCATCTACGAGATTCTCAAAGATATGGAGAAAGACCGCCCGATGTCCCGCCTGCTGGAAGGGGATGTGGGATCGGGCAAGACGCTCGTCGCGACTGCGGTGCTTGCGAACGTCATCCGGCACGGCGGACAGTGCGCGCTCATGGTTCCCACGGAAGTGCTGGCGAGGCAGCATGTGGCTTCGATCGGCAAGACGCTCATCAGCTTCCACACGTATCTGGAGCACCGCGGGGCGGAAGGAACGCTGCGCATGAAACACCCTTCCATCACCCTGCTCACGGGATCCCTGCCCGTGCCGGAGGCGCGCAAAGTGAAGCAGGGGCTCTCCACGGGAACGATTGATCTGGTGATCGGCACGCATGCGCTCATTCAGGAACAGGTGCAGTTTCGCAACTTGCAGCTCGTGATCGTGGACGAGCAGCACCGGTTCGGCGTTGCCCAGCGCGAACAGCTCAAGGAGAAGGGGAATCCTCACTTCCTCTCCATGACCGCCACGCCGATTCCGCGCACGCTCGCGCTCACCGCGTACGGGCACCACGATCTCTCCGTCCTCCTGGAGAAACCGGGCAACAGGCAGCCGATCCATACGAAAGTCGTTGCGCCGAGCGATCGCTCCCAGGTGGAGAAATTCATCGATCACCAGATTGATGAGGGGAGGCAGATCTTCGTCATCTGCCCGCTCATCCAGGAATCGGAGCACGAGGAAATGGCGGAAGTGAAGAACGTGGAACAGGAGGTGAAACGGCTGAAGGAAGGTTTTCCCCACCGTCGCATTGCTCCGTTGCACGGCAGGATGAAACCGGCGGAGAAGGAGGAAACGATGCAGCTCTTCAAAAATCGGAAGAGCGACATTCTGGTCTCGACTTCTGTCATAGAGGTAGGGATCGATGTACCGAACGCCACTATCATCGTCATCGAGGGGGCGCAGCGGTTCGGGCTGGCGCAGCTGCACCAGTTCCGCGGGCGCGTGGGGCGCGGAGAAGAGAAGAGCTACTGTTTCCTGTTCACCACAACCACCGAGCAGGCTAGGTCACCGCGCCTCCGTGCGATGGAGGAACATGACTCGGGGTTCCTGCTCGCAGAGATCGACCTGCAGATCCGCGGCCCCGGCGAGCTCTTTGGCCTGCGCCAGAGCGGCATTCCGGATTTCCGGCTCGGAGGCCTGCTCAACCCGGAGCTCGTGGTTCGTGCCAGGCGCGCGGCGCAGCGCGCACTGGGCATGCGCGACGCGCAGGGGGTGATGGGCTGAGCACAAACATTGACATACGAAAAGACCTGCGTATGATCTGTCTCGTGCAACAGGCATACACCTCCGCGGGCATGATGATGGCGATGATGATGGAAACCGCTCCGCGAGGATGTTGGCTGAAACGCACGTAATACTCTCCACTCTAGCCACCATGAACCCTCGCGAAAGCGGGGGTTTTCTTTTATATCTTTCCCCCCTATCCCATGGTGAATATCCTCCCAATCCGTGATGGTTCTGTCCCTGGTGGCATCAGGTACGAGAATCAGAAAGAAATTCCGCAAGGTGCCAGGCTCACCAGCCATCAGGATGGCACATACTCGCTGCAGACACAGGCAGCAGTTGCATCGCGTGTTGCAGATACTGCCACACGGGCAACGCAGGTGCTCACACAGGGCACGACAGGAGAGTCTTAGGGTATGTATGGCAGGAGAAACCCCCTCTCGCTTGGAGTAGGGGGTTTTCTTCGTAGAGGAACGGATTTTCTGTTGTCAGACCGTACGAGGCTGCTAGACTGATTCAGAAGATTCCCATTTGTCAAATGACCGATCAAGCAACACCACCTCCGGCAGGCGCGCAGCCAACTCCGCCGCCTCGCCCAGGAGATTCAGTGCCTTCTGAAGGGCTGGATCCGACGCAGGTATTCGCCTCGCCCCCGCCGCCTCCGGGTCAGCAGGGAGCGACTGCGCAATCCGCAAGCCAGGCAGGAGGACAGCCTCCCGCCGCAGAGCCGCCGCAGGATCAGGGACCGCCGCCTCCGCCGCCGGGAACGCAGGCAACCAAGGAAATGGGATACGACGACGAGGATTTGCGCGTACTGGGTGAAGTGAAGGACTACCG
The DNA here is from genome assembly GCA_028699155.1 of Candidatus Peribacteraceae bacterium. Classification (GTDB taxonomy): domain Bacteria; phylum Patescibacteriota; class Gracilibacteria; order Peribacterales; family Peribacteraceae; genus STF1-71. The sequence goes on along the minus strand of JAQVVD010000009.1, from coordinate 32,128 downwards.
TTTCGGCGACATCTCCAGCAAGCTCACGAATGACAATATCGTAGTTCCTGCCCATCCAGAGGCGAAGTTCGACGAGCAGCAGTTCCTCAATCTGCTGCGCGGGAGCATCTCGCTCACGCGCGATGAGAAGTGGCGCATCATCCAGGCAATCCCCAAATTAAGCCAGTTCCAGCTAGACGAACTGCAGAAAATCCTCGACGAGGAGAGACGGAAGTTCAGTGAACTGTCGCCGAAACACCTGTTGCAGCTGCAGAAACTGGAGCAGAAGCACGCAGATGACTGGCGCGATTTGCAAGCCATTACCGTGCAGGACCAGGCGAAGAAGACTGAGGGCGCGCAGGCGGACGAAATTCGCAAGCAACTGGGATTGTAGCTATCAGGAATCAGAGGACAGCTGCTCAAACATTCATTCTGTAGAGAACAAAGAGCGCGATGCCCAAGAGCCCAAAGAAAATGCCGGCGAATACGCCGCGTCCCACCAGCCTGTGCAGGCTGGTTGCAAGGAGGAAGAGGAAAGAGGCGAGCGTGAAGGAGAGAACGAGCGGGGAGGTATAGATACCCATGAGGTATGGGACTTCGAATGGCAGATTCCTCGTGGATTGGTAGTACCCGAGTGCGTACACGACCGCATACCACGCAAGCAACCATCCGGCGTAGAGCCGGAGCGTATCTGTGAACGGATAGTATATTTTGCGTACTGGGTCTTCGCGAGGAGCTTCCTTTTCCAGGCACCAGGAGGAGTGTGCTTCTGCTGCCGTGGGAAGAGCGGGACTGGAGGCATCTGTCTCCGTCTGCCATTGCGCAGGCGATTGTTCCGAGGCGACATCCCCGTACGCCGCGTCCTTCGAAGCATCGTAGGAAATCTGAAATACTTCCTCCGGCGTGAGACCCTGCTTCCTGATGGCAGCCTGCGCTTCATCAATGGAAACGGCGTCTAGAGTCCCATGCATCCTGGCTCCCTTTTCATTGAGTGCACTGTAGGAGTAGAGCGGCATGGCTCTAGTGTAACGCGTACCCCTGCATGAAGCTACTCCTGGTACGGAGTGACGTGTTCCGTGATGTACGTGACAGCCTCGACAAGGCGAGCATCGGCAACAATTTCGAAGTGCGTCCCGCCTTCCCATGAGCGATATCCTGTCACCTGATCGCCCTGTACGCGTACCTGCACATCTGTCGCATCCACGGATGCGGCAGTGCCAGAAACGAGCTTGACCGTAATCACCCCATCGCCAATCTGCTCGATCGGCATATTGCGCAGCTCAACCTGCCAGAGGTTCGTCGTGGTGTTGCCGAAGGACTTGTACCACCAATTCTTGTGGACGGGCATGCAGAAACCGATGTGGCCCGTGCAGTACTGCTGCGTCCATCGTTCGGGAGAGTAGGAATCCTTGGACATTGCAATGACGCTCTCCAGCTTGTCCGCGGAGAGCGGGAGAACCGTCGGTTCGTTCACATCGCTGTCCAAGAGACCGTTCTCCGGTTCGTCTGTCGTATCGGTCTCTGTCGGAATGCTCGACGTATCTGCTTCCTCTTCCTCTACTAGCAGATCCTCCGAGGTCTCTTCCTCTACAGAATCCCCGCCGTCGTTCTCATCTCCTTGCGTGGATTCTTCCGATACAGATGCTTCTTCCGCCTCGGAATCCTCCTCAACGTCCTGCGCTTCCAGGCGAATATTCTCTACGCTCATGATGATGCCGCCTTCTTCCACCGTGGGACGGATGGATCCGAATGCCTCCACACTCTCACCGACGTACCCGTTCAGATCCACTTGGGCGCTTTCCAGGAGAATGAATCGGTTATCATCCAGTACGAGCCTGTGGCTGCCCTGTTGGTAGATGCTGATTCCCGCAGGCTGTACGATGCCCTTGTAGGTCACGTTCGGCGTCTCTCTTGGCGCTGAATCCTCCTGGGCAGTTTCTCCTCCGTTCGCGGGTGAAGGAGACTGTTCCTCCTCAGAGGGGGGAGTATTTCCCAGGGGAGAGCATGCAACCAGGAACGTGCAGGATGCAACGAGTGTCAGATGTGAGAATTTCAGCATAGGATCGGTGAGAGAAAGAGGTTCTAGTATAGCGTCCTTCAAGGTCGCTAGAAACTAAATTCACTATCATTCAATCCGAGAATACAGAGAGGAGAAAAAAGGCGATTGCTCGCCTTGTTTCCCTCTACGATGCAGGAAAGAAAGCTTAGTTCACGCCTTTCTCGCTCAGCAGGTCCGCATACTCCCAGAATTTGCCCTGCTCCGCGGCGCACTCGCTCGCTTCTGCAGCCGGCTGCGCCTGCGGGTGAAAACCCAACGGGAAGTGCCTGTACACCCAGTTCACATCCGAATCATCGGCAATCAGCTGATTCATTGTCGGCCAGTGGCGCGCGCAGAACGGACACTCGAAATCAGAGTACTCTATGAGCGAGTATGCAGCGTTCTTGTCTCCGCGGATATGATCCGTTGCAAGATCAATGGGTGGGACATTCTGTGCGAATTCCACCTCTTCCGGAAGTTCGCCGCTGCGCATGGCTTCCAGCATGTTCTTGAAGTTCTGGAGGGGCTGCGCGCCGGAGACGATGACTGCTTCTCCCGTGGCGTTATTGACGAGGATGTTCCCCGGCGTTCCGTTAATGCCGGCATCCGCTCCTCTATCCATCTGCTCCTTGATCTTGACCGTGTAGGTGCCATTTTCCATGCACTTCTGAAAACTGCGCTTGTTGAGCTTCAGCTCTGCTGCATAGGCGGTGAAGACACTCTCGGGTTCATTGGAAACGCCAACAAGCTCTGCAATAGTCATTCCTCCGAAACCGACAGAGACGCCATATCCGATCACGAGTCCGACGAGCACCATCGAGACGCCGAACCAAACAGTATTGGAACCAGGAATGCGGGGAGACATAGAAGAATGGGGAAATGACACGGAAGAGTAGAAACCGAAGTCTACAGAAACATCTGCGTGCGTACATTACCACAGAAGCTTTTACATTTGCAAGAAAATCAAAATTATTGTAAAACAACCAATATGGAGCCCGAAACTGTGGGATTGTTCACAAGTCATACTGTCTATGCCTTCGGCTTCGCCGTGCCTTGGAATCAAACCATCACGGCGTAGCGCAGCGAAGACGGATGGTGGCCCAGGCCAGGCCGTCTATGCCTTCGGCTTCGCCGTGCCTTGGGATCAAACCATCACGGCGTAGCGCAGCGAAGACGGATGGTGGCCCAGGCCAGGATCGAACTGGCGACACCTCGCTCTTCAGGCGAGTGCTCTACCAACTGAGCTACCGGGCCACGTGACGTACTGTAGCAAGAGCCCCCGCGCATGAGAAGTGCAAAAGAACGCATTCCTGCGTCTTCCAATTTCACAAGAAATATTGTATAATGTTTCCATAAGAAACCTACAACAAACACTCAAACTGGTGCGAAAAATCGATGCAGCTACCGTTGTAGCCTCCGGCATTGCCATTATTGCAATCCTGGCACTGGGAACATTCTTCTACAACCGCAGCGAGAATGTCCTGGATACGATGCTCAAAGATCACATTCGCACAGTCGTAACTGTCGCTTCCAAACAGATAGACGGCGATGCGGTAGAACGCATCCGGGACGCATCCTCTGTCGAGACGGCGGAATTCCGCTCGACGCTGGAAGTGCTCAATAAGATACGCGCGGATATTCCAACGATTCGGTACGTCTACATCATGCGGCAGACAGAGGACCCGAATATCGTGACGTTCGTTGTGGATGCAGACGCGTACCTCACGGAAGCAGAGCTCGATGAGGACGGCGACGGCATCATCAGTGAAGAAGAGGCGGTACCGCTGCCCGGTGAGCCGTACAACGTGGAGAGAGTGCCGGAACTGCAGGGGAATGCCTTCAAGCGGCCATCGGTCGACCAGGAATTGACGAGCGATAAGTGGGGCACCTTCCTCTCCGGGTATACGCCCATACGCACCAGTGACGGCAGGGTAACGGGGACGCTGGGTATTGATATGCTTGCCGATGAATACAGGCAGCAGGTACGCCAGGTCTTCTCTCCCATCGCGTTCGTGCTCCTCCTGGCGATGGCAATCATCGTGGTCAGCGTGATCATTGTCATCGCGCGGCAGCGGAAGATGCTGGCAACCAAGAGAATAGAGGCGGAACGCATGTGGCTGGCGCAACTGACGCTCCACAGGGTCGGCAATGCCCTGAGCATCTTCAAATTTACCACAGAGATCCTCAAGGAGAAGCTGCGTGCGGCGGGCGGGAGCAAAGAAGTGCGCGGGGAGATCAAGGATCTGGAAGAGGGGATTGAGAGGCTGAGCTCCATCCTGCGGATGGTCCAGCGCGCCGGTGCCATACCGAGGCGCATAGGCCGCCACAAGAAGCGTTGCGCGCAACTGCGCGGGATCATTCGGAGCGCGGTACAGAAGTGCCAGAAGAGAGCAGTGCGCATCACCTGTCCGGCATCCGTCACGATTGCAGTCGACGAGAATGCGCTGGAGGGCGCATTGTATGAAGTGCTGGCGAACGCGATTCAGTTCTCCAAGAAAGCGGTGCACGTCAGTGTCGCGCAGAAGAAAACGGGCGTAGAAATTCAGGTGCAGGATAGCGGCATAGGGATAAGCGACGAGGACCTGCCGCACGTCTTCGAACACTTCTACGTAGGCAAAGAGAGCTGGCTGGTGAATCCCGATGCCATGGGACTCGGTCTCTACATTGCGAAAGGCATCCTGCAGCACATGGGAGGAACGATTCGTATCGAAACGGAGCGAGGAAAAGGGACCACTGTGATCATAGGAATCCCATCGCAGAAAGGCGTATGTGCGCCCGGCGCACGGCGCAGGAAGACAAAAAAGAGGCAGGCGTGAAGGGTCATTCGACTTTTTGGAGAATTGAATGGTTTACCATGAGCGAGGAGTTCGCTGAAAGCGAACGACGAGTCGGGTTGGCCCTTCAATTCGCACTCACTTTGTTCGTGCTCACTCAGGGTCATTCGACTTTTTGGAGAATTGAATGGTTTACCATGAGCGAGGAGTTCGCTGAAAGCGAACGACGAGTCGAATGGTGGAGCTGGGGGGAATCGAACCTTCAGGGTTTCCAAAAATTTGTGCCTCTTGGTCTATGGCGACCAATTATTGACAAACTTTGACTTACAATTATAAATTGATATCATAATCATATGAATTTTGCAAAAGAAATGGAAGAACTCGCCGGGAACCTGCAGAGCGAAGCGACCGCAGATCAGGTCGGTAAGTTGCTTGCGGGTGCGGCTGTGATTGTGAGAAATCGGATACTGATTGTTAGCAGATCACTGAATGACGAATTTCTCCCCGGGTACTACGAAATCCCTGGTGGTGGGATCGATCCGCGCGAGACCATTTTACAAGGGCTGGAAAGGGAGTTGTTTGAGGAAACCAATCTCAGAATCGGGACGTTGAAGGAATACCTCGGTCACTTCAATGCGGTGTCTCCTTCAGGACAAACAGTGCGACAGTTCAATTTCCTCATTGAGCCGACGCACGATGAAGTAAAACTTTCTGAAGAGCATTCCCATTTCGATTGGTGGGATTTGGACGCAGGTAAGCCATGTCCCGTACCAATGCTCGATTCCATCAAAGATATCATCTTCCGTGCAATGCATTTAAAAAAAGGCTCTACCCACGGGGAGTAGAGCCTTGTGCTTGGAACAAGTCCCAGTACATCTCTCTGTCTACCCTTCGTCCTTACTTCTTGTCCGGTCCCGCGTGAAACGACGCGCTTTCGTACACTTTCAGAACGTTGGCGATCAGTCTTTCGAGCTTTTCGCGCTCTGGAAGCTGCTTGGTATCGAGGCAGACGTCTTCCCGCAGGAGACACGGTTGCAAACGCGCATCGGCGGTCAGCCGGAGTGCCATCAGTGCGGAATGCGCTTCGGTATGTGTGGTGGCGATATTCAGCCCATCGCGTTCTGCAACCGCCTGTAACTCCTTTAGCTGCGAATCAATCGAGAGGGCTTGTCGTTCGTCGGCTTCTTCGGATTTGCGGGCGTAGATGGCGAAGGAAATTGGTTCTTTAATTTGGGTAGGTGTATTTGGCATGATGATATTTTATCAATGTTAAGTTATTTTTTCTCTTCATGACGCATTTGAGCGCGCTCAATTTGCGATTGATGGTTCTCATCAGAATGACATTCCTTCTCAATAGCCAAAAGCATAGCCTCAACATCTTTCTCGATATTACTCGCGGGGAAACCCATGATATGAATCGTATCTTCACCAAATAGTGAATTATTTCCCATTCCTGCTGATGCTGCCATATTAAAAATATTCTGAAGACTTTCAATAGTTTCAAATAGTTGTTTCCAAGTTATCCGCTTCATAGTTTCCTCTACATCCCATTTTGGTTGTGCATGGGCATAATAATTATGTCTTATTTCAAGAATGGTTTTTGCTACTGCTGAACGAACTAATTTATCGTATGCCACTTTTGACTCTCTCAACTTTTTCATATCAATCTCCTTCGGATTTGCTTTTGCACCCTTTAAGAGCCATTTTTCCATGCTTAGGACACCTTTAGTACGATCTAAAAGGCGACCAATGCCCATAATCATGGATTCAACAAAAGCATCTTCTGTTTCGCTGAAATAAAGCTGATGATCTCTATATGCACAACATGTTTTCTTCCAGATGCGAAATTCAGTGCGATTTATCCGCATAATGGAATTTAGCTTGTGCAGCTCTCGCCAGATATCTTCACTCATTTCGTTTAGATTCATGCAAAGAGTATACTGCAATATATGTCACTCATGACAACAGGCGAGGCTGAGACGATTGATGCTGCGATAGAGCCGCCTTTTACCGTTTGCCCAAAGTGTGCAAAAGAGACGTATGGGGTATTACATGTAGGGCTTCGTGCGTACTTGCGTGCATGTACTGATTGCCAGATTAAAAATGGAAAACTGACTTCAAAACCGGGATTTTTTGCATTGCCAAAGATCAGCAAGAAAGTCATCTATCTAGATCAGAATATTCTCAGTGGTATCGTAAAGGCTTTTAGGCCAGAACTTAGAAAGGGCAAAATGGAAGCTGAAGTTGAACAAAACTGGAAGCTGCTTTTTCAGAAGCTTGATAGATTGCGCAAATTGCAGCTAATTGTCTGCCCATTTTCAATTTTTCATCGCAGAGAATCATTCGTAGCATCCGATCCACTACGCTTGAGACTGAAGGCGTTATATAAACGTCTTTCTAACTTTGTGGAATTTGGCGAGCAGATGGATATCACGGCGGTTCAGGCTTATCAGTATGCGAAACATTCCTGTGATCCATTAGAGCCAGTCTTTGTTGGCGATCCTGAGCAAGTAACAATAGGAACAGTGAATTCATGGGAAAGGTGGTCCATGAAGTCTGTGATGACAGATTATGATTGGAAGCCTGAGTACAAGGGGATGCTGATAGAGCAAAATAATAATTCGGAAGTTGAATTCCAGCGAATTTACAGCGGATGGGTAGATGAAAAGTTGCCCATTGAAGACCGCTATACCAAAGAGGCTTCTGGCTATGGTAATGAAATAAGAAGGGTATACACACTCAAGCTTATGAAGCAATTTCCACTCACTCTTCCTCCTGCAATTGCCGAGAAAGTGAATGAACTTTGGGATGAACATCCATACATTGAGCTCATCGATAATGTGTATGATCTGTTTTCGGGCGGTTCTGAGATAACCAATCCTTTAATACTCAGGCAGGTCATAGATTTCCTGGCAAGCGAGGAATTGCAGCAAAATGTACCCGCTATTCATATAGAGCCACGCCTGTGGGCTGCAGTCTCTAAGCACGCTATAGCGGAAAAGAGTGCCAGAAAAACTATGAAAAAAGGTGATCCAACAGATATTGCAGCGATTGCCACTTATCTGCCGTACTGTGATGCAATGATTATTGATAATGCTTGGAAGAGTGAATTGACGAGCAATCCCGCCAAATCTGAGTTCCAGAAGTACAATACTGAAATATTTTCGTTTAATCAGATGCCAAAATTGATGTCGTATTTAGAGCAAATAGAGAATAGCGCTTCATCGGATCATCTAAGAAGGATCAAAGAAATATATGGAGAAGTTGAAGAATCCGATCCTTTTGATGCAGTTTCAATGAAGTTATATTCTCAACCGATAGAAGAGACCGTTTCTGGTTAGTGAATGGTGCCTCCGACGAGAATCGAACTCGCACGGTCGTGAAGCCATCCACTTCCGAAACCCTCAGAAATTAAGAACTTCGGAAGGTGGATGTGTCTACCATTCCACCGCGGAGGCTACTAAATTATACCTAATAACCAGTCGAGTCGCATTACACCAATGCACCTCTTGGTCTAGGTTTAGAGACGCTTTAGACGCGCAAGTAGTGGTGGACCACGCCTCACATGTGAGGCGTGGTGGAGCTGGGGGGAATCGAACCCCCGACCTTCTGATTGCGAACCAGACGCTCTAGCCAACTGAGCTACAGCCCCACGCCAAGCATTGTATGCGATAGCGCCACTTCTTCAAAAGAAAATACGATTATCTCGAGGTGAGCAGCACTACCGCACTCAGAAGGCCAAGGAGCAGCGGCTGGTGGATGAAGTAGAGGAAGAACGCATGCCTGCCGGCCCAGGTAAGGGCGCGAGGATAGGCGATGTCCGCTCTATGAAGAAAGTTTCTGCGCTCCGGAATGTAGAGCAGATGTGCGAGACCCGTGCCGATCAGGATCACGCCGAACCACGGAAAGACGGGATAGTAATCCAAAGCAGTGTAGGCAACGGGTGTAATTCCCAGAGGCACCAGCAGAAGCGTGGTCGCATAGGTATACCGCATGGCTGCACTGATCAGAACAAAAGCAAATCCGGCAAGCACATTCCATTTGCCGAGTTTGTAGAAGGGGAGGAGCAGGAAAACGCCGACGCCGATTAAGTGGAGGATGCCGAAGAGGATTGGTCCTTCGGGCTCAAGAATCCACGTAACCGCCGTGATCACGCATGCGCCGCCAAGCAGAACGGCGGCTCGGCGCAGAGTTTTACCCATGCGCAGCGAGGGGGGGGTTCTCTGCCAGGAAATCGCCGCACTCATGCCGACGAGACCGAGGAAGATCGATGCAATGATCGGCGGAAGGAACGACCATGCCTCCAGCCCGAACGGAATGTGGAATGCAAAGAAGTATGAGAAGTCGAAGAGCGCGTGATACGCGATCATCAGGAAGACTGCGATGCCGCGCAGTGCATCCAGTTCGGCGTAGCGCCGTGATTTCGCAGCATCTGGTGGCATAAAGAGGAGATGCTAGAGGTACTCATCTATCCGGATTCCCGCAACGTACACCGCTGCCTCGCTTTCCTTGCGTACCGATCTGATCGCACGCAGCAGACCGATGCGTTCGAAGACATCCTTGAACCGCCGCACGCCGCCGATGCTCTCGAAATTGGTCATCCGCACGAACTGTTCCAGCCGCTTGCCTCGCACGAAGATGGAACCGTCTTCCTGCTGCTCTATGCGGTACGCGCCCATCTGGTCGCTCTGCTCACCGGGGCGCAGCACCGGGAGGCTCGTTTCCTCCCGCGGCTCAAGCTGCGCTTTGCGGAAAGAGAGCACGAGCGGGAGCAGCTTCTTCTTGAGTTCTTCGGTTCCGGAGTGCGCAGCCGCAGAGATGCTCATGAACACATCGATGCCGGCTTCCTTGAGCGCAGCAACTGCATCCTCCGTGTGTGACGCAACCAGGTCGTGCTTATTCAGGAGCACCAATTCCTGTTTCTGCGAGAGCGTGGGGGAGTGCGCCTCCAATTCCGCGCGAATCGTCTTGTAATCTGCGAGGAGAATCTGCGGATCGAGCACATTGCCCTCCCCCAATGCACGACTGACATCGAGCAGATGAAGGAGTACGCCGCAGCGTTCGATGTGCCGGAGGAACTGGATACCTAAGCCCTTGCCCTCGCTCGCACCGCCGATCAATCCGGGAACATCGCATACGACGTAGGAACGGTCGTCCACAGAGACGACGCCGAGATTCGGTATCAACGTCGTGAAGGGATAGTCCGCGATCTTCGGCCGCGCGGAACTGATAGCTGCAATGAGCGTGGATTTGCCGACGCTCGGCAACCCGATGATGCCCACATCCGCAACCAGTTTGAGCTCCAGTGCGATCTTCTTCTCCTCCCCCGGTTCGCCGAGCTCCGCGAAATCCGGGCGCTGGCGGGTGGAGGATTTGAAGTGCGCGTTCCCGTAGCCGCCGCGCCCGCCGCCCGCAATGAGCACTTGATCACCGGGGTGTGGCAGATCTGCCAGAATTGCTCCAGTTGCCGCATCTTTGATCAGCGTACCCGGGGGAACCGGGAGCAGAAGGTCTTCACCGCCTTTGCCGTTGCAGTTCTTCCCCATGCCGTAGTGCCCTATTTCCGCCTTGAAAACTTTCTTGGAAGCATACGCGCTGAGCGTATCGGTATTGGCATCCGCAATGAGGTACACATTCCCTCCGTTGCCGCCGTTGCCGCCATCCGGGCCGCCCTTGGGCACGAACGACTCGCGGCGCCAGCTCACGCACCCGCGCCCGCCGGATCCGCCGATGACCTTGATAGCAGCTTGATCGAGAAACATAGAGAAGGAAATTGATAATGAATAATGAAAAATTGAAAATGTACCGTAGCATCCTAGCGCAGTAATTGCGCATCAATACAGTAAGAAACTGATTTGACTCTCAGAATTATCACTCTATACTATCAAGTGATAATTTGAGTTTTACTCATTTTGTTCATTATCAATTTTCAATTTTCCATTCAACGCTATGTCAAAGATCATCGGAATAGACTTGGGTACCACGAATTCCTGCATGGCCGTCATCGAAGGCGGCGAGCCGGTCGTGATCCCGAATGCAGAGGGAAACAGAACAACGCCATCGATTGTCGCATTCAAGGGAGCGGAAGCTCTCGTGGGTGTGACGGCGAAACGGCAGGCAGTCACGAACTCAGCCAACACGATCTACTCAGCCAAACGCTTCATCGGGCGCAGGTTCGACGAAGTGAAGAAGGATGCGGAGCACATGCCATTCACCGCGAAAGCGGGAAAGGAGGGGCGCGCAGTGATCGAAGTGGAAGGCAGGGAGATGCTCCCCCAGGAAATCAGCGCAAAAGTCCTGCAGAAACTCAGGAAGGATGCAGAGGCATACCTGGGCACAACAGTGGACAAGGCAGTGATCACCGTACCGGCGTACTTCGACGATTCGCAGCGCCAGGCGACGAAAGAGGCGGGGGAAATCGCAGGGTTGGAAGTCGTGCGCATCATCAATGAGCCAACCGCTGCTGCGCTCGCATACGGGCTCGATAAAGACAGGGAGCACAAGATCGCCGTGTATGACTTGGGAGGAGGGACGTTCGACATCTCCATTCTGGAACTCGCAGACGGCGTCTTCGAAGTCATGGCGACGAACGGAGACACGCAGCTGGGCGGCGATAATTTCGACCAGCTCATCATCGAGTGGATGCTCGACGAGTTCAGGAAGGACCAGGGCATTGACCTGCGCAACGACAAGATCGCACTCCAGCGCCTCAAGGAAGAAGCGGAGAAAGCCAAGATAGAGCTCTCCTCTGCGACGGCAATCGACATCAATCTCCCGTTCATTACCGCAGATGCCGGCGGCCCCAAGCACTTGAACCTCAAACTGAGCCGCGCGAAGCTCGAAACACTGGTCGCAGACCTGATCGAACGCACAGTTGCACCGTGTGAGAATGCGATCAAGGATGCCAAGATCGGCAAGGGCGACATCGATGAAATCGTGCTGGTCGGCGGCATGACGCGCATGCCCGCCGTGCAGGCGAAAGTGAAGGAGCTCTTCGGCAAAGAGCCGCACAAGGGCGTGAACCCGGATGAGGTGGTTGCGATCGGAGCCGCCATTCAGGCGGGCGTGATGGGCGGCGACATTGATAAGGACATCGTGCTCGTAGACGTGACCCCGCTCTCCCTCGGCATCGAAACGCTGGGAGGCGTTGCAACCAAGCTCATCGAGCGCAACACCAAGATCCCCACCAAGAAGAGCCAGATCTTCTCCACAGCGGCGGATAACCAGCCATCCGTAGAGGTGCACGTTGTGCAGGGGGAACGCGAGATGGCGACGGATAACAAATCACTCGGTCGTTTCATCTTAGACGGCGTCGCTCCCGCTCCGCGCGGCATGCCGCAGATCGAAGTGACCTTCGACATCGATACGAACGGCCTGCTCCATGTCACTGCGAAAGACAAGGGAACGGGCAAGGAGCAGCACATCACCATCCAGGGTTCTACCGGTCTCTCCGATGAGGAGATCGAGCAGATGAAGAAGGACGCGGAGATCCATGCCGAAGAAGACAAGAAGAAGAAGGAGCTCGTAGACGCGCGCAACAATGCGGATGCCCTCGTCTCCAGCCTGGAGAAGCAGATGCGCGAGCACGATGCGAAAATCAGTGATGACGTGAAGAAGAAGGTGAATACCAAACTCGGCGAACTCAAAGAACTCCTGAAGAAGGAAGGCGCGACTGCAGATGAACTCAAGAAAGCCACGGAAGCGCTGGGGATCGAGGCGCAGGAGATCGGCAAGATCATCTACGAGGAAGCGCAGAAGAAGGAGGCATCCTCCTCCGCCAAGGCTTCGGAAGACAAGAAGGGAAAGAAAGGAGACGTCGTTGATGCAGAAGTGGTGGATGAGAAGAAGGATGAGAAGAAGAAAAAGAAATAATAGTGTGCAACAGAAATGCCCCCAGAATTCACTCTGGGTGGCATTTTGTAATCCAAGGAATGCTACAGCTTGCTCCCGACCAGTTCCGCAAGTTCGACGAGGCGATTACTGTATCCCCACTCGTTGTCGTACCAGGCGAACACCTTCACAAGATGGTCGCCGATCACCTGCGTGGACTGCGCATCTACGATGCTGGAACGCATGTCCCCGCGGAAGTCCATGCTCACGAGCGGGCGCTCCTCAAGCCCAAGAATCCCTTTCATCGGACCTTTGGCGGCCTTGGCGAATGCCGCATTGACCTGCTCCGGCGTCACCTTCTTCTTCAGCATCACTGTTAAATCGGTCAAACTCACCGTCGGCGTGGGAACGCGCACGGAGATGCCGTTGAGTTTCCCTTTGAGCTGTGGGAGCACGAGCGCGACGGCTTTGGCGGCACCTGTTGTGGTGGGAATGATGCTCTGCGCCGCGCTGCGCGCCCTGCGCAGATCCTTGTGCGCCGCATCCAGGATCACCTGGTCGTTCGTGTAACTGTGGATGGTTGTCATCAGACCGTGCTCGATGCCGAAAGCCTCGTCCAGCACTTTCACAACCGGCGCGAGCGAGTTGGTCGTGCAGGAAGCGTTGGAGATGATGTGCATGGTCTTTGGGTTGTACAGTTTTTCATTCACCCCGAGCACGAATGTCCCATCGATGTCATCTTTTGCAGGAGCGGAGAGAATGACCTTCTTGGCTCCGGCAGCCAAAAACATCTGGAGCTGTTCCTTCTTGCGGAAGACGCCGGTGCATTCCAGCACGACATCAACTTTGAGTTTCTTAAGGGGCAGCGCAGAAGGGTCTCTCTCCGTTGTAGACTGGATCTTCACGCCGTCGATGACGAGCATCCCGCCCTTCGCTGCAACATCGCCCGGATAGGTGCCGTAGGTCGAATCGAACTTGAAGAGGTGCGCCAGCGTCTCATCCGGCGAGAGGTCATTGATGAGCACGACCTTCATCTTCGGGTGTTTCTCCAGAATGATGCGCAACGCCTGGCGGCCGATGCGCCCGAATCCGTTGATGGCGATGTTCATAGTGTGATAAAGGGGAATATGGACATACTGTAGCAAATGAGGGATGAATGAAAAATGGAGAATTGAGAATTGAAAATTGGCGGGATACATTTTCAATTTTCCATTACATTCGATCAAACGCCTTCTGCATCAGCACCGTATCTTTTTCCATCGCTGGGGATTCGCACACAATCACGCCCTCTACCCCGCGCGCCTTAAGCACCTTGAGGAAATCTTTCCACTTGGCATCGCTCTCCTTGAGCGGGAGGTGCTTGCGCTCGCCCTTCTGCGTGTACTCGATGCCGGAGTAGTGCATGTGCATGCGCTTGAGCGCGCGCTTGCCCAGAGATTTCTGGTAGAGATCAAGGAGGGCATTCCACTCTTTTGCAGAATTCCACGCGCCGTTCGTGCGCGCGTGCATATGGGCGGAATCGATGCAGGGGTAGATGCCAAATTCCTTGCTTAAGCGCAGCACCTCTTCCAGAGTGCCGAACTGCGTGCCTTTGCCCATGGTCTCGAATGCCAGGTTGAGAGTCAGGCGCTTCTTCCCGGCGCGGGAGAGGATGTCCCCGGTCGCCGCGCGCACATGCTCGTACACTTCCTCGGGGTCTCCCCCGAGGTAGAACGCCGGATGCACGCACACGGAGCGTGCCCCGGCGAGCTGCCCCATCTCCATCGCGTCCAGCACGCGCCTCTTGCTCGCTTCCAGTTTCTCCTTCTCCTTCGCATTCAAATTGACGAAGTACGGCGCGTGGACGGTGAGCACCATGTTGAGCTCCTCGGCTGTGGAACGGATCTCCGCCATGCGTTCAGGATTCTTAGGCACGTTCTGCACCCATTCCAGCTCCATTGCCGTAATGCCGAGCGCATGCGCGCGCCGGATGCCTTCCACTGTTCCACCCGGCTTGGGCGTGGAGAGGGGAGCGCCGGCGACGGCAAAGTGCAACATGACAAAATTGTATGTCGGAAACGCACGAGGAACACATTGTAAAATTGCGAAATTGTCATGCGGGACACAGGAACAATTTAACAATGAAGCAATTTCACAATAGTATTGTGCCATGCCTCTCTCAAAAGAGATCATCAATCGCACGCTCAGGACGCCGCTGGGTGAGCAGGCGTACAAACTGGTGGAAACCCTCACCGATGCGGGATTCGAAGCGTGGTGGGTCGGGGGGTGCGTGCGCGATATGCTGCTCGGAAACATTCCCGAAGACATAGACGTCGCCACCAGCGCCAAGCCAAAGGATATCCTGAAGATCTTTCAGAAAACCGATGACACCGCTGCTCAATTCGGCGCAGTGCTCGTCTCGCTGCACGGACACGTGTTCGAGGTGACGACCTTCCGGGAAGATGACGCCGTTTCCGACGGTCGGCACCCGGAATCCGTGCGATTTGGGACGCGTGAGCAGGATGCGAAGCGCAGAGATTTCACTGTGAACTGCCTGTACTGGCATCCGCTCTCGCGCGAGCTCTTTGACCCCTACGCAGGAGAACAAGACCTCAATGAACGCCTGGTCCGGTTCATCGGCAGCGCCGGGGAGCGCATAGGGCAGGATGCCCTGCGCCTGCTGCGCGCCATACGCCTCCGCGCGCTCATCGACGGCCAGTACCATCCCGATACGTTCGCCGCTCTGCACCGCAAATCCAATCGCATCGAGATCCTCTCCGGCACACGCAGATTCCGGGAGCTGGAAAAAATGCTGCTGGGACCGCATCCCCCCCGTGCGTACGAGGACCTGTGGGAAACGGATGTGATCGAGTACCTCATTCCGGAACTGCACGCCTGCAAAGGCGTTGCCCAGCCTTCCGCGCCGCACGAAGAAGGGGATGTGTGGGATCACATCATGCACGTCATCGCCGCGTTCACGCATGACCACAGGGCCGATGTGCGCTGGGCCGCGCTGCTGCACGACATCGGGAAACCGGCGACGTTCTCCATAGAGGATGACCGGATCCACTTCAACGAACATGCATCCGTAGGCGGCAAGCTGACCAAAGAGCTGCTCGACCGTCTCCAGTGCCCTGCCAAGCGGCGCGACAAAATCGCCTGGCTGGTCAGGCATCACATGATGATGTCCACATTCATGGAGGTGGATAACGAGCGCAAAGCGCACTGGTACTACCATCCGTGGTTCACGGAACTCCTGCAGCTCTTCTGGCTGGATATCGCCGGAACCAATCCGTCAGATTTCACGCTGTATGAGAAGATTATTGCGGATTACAACGAATTCCTGGACTCGCATCCGCTCCCGCCCAAGCCGCTGCTCGACGGGAGTGACGTGATGGAACTCCTCGGCATGCCGCCCGGTGAGCGCGTGGGAGAGATACTGCAGCTGCTCTACGATGCGCAGGTGCGCAAGGAGGTGACGACCAAGAGCGAGGCCAGGGAATTCCTGAGAACGAGAATGGGAACCTGAGAACCGAATCCTACTTCAGCTTGTAGGTGAGGAACACGCGGACGGTGAATTCCTGCTCTCCGGAAGGAATCGGGAGAGATTCCGCGCCGCCCCCTCCCATGCCGCCATAATCGTAGCCACCTTTCCCGTAGGCGGAATCGGAGAAGGAGAGGACATCCTCGCTGTAGCCCGTCATGTCGCCCACGCGCATGCCGAGTTCATCGGCAAGGCGCTTGGCCTGCTCCCTGGCTTTGGCAATGGATTCCCGGCGCGCCTGGTCGCGCAGGCCGGCGAGATCCTCCTTGAGGAAACTGATGTCCGAGACATTGTTCGCGCCGGATTCGATGGCGGCAGAGATGACATCGCCCACGTTCTCCGGGTTACGGACAATGATCGTCAGGTTCTGGCTCGCTTCGTATCCGCGGGGTATCTGTTCGCCATCCCTCCAGTCGTACGCTGGGTAGAGCGAGAACCCGCTCGTCTGAACGTCTGCATCTTTCACTTCCAGCGTTCGGACGGCAATCACCACGCCGGACATTGTCTGCTGGAGCGTGCGCATCGCCTCCTTCGAGGTTTCCCTGCGCCCGGTCTGCACGCCGAGCGTCACCTTGGCAATATCGGGCTTCTCTGCGATCTTCGTCTCGCCCTGAACGGAAATGTACACCGGAGCCCACGGGTGCGCTTCCATGTACTTGCCACCAAGGTAGAAGAATCCCAGCACGATCGCTGTAGGGAACGTGACTGCGAAGAATACGCGGGAAATTGCAGACGCCTTTGTAGTTGCCATAAGAATGAAGAGGAAAGGAGAGAGTTCGCAGTATAGTGCATACGTCATGATTGCAGTAGATGACGTACGTGTAAAAATGATGGATAATTGTCATGTTCGATCTTTCCCGTCTACCGAGGGCGCCGGGTGCTTGTCGCTTTCGGAAAAAGGCGCAGATGGTTCCGCCTCTGCTGTACGCCATGATCACTTGCGATGCCATGCGAGATGCGTACAATTGACATATGCCTCAATTCAAGTCAGAAGGGTATGCGGACATTGCTGCCCTACAGAGAGTCACCGCAGATCTGCCAACAGGTGAAGTGCTATCGGTATCAGAAGATGCAAAAACACACATCCAGGAACTGTGCCGCCAAATCACAGATATCTTACGGCCATTTGCGCTCACGAGCAGTACGAATGAACGGTGGAGGAAGGAGATTCTGGCCATAGCAGAGCAGGTACACAAGACTGCCATGGGAGCACTGCACAATGGCGATCCGGTTGTAGCAAGCCTTTCGGAGGGTATAGACGGTTTGCAGGCATATGAGAAGAATAGAAAATCTCAATCTCATGACGCCATATGCGAGATGTTTTCGAATGCCCAGCAGGTCGTGGATAGCATGCAACAGGCGATTGATCGCTGTCATGCTGCAGCGAGTACGCAGCCTCTGGATACATGGGAATTGTATGATGCCGCACAGAAGGTGTGCGACCAGAGTATCTCCATACTCTATCGTTCCGATAGAATAGGAGATGACAGCGCAAATACATTGCTAGAACGGTCGGCAGCAGCCGTGCGCGCTGCTCTTGCACAGACAGATATACCGGAACACATGCAAAAGGATTTGGCACATTGTGTCTCCGTGATTGAGAGACGGCAAGGTCTGCTGGCTCAGAGGCGCGAGGTACGAAGAAAATTCCAGGAACGGTTGGGGCTCAGCCGTGAACCCTTCGCAAACTCAGGGCAAGCTTGAACAGGAGAGTGGCTCGCCATGAGGAACGAAGTGACGAATAATGACGGGAAGGGGAGTGGTAACACGAATGCCCCACTTCGCGCTTTGCGCTACGCGGGGCACACTTCGTTCATAGTTGAACCCGACTGGCGCGCCACGCGAAGCTCCGAACGGAGTGAGGAGCGAAGTGTGGTGGGCCAGGGTGGACTTGTCCGGCTCCATTTCATTTCGCCGCAACTACGTCAACACCATCGCGGCGAAGTCCGAAGGACGAAGACGGATGGTGGGCCAGGGTGGACTTGAACCACCGACCGCCGGTTTATAAGTCCGGGGCTCTAACCAACTGAGCTACTGGCCCATGGTGCTATTTTACCACTTTTTCTCGCCTGACACCCGCAGGAAGTCTTATACTGCCGCGCTCTCCTTCCTATGGAGCCAGAACCCGCACAGCAGCAATCGGTGAGCAAAGGCGTATTCCTGGATACGCGTGACGCGGTGGAGAACGTGGCAAAACCGCTGGCGCGCTTCCTGCCGCATCCGAACACCATCTCCGGCCCGATCCGCACCACCTCCGCCGGCATCGACATACTGCTGCACACGACGGTAGGTCCCATTGCCGGCACGATCGGATACGCCGTGACCTCCGCACTGGACTGGCTGGACGGATTCAAAGCCAGAAAGTGCAATCTCTGTACCATGGAGGGTGCAAGGCTCGATTCGAACGCGGACAAACTGATCAATTCCGCGCACCTGCTCTACCTGATGCAGATGTACTTCCACTCTGTCCTCCTCGACATCGGAGCGATGGCGAACATCGTGAATGACCTCTACTCAGCGCAGCAGCGTGGCAGCATCATCGATATGACCCGGGAGGGAATCCGTGCGACGATCAATCCATCTTCCTGCACGCCACTGGCACAGAAGGCAAAGCAAGATATAGAGCGGACAGCCGCCAACGTACAGGGGAAAGTGAAGATGATCCTGCAGTGCATTGCAATCGGCACCATGATGCTCGCAGGGGAGGACGAAGCAGTCCGTACAACGGCATCCATCGGTCTCCTGGGAGCTGCGGGCATAGGATTCATCGGCACGCTGAAACGGCAGGGGATAGATATCCTCGCCAAACTGCGCGGCCTCTTTTCCAGGAAGAACTCCTGAAGGAAACGGCTATTTCTCCGCCTTCACAGTCACGGTGAGTTTCTCAGCATTCTGACCGATTTTCACGGCAACGTCGAATGAGCCCGTCGTTTTGATCGGCTCCGTAATCTTGATGCTGGATTCCTTCACCCCCAGGCTATGCTGCGCCTTGAGAGCTTCCGCAATGTGCTTCTTGGTGATGGCGGCGTAGAGCTTGCCGGTCTTCGTCACTTTCTTCGTGAGGACGATTTCCTTCCCGGCGGCGGCCTGTACTGTTGCAGCAGTGGCCTTGCGCTCCTGTTCGGCCTCAAGGGCGCGGCGGCGGATATGCTCGGCGAACCTGCGCCGGACAGTCGGCGTGGCGATCATGGCTTTGGACTGCGGGAGGAGGAAGTTGAGAGCATAACCGTCACCCACGATCAGGAGATCGTTCTTTTTTCCAATGCCCTGTATATCCTGGAGGAGAAGTACTTCCATGGGAGAGACCTGTGTGCTGAAAAGCACAGGAAGATCATAAGCCGAGGCATTCTAATGATGCCAAAACCCCACGTCAATAGCATTTTACTTTTCTGAGCGAAAGGGGCGAGGAACGGCTTTTCTCAAGAGAATTTTCTACCTCAAATGGTAGAGAAGAGCCACGGGAAGAATGACCACCAGCTCTTGCCGGGTTTGAAGACGCGCTGCTCCTTCACGAACCAGTTATGGAGCGTGAGGAAGCGATCTGAATGCAGTGAGAGGTCGCCGAGTTCCACGCCATGGAGGTGTTGATGGTACGCGAACGTGTAGATCGGGGAGTAGAGGAATGTCGCAGGGACATTCTCCTTCAGAATCTCACGCAGTTCCTGCAGTGCTTCTTCCCGCTCCTTCTCATCGCCCGTCTTACGGACGAATTCCAGGAGTGCATCTGCCTGGAACGAGGAGTACTGCGAGAGATTGTAGGCATCCAGAAGTAATTCGTTCTTATCCTCCGTCTGTTTCTGGATGCCGGAACTGTGCCAGTAGGGATAGCTGTCTAAATTATCGAGGAGCGACTGCCCGAAGAGCAAAATTGCGTAGTCTCTACGGAGCATCTTCTCCTCGAATTCGCTGCGAGTTTCGGGAATCTCTATGCCCACGTGGACTCCCAGCGCAGCCCACTGCTTCTGCACGATTTCTGCAATCTGCCGATACTGAGGAGGCGACGGGCTGGTGAGCAGGCGAAGGGAGAGCTTCTCGCCCCGCTCGTTCACGCGGACATCCGTGGGATCGGAGGCCTGCCGCCGGCGCAGCATTCCATCACTCAGGAAGAAATCTGCAACCGTGACGCGGTCCTCTGCGGGGATCTCGCCGGCGCGGGATTGAAGGAAAAGATCAACCAGCTCCTGTTCCAGAGAAGCAGCCTTGAACTCCTTCCAGCTATTGGTGCGCCACAGGTAGAAGGAATCAATCGTTTCCCCCTTGTCATTCTGGAGCGTCACCTTGTTCTCTCCTAAACGAACCGCCCCCGTTCCCTGCGTCGGGAGAGCAGCGATCCATGCGCCGGATGCAGCGGGGTTCAGCGTGAGAGGAAGGTATCCGTTGAGCAGCCCGCCGGTGGAACCCACTGCCGCAATGGAACCGGTCACAGTGAGGACAGCGCCCGTATCCAGGTAAACGATGGGGCTCATCTGGAGGGCTCCAACGCTATTGGTTTCTCTGAATTCCAGCAGGCGCTGGAGGCGTACCTTCTCCGGCAGGTTCCAGTTGGATGTGAAGAGCGCGCCCTGTGCTGCCTGCGGATCATACTGGTAACGCCAGTCCGCGACATCGATTTCCAGCAGCGGAGTATCAATGATGGTCTTCTCATGAAGCGTATCCACAATGGCCTGTTTGTTCGTCCCGATCTGCAGCGCCAGGCGCAGCTGCGGATCCCGGAGGTACGGGTGTTCCAGATTGAAGAAGAGCGCCACGTACTGCGGCAGCGTGTACTGTACGGGCGTGAATCTGCGCGGCACCATCGGTTCGCCCTTCTCATTGTGCGGCACCAGCCGAACGCCGTGGAGGTTGCGCAGATCGGAGAGCAGACTCGTGTAATCTGAGAAGATGCGGAAGATGACGCGATCCAGGTGGTACACGGGCGGCAGAGATCGCGGGAAACGCTCGAGCGTGACTTCCGTGCTCAGTTCCGTCTGCACAAGACCGCGGAACGCGTACGGACCGGCCCCTACGGGATGGAACCCGAAATCGAACACCTGGTCCAAACGATCAACGGGAACGCCTTCAAAAGACGCTCTCGGCAGGAGACCGAGCGTCAGGTTGCTCGGGAAGAACCTGTACGGCTCCTCCAGCTTGAACCGTACCGTCTTCTCTCCCAGCTGCTCCAGAGTAACTCCGCGGAAATTCTGGTGCAGCAGGCTGTTGGGAAACTGCGGGTCCTGCACGGTCTGAAAGGTGAAGAGGATATCTTCGGCCGTCACGTAGTGCCGCAGAGCCGGAGTGGAATCATGCCACTCGATGCCATCCTTGAGCGTGAGCGTGTAGATGCGCCCATCCGAACTGACTTCCATAGTTGCCAAGTCGTCCTCTATTGCCTGCGTCTCAGGGTTGTATCGGAGGAGACCGGAAAAAATGAGCGAGACAATATCGCGATTCACGTCGTTGGTCACCGTGAACCAGGGGTTGAGGGGGAGGAGTTCGCCGACCGACCCCTCGATGTAGGTACCGCCCGCAGTGGGAACGAGGAGAGTGCTGCGCATGTAGAACATGCGCAGCAGCATGAATCCGGAGGAGAGGAATGCAGCTGCGAGCACGAGGAAAACCCATTGCTGCCAGGAGAGCAGACGGAGGAGTGAGCGATGGCTGATAGAGCGGCGCAGAGGCACAGGGAGGAGTATAGCAAACGGCGCAGGATTGTGCCTGCACCTCTCGCAGGAAAAGGAATCGATGCCCTAGATGAACCAGCGGAGCAACGAGAGCGCGAAGAATACGATGGAGAGCCAGATCGTCGCCTTGTAGATGAGCTTCTCCGCTCCACGACGCTGGATCTGCAGCGAGCTGCCGGATCCGCCGAACGTAGCGGAGAGACCGGAAGCGCGGCTCTGCAGGAGAATCCCCAGAGAGAGGAAAAGGGCAACGAGAATGTGGAATGTTTCAATCATCGACAGGAAGCATACGGATTTCCTGCGCTCACAACAACGGTTTCTGCTCTATTTTCTCTCAGGGGGTGATGAGCTTCCTCATTCGTACCTCACGCCAGTTCGGTAACTTCGGAAGGCAAGCACTGGAAAATAATGGAAAACCCATCCACAATCGTCACAAGCAGGGGTGGTTAGCTCAGTTGGTTTAGAGCGTCTGGTTTACACCCAGAAGGTCACAGGTTCGACTCCTGTACCACCCACCACACTCCGCTCTCATTCACTCCGTTCATGAGAGCTGCGCGTGGCGCACCAATCCTTTCTCCTAAGGAGAAGGAGTGTGCCCCGCGTAGCCCGCAGGCGAAGTGGGGCATTCTGTCCCATGATGGCAACGCTTCGCCGATTCTTTGCGCACGACGCGAGAAGTACCTCAAGACAACTGTGGGAAAAAGATGCTAAAAATCATGCTGAGGCAAAGTTCACGCGAAATTGTGAAGAGTACTTGACACATTTGAAAACTTATTTATACTAACAACCTTTTTTCCTCCCTCCCTCTCCCATGACTACAGCGAGAGAACGGATCCGTACAATCGGAATCCTCTGCATCATCCTTGCGGGAATAGCGCTGCTCCATGCGCTTTCCGCAGCGAATACCGGCACGCCGGCACAGGCACTCGCCGTAGAGTGCTCCGATGGGATTGATAATGACGGAGACGGCGATGTGGACTTTCCGGATGACACGAACTGCGATTCTCCCGATGACAATTTCGAGGGACCGACGCAGAGCGGCATCCGCCTGACGCTCACCGACGGCAAGGAGACAGCCGCGCCGGGGGATAACCTGACGTACAGCATACTGCTGAGCACGACGGGGCTCGATCCGCAGGTCGTCGACGTGCGTTTTACCATGCCCGAATACGTGACTCTCATCTCGGCAAGCGACCTTGGATTCGTGCAGGGCACCTTCATCCACTGGCCGCAGGTAACCGTCTTCCCCCAGAATCCGCGCAAACTCTCAATCAACGTACACGTGAATCCGACGGCGAAAGACGGCGATGCGCTCTCCGCGAGAGTCGCCGCTATCGGAACAGAAGCAACGGATACGACAACGATTGCGGAAGAGACGGTCCCCGCATCCAACTGGACCACCATTTCCGTAACAGACGGAAAGACCGTTACCGCACCGGAAGAAATTCTCACGTACCGCATCGTGGTAACAAACAGGGAAACGATCAAGCGCGACATCACAGTACGCGCGCAGGTCCCCACCACGTTCGTGCTGCATGAAGTGACCGGCAACCACAGGAAGAGCAGCCAGAGCATCGTGTGGGACTCACTGGAATTCGGCCCCAAGGAGACGCGCGAATTCTTCGTGACGGGGCATGTGGACCGGAACGTGGCCGACAACTACGCGCTCACGTTCTCCGTCTCGACCGGAAAGTACGTGGTCAAAGATACGACGACGATCCGGCGCCAAGGGAAGGATGTGATTGACGCGCTCAGAATCAGCCTGAACGATGATCAGCAGATTGCGACCAACGGACAGATCCTCGAGTACGAAGTGCGCCTGGAGAACCCCACGAACAAACTCGTCACGAATCTGGAAGTGAACGCAGGACTCCCGAATTACACGGAGTTCGTCGATGCGATGGAGGGAGGCGAGTGGACGGGGAGCAGCGTCTTCTGGAAGGGTCTCACAGTCAGCCCGTTCGGAAGCCGCATTCTCCACTTTGCAGTCCGCGTCCGCAGCGATGCGCCGCTCGGCGCGGCAATCCGCGCAGGCGCAGTCGCCATGGGACAGGAGGCGTACGACGTGACCGAAGTGGGCACGACCCGCATCGGGATGCGGAACGTACAGGCTCCTTCCAAAGCATTGCCATTCCAGAAGAGGGCAGACAGCTCGGAGGTGCGCCCCGGCGGCACGGTCGGATTCACGATCACTCTGAAGAACACGACCAGCCACCCCATGCGAAACATCACCATACAGGACAAGTTTGACGCGCAGGCGCTGCGCATGCTCGAAAGCACGAAGAACACTACAGACGTGCGGAATGGCATCGCCACCTGGAACATTGCAGAATTGCAGCCGGGGCAGTCCTGGTCCGTGCAGTACCGCATGCAGGTCAATCCGAGCGTCGCACACGGCGTACGGCTCACGAATGTCGCAACTGTGAGCGGAGAAGGACTGGAAGAACTCTCGCTCACGGAGCGCGTCCAGACCGTGCACATCGGCGTACTCACCAAACTACCGAAGTCCGGCGCCAGCCTCGATCTGCTCTTCCTCCTCTTCACCGGGATCTTCGGTGCAGGGCAGGTTGCAGCAATGCAGCTCAAGCGCGAGGCGCTCCTCATGTAATCAACGCACGAGATCGAACGTAAAGAAGGCGCCGGAAGGCGCCTTTCTTTCTTTGTACAAGAGAGGAATGTGTGCTTACTGCAGCGCCTGGAAGATCTCTCCCATCAGATCGACGATGCTGGAGAAATTGAGTTCAAAAGGCACGCCGAGGAGATTCGCGACGAAAGACACCGCGAAGAACGCGATGAATGCCACCACCAGGCCGATAATGGCGAAACGAATCGTATTGACCGCTTTCTTGATCTTCTCTTCGTTCCCGGCGGAGAGGATGAAGGAGATGCCGCCGACGATGATGTAGACGAGCGAAAGGATGGCAGCGATGATCAGACCGAGCGCCACGAACGTGGTGATGATGTCAATCACGCTCCCGTTCTCAAGGAGTTCTCTCAGCATGGATATGGGGGGAAGGATAAGAGGAAAAAGAGCGAAGCCGTCACGCGGCAGGTTCCAGAATCTTCAGGTTCACGCGCTGGGCGCTCTGGCTGCCCAGGATGCGGATGAGAGTGCGCAGGGCCTTGATGGTCTGGCCGCCCTTGCCGATGACCTTGCCCATGTCCCGCTCAGAAACAGAAATCGTATGCAGCACGCCCAAATCGTCCACCTTCGTTTCGATCTTGAGTTGGTCTTTGTCTTCCAGAAGCTCCTCCAGAGCAAACTGGAGGAATGCGAGACCGGGGGCTTCTTTGGGTTCCGTCGTAGGATCAGTCGCAGTCATAGTGAGGGGAAGTGTAGGCTCACTCAGCCTTCTTGTCACTCTCATCTTGCGCGGGCTCCTCTTTCTTTTCCTCCTTGGTCTCTTCTTTCTCCTTTTCCTCCTTGGTCTCTTCTTTCTCCTTTTCCACCTTGGTCTCTTGTTCTTCTGCTTCTTTCTTCACCTCTGCCGGTGCGGGGGCGGGGGCGGGCGGGGGCGGTGCTGCTTCCTCCGGCGGCGCCTTCTTGGGCTTGCGCTTGGTGTAGCGCTCGATGAATGTATCCATATCTTTGACCCCTGCACGCTTGAGCAGGCGCGCGAGCGTATCGCTCGGAATCGCACCGCGGGAAATCCAGTGTATCACGCGTTCTGTGTCGCACTCGAAAACGGGCGTCTCGCGTGACGGGAGGTAGTGACCGAGGACTTCGTTGAATTTCCCTTTCGCAGACTTACGGCTATCAGCGAGCACAATCCTGAAGGAGGGTTCGTTCTTTCGACCGGTACGCTGAAGGCGGATGACTAACATAGTTCGTGAGAGAAAGGGAAGGAACTTGCGGTGTGCGATGCGCGTACCGCGTGCCGCAAGGGGGCAGTACCCCCTGTTGCAGCCGGGCTAGGATAGCAAGAGAGGCGGCATGTGCAACGAAAATCTTGAATTTATGGTGTATGCAGTGGACATGCGTGAACGATAAGTGCCCGCCATCATCCCTCTATGCACGACTCAAAAGAGTGCAAAATTATATCGCCTGCCAGCCACCATCCACAAACAATGTTACCCCCGAAGGGAATGTGGGGAAATATCAGTGAATGGTACGAATTTTGCGCATGGGTTAGCCGAACATCAGCCACTCTGGTTTGAAAATAAGGAGCAGCCCGATCAGAAGCATCAGCGTACCGCCGATCAGATGCGAAACGCGCGCGTACTTATCGGAGAGCCCTGTCATCTGCAGCGTGATCATGGCAGAGAAGAAGATGAAGAGGTCATCGAGCATGAAGATGAGGATATACAGCAGGAGGTAGAGGTAGTACTGCCACATCGGCAGATCGCTCAGCGTGAGTACCTGCGTGTACACGGCGGGAAGACCCGCCGAGCAGATGAGCTCCACCAGATTCACCGCGACTGCAAGGATGATGATGCCTCCGAGCGCGAGAGCGAAGTGGCTGTTCTGCGTGATCTCCTTCATGCGGGCAAAGACCTTCTGCCGCCTTTCGCCGCCCGTCACCTTGCATCCGCCGTGCGGATTCAGAAAGAATTCCTTCAGGTAGTATCCTCCGCCGCCCAGAGCCACCAGACCAATCGCCAGCCGCACCCAGAGGATGAAACCGATAAAGAGGAGCAGATTGAGCCATGCGGAAAGGAAGAGGAAGTACACACCGGCGGAAGCCATGATGAAAGCCGTGCCGAGTATCCACATGCGTTTTCTGTCCTTCATGCCAAGCAGAAGGCCGATCAGGAAAATGAGCGTCCACATGGCGCACGGGTTGAAACCGTCGAGTCCTGCCACAATCAGCGTGAAAATAGGCAGGGAGAGATTTTTTGTTTTCACATCTCCCAGGAACGGAAGCGTGAGAACATCGGGGAGCACGCTTTCCTTCTCCGTATCGGACTTCTCATACGAGGGGCCGGAAATTGGGCTGTAGAGGAATTGCTGGATCCTGTCTGGGCAGCGATCCTCTTGTGCGCATTTGATCCCTTCCAGAATGGCATTTCTGGTCGTCCCGTCCTTGTTCCAGCCAATAAAATATTGTTCGCCTATGGCAATGAGCGGAAGAGATGTGGCCTTTGTATCGAGTGCTTCCAGCGCCTTGCCATAGAGTTCCCGCGCGTACGCATCCGTTCCGACATCATAAGAGAGAACATCCACGTACTCGTCGGTTGCAGCGATATCCTGCAAGAATGCTTTTTCTTCCGAGCAGAGGGGGCAGCCGCCGGTATAGAAAAAATGTATACGAATGCGTGCGTCCTGCTCCGGTCCGGCGATATCCGGCAAATCAGCCTCGCTTTCTTCATTCGCTGGAGCTTCCTCCTGTTCTTCCTCTTGTGCTGCCAATGGATTGAGAAGAGTGCCGACAACATCAGGACATCCACTCTGCGCGCAGTCCGCCACTGCCGCCTCAATATTCTTCCCCGTCGTCTGGTCGCTTAAGTACCCGACAAAGTACTGTTCGCCGATCACCGTAAAGGGCACACCACCAACATCCGCATTGAGTGCTTTGCCCACCTGTATGAAGAGCGATCTGTTTTCACTGCTGTTCCATACTTCAAAGTCATGGACGTTTACCGATGGATACCGCTGCTGCAATCCTTCGAGAAAGGGCTTCTCCTTTTCGCAGTGCGGGCAGCCTTCTCCCCAGAAGAAGTACACATTTACTTCCCGTTCCGCCTGCTGTGCATGGAGCGGTGCGGCGAACCCGAGAAACGGAATGGCCAGTGTAAGGAGGAGAGCGGGGAGAAGTTTTCTTGCCATGATCATAAAGGGAAAAAAGTAGTGGATACGAAAGATGATTATTTGTCCTTGTTCTCATCGACAATCTTTGCGAGTTCGGCTTCGGAGTACTCACCGTGCATACGGTGGAATTCATTTCCATCCTTATCAAGGAAAATGAAGGTTGGCAGACGTTCATCCACGTTCCACTTTTCAACAATATCCTTGTCATCGTCGTAATCGTACATTTCGTTTTTGAGCCACGGGCGCTCTTCTTCGATGTTCTTCCATCTGGGTTTCATAATAGGGCAACCGGGGCACCATTTGGCACCGAATTTAAGAACTTTCATGGGAAGAGGAGGGAAGGGATAAAAGTATGCGAAGAGAATATTGCAGGGCAGAGGAACACCCGCCTGAGCAGTAGAGAACCGGAGTGCGCGAGAGGAGAACGCGCGAGCCGTTTCCTCTGAGCAGATGCACGGGTGCAGCACGGGCATAATCCGTATGCTGAAAACTCGTGATGGCAATGTGGTCTTCCAGTGCATCATAAATATCTTCAACGCGTCGGATAGCGCTGATGCCGAATGCGTCCTGCAGGAAGACAGGATCGAGATCCGTGACGAAACTGAAGGTATGCAGGTCGGCTTCCTGCACGTACATCTCCTGCGATGCCAGGAACGAATAGCCCTCCCCGAGCACCGTAGAGGGGAATGACGATTCCTGCGGTTTCAGCGGGCGTCCGGCAAGGGCAAAAGCAACGGTTCCATCCGCAAGAAGCTCCATGCTCTCGGCTGTGGAAGATGTCGGCAGCACAGCGTACTCTCTGGCATCAAGTTGCAGGGCATAGTCGAGAAACGTGGGACAGACAGCTATCGTTTTCCGCTCAGGTACCTGCGCAGCTACAGCCGCATCGGAATCCCGGTATTGGCGACATCCTGCCGTTGCGATGGCAGCGAGGAACAGGAGGCCGACGGGGAAGAGTCGCACTTTCATGGAACTATGCAATGAGAGGAAGGATGTAGCCAAAGAGGAGTCCGCCCGCGGTCGAATATGCAATCACCAGCAGCACGTACACAGCAGTCTTCACGTTGCCGAGCACCCTGCGCACCACGAGCATGTTCGGCAGGCTGAGCGACGGACCGGCAAGCAGCAACGCCAGTGCCGGCCCCTGAGACATACCCTTTGCGATGAGCGCCTGCAGGATGGGGATTTCCGTGAGCGTGGAGAAGTACATGAACGCGCCGAAGACAGAGGCGACGAGATTGCCGGAAAGAGAATTCTCACCGACGACCCCCGTAATCCACGCGTCGGGGATGAGCGGCATGATGAATCCCGCAACGAAGACGCCGATGAAGAGCAGCGGCAGGAGGATTTTTGAGAAACTCCACGTTTCGCGGATCCAGTCCTTTGCGGTTTCCCACGGGAAACGGGTGAACGCGATGACGGCAGCAGCGATGCCGAGGACTATCATCATCGTGTACTTGATGCCTGCATCAATCTGCAGACCGTTGATGAGAAGCGTACCGACGAGGGCTGCGAAAAAGAGAATCAGCATGCTTTTTTGTATGGGGATTTCCTGGCTGGTTTTCACTGCAAATCCTCCCGCATCGATTTTTTCGCGGAAAATAAGCTGCATGGAGATACCCACGAGAATGGAGAGGGAGACCGCGCTCACCATGCGGGCGATCCCGATGGGTGCGCCGAGCACGGAGAGCGTGAGGAAGATCGCGGCAACATTGATTGCCGGTCCAGAGAAGAGGAAGGTAATAGCGGGACCGAGCCCGGCACCCCGTTTGCGAATACCGGCGAAGAGCGGCAGAACGGTGCAGGAACAGACGGCAAGGATGGAACCGGATACGGCGGCGAGGGAATACGCAACGACTTTTTTGCTCTCTCCACCCAAGTACCGGAGCACCATTTCCTTCTGTATGAATACGGTGATCGCTCCGGCGATGAAGAACGCAGGGACGAGACAGGTCAGGATGTGCTCTCTCGCATATTCATTGAGCAACGCCACGCCAGAAAGCACCGCATTTTGGAACAGCTCAGACGTGACGGGCATGAAGTAGAAGGCGAGGAACACGCCGATCACCAGGGCCAGTTTTTTGAGTTCAAGTTTCATAGGAAGAAGGAAAGAGAATGTGGTAATTCAAGGAGGACAATACAATCAGCAGGAACCGCAGCAGCATCCCCCGCTTTCGTTCTTGTCCTTCGGGGAACAGGAAATATTGCAGCGGTCTTTATCGCTACAGCAGCCCCCTCCCCCGGAATATTCCGAGAGGAGTTTCTTGAGATCCTCTACATCCGGCACAGACCCCTCCAGGACAGACTGGCCGTTGATGGCAAGCACAGGGCTGGACATCGCGCCTAGTTCGATAATTTTTTCGATGTCGGTACTGTATTCGATTTCTGCTTGTATACCGAGTTCTTTCGCTGCCGCCTGGACGAGCTCATGCAGGTTTTTGCACTTGGCGCAACCGGAGCCCAGGACGGTAATGGTGAGATTGGACATGGGAGAAATGGGGGAATTAGAGAAATGCTTTCAGAGTGAATTGCAGGAAGTAGATGCCGCTCAGCAGGAATACCGCCGCGACGATTTTGCGAAGGTACTTCTCAACCGTTCTGACACCACCCATCGCACGCGCGGCACTCCGCGTGCTGATGGAGAGGAGCACGGCGAAGAGGACAACAGGCAATCCCGTGCCGATGGCGAAGAGCGGCGGCAGAATCCAGTACGAGGAAGACCCGACCATGAGCGGGACCAGCGCGCCGAAGAAGAGCGCCCCACTGTAGGGGCAGAATGCGAGCGCGAAGAGCGCGCCGAGCAGGAATGCGCCGATGTATCCGCTCTCGGCCAGTTTGCGCGAGAGCGGGGATGTTGTGTTCCTGCTTTTCCACTGAGGAATGCGGAGCACATTGAGCATAATGAGCCCGACGACGATCAGAATGGGTCCAAGTAAGAGTTCGCCCCACCCCTGAAAGAGGGAGGACAGACGGAATGCCGAAATGCCTGCAGCCATGACGAGCGCGAGCACTGTGTAGCTCGCTATTCGTCCTGCGACGTAGAGGAGACCGCGCACCAGCGAGCGTTTTCCTTCCAGGTCTTTGGACAGATATGCCATTGCCGTGATGTTCGTCGCCAGCGGACAGGGGCTGACGGATGTCAGTATTCCCAGCAGAAACGCCGTGAGCGGCGGCAGGTTGTACACATCGATCCATGTATTGATCAGTTCCATATGCTATGAGCAGTAGAGGAGTGCAGAGAGTTTTTCTTGCAGGTATCGAATGTACGCCTCCTCATTGCCCGCGAGGCGCCAGACTGTTACGTCTTCTTCAATAGTGTCCTCCCCGTTGCGTATCGCGTTGATGAAGAGTGAAGATCCGCGCGCTTGGTACTTCTGCACCTCTTCGCTGTTTTCGGGCAGCTCACCATTGATGGATTGGAATATGACAGTGCCCTTGCGCTGTTCCTGCTGGAATTCCTGCTCGATCGTTTTCTGCGCCATTTCTCCTACGGCGATGCAGGAGACACAACGCCTTGTTGCGTGGAAATTTGCCACGATGATCCTATCGGCAGGGACGCATTCAGGATCCTTCATTGCTTGAGCCTCTGCGGGAGAATTCTTCTCGGTATTCGAAACATCCGCAGAGGACGCAGCGCAGGAAGCAAGTAAAAGAGCTGTTGGAATGAGCAGAGCAACGTGCAGGATCTTCATGGGAGTGAGAGGAAGTGGGAAAGGAGCTTGGCATAGTTCTTCATGCTACGATCATTCAGGCTGTAAATCACCTTGAGCCCCTCTTTCCTGGAAGTGATAAGCCCGAAATTCTTGAGTTCCTTCAGATGATGCGAAACAAGATTCTGCGGCAGCCCGAGATGCTGCCAGATATCACAGACACAGTGTGCCCCATCCTTAAGGAGGCAGAGGATATGCAACCGATGAGGTTCGGCAATCACTTTGAGAAAGGAGGTGACTTCCTCCAGCTGTGTTCCGCCATCTTTCGTGCAATCGCATAGCTTTTTCATGATGATGCGCAATGACTATATCAATAACTATTGATATAGTATCATGCGTTGCATCACATGCAAGACAAAAAAGGTACCCCGATTTCCTAAAGGGAAGAGAGGGTCACGCACGAACGCACCGGATGCCTTCCAACTTCTTGGCACCGCACTCGCTGCGCAGGTACGCCGCAAGTTCTTCGGCGACCTGATTGCACTCCTGCGCCGCAATGGAATGCGCGCAGGAAACCAGGAGGGAGCCGTCTTTAAAAGACGACGCGCGCAGGTCATGGACGAACGCAGGCAGACGCTCAGCAAGCCACGCCTGCGCCTGCTGCACGATGAACGAAGCCTCTGCGTGTTTCTGGAGCCCGCGCTTTTCAAGCACCTTCGGGAGGAGAGTACTGATGCGATCCATAGGAGAGCGATTGTAGCACAGAAAGAGCGACAGAGATGAAGAGAAAGAGTGCGTTGCAGTAACAACTATCAGAATATTCCCAGATAGCATTTTTCGATGTACCTTACAGAGGTGAAAGAGCGATTCAAACAGTACAGAAAAAATGCATGCAAACTCCTGAAGATCTCTTGTGGGCATGTCC
>JAQVVD010000008.1 GCA_028699155.1 Candidatus Peribacteraceae bacterium | reverse complement strand
TGCCCTGCAGGAGACGGAGCATCGGGTCATCCGCGAGGAAGAGGAGCCAAGGCTCCAGGAGAGATTGAATGGTTTCGGTGAGCTGTTGCATATTAGAGATGGGGGTACTTTCGGCGATGAACAATAACGTACACGACAGTCCCAAGCAATGCGAGTACGGAGAGGAACTGGCTGAAACGCAACTCCATTGTCGGAAACTCGAGCCAGGACCGCAGCAGCATGTACCCGATCACGAAGAGGACGAGCAGAAGTTCGTAGAGGTACACCTGCAGTTGCGAGAGCCGCAATTCCACTGCAGCGAAGATGCCAAGGCTGGCAAAGAGCAGGAAGAGGACGACGAAATCGAGCTGAGTGGCATAGACCGGAATACTGAAATCCCCGCGCAGGTACTCCAGGAAGAACGTCGCAACGGAGGCGAGCACGATGCCGAAGAGCGTCTCGGAACCGGCACGATGCGCATTCTTCCGGATAACCAGGAGGAGGAACGTGAGCAGGAGGAAGAAGAGGGCGTAGAAGAGCTGCACCGGTTGCACCGGCGCGACGTATCGCACGTGCATCGCTTCGTACGTCACGCCCCAGAACATATCCGTGAGGTGCCCGTACGATTGCCCGGCAGTAAACTTGCCGAGCCAGTCGAATACCAAACCGAAACTCGCAGCAGGCAGCAGCACATCCAGCCACTGCAGGAACGTCGTACGGTGCTGGCGCGTAATCCAGTAGAGCATGATGCCGATTCCGATCGCGCCGCCCAGGTAACTGAATCCCCCATCCCACACCACGAACATGCGCAGCAGATCCTTTTTGTACACCTGGTAATCCAGCAGCATCGCAATGAGGCGCCCTCCGAGGAGGAACGCGAGAGCGTACATCCACGCACGATCGCGGAAGTGCTGCAGAGAGAGGTGCGCGCTCTTGGCAAGCCGCAGGAAGAACTCAAACGAGAGCCAAATCCCCAGTAGGAGGAAGATCGTGCGCGTCCAGATGATGAACGGACCGGCGGAGAATGCCTCAAACATCGGACCAATCGTACAGGGAAGAGGTGCGTAGTGCCACTGCTCTGCCACGAGATAGGAGTCGTGAGTGACGAGCACTCTTCAACACATGACTCCTATCTCAAAACTATGAGCCAATCGAAGCCTCCAGCATGCGCCCCCTGATATCCGCCACCGTCTTCCCGATGAATTCCTGGAGCGGCACCGTGACCTGCTGCTTGGTCTTCACGTTACGGACGGAAACGGACGTATCCTTCACCTCCTGGTCGCCGAGCACGAGCAGGTACGGAATCTTCATCTTCTCTCCTTCGCGGATGCGCTTGCCGAGCGATTCCTCCGGATCCATGTACTGCACGCGCATCCCCTGCTCCTTGAGTGCTGCAAAAACGGACTGCGCGTACTCCGCGTGCGCCGCGGCGAGCGGCAGGACCGCCGCCTGCACGGGCGCCAGCCAGAGCGGGAAGAGCCCGGCAAAATGTTCGATGAGAATGCCAATGAACCGTTCGAGAGAACCAACAATTGCGCGATGCAGCATAATGGGCGTTCGCTTGGAATTCTGGTCATCAATGAACACCGCACCCAAGCGTTTCGGCATCGAGAAATCCACCTGTATCGTACCGCACTGCCAGTTACGCCCGATGCAATCACGAATGTTGAATTCGATCTTCGGTCCGTAGAACGCCCCCTCACCTTCCTTGACACCGAAGGCAAGACCCTTCTGCCACAGCGCATGCTCCAGCGCCTGTTGCGCACGCTCCCAATCCTTCTCCTCGCCAATGAACTGTTCTGGGCGCGTGGCAATGAAGATTTCATACTCATGAAACCCACACTGGCTATACACCTCCATGGCATAATCGACCATATCGGTGATCTCTGTATTGAGCTGCTCAGCAGTACAGAACACATGCGCATCATCCTGCGTGAACGCACGCACGCGGAAGAGACCGTACAGCACGCCGGACTTCTCATGGCGATGCACGTACCCGAATTCCGCACGCCGAATGGGCAGATCACGATAGGAATGCTGCTCATTGCGGAAAATGACCAGCCCGCCGGGGCAGTTCATGGGTTTTACCGCATGAACTACATCGTCAATATCCGTGAAGTACATGTGCTCGCGGAACTTATCCCAGTGCCCGGATTGCTCCCAGAGCTGACGGTTGAGAATCATGGGCGTCATGATTTCCGTGTACCCATGCGCGCGATTCTTTTCGCGCAGACACTGCTGCAGTGCAACGAACAGTTCCGTCCCGTGCGGATGCCAGAACGGGAACCCCTGCCCTTCTTCATGCAAACTAAAGAGATCCAGCTCTTTCCCCAGCTTGCGGTGGTCGCGTTTCTTCGCCTCCTCGACCATGGACAAATGCGCCTTGAGTTCCTCCTTGGAAGGAAAAACTGCAACGTAGATGCGCGTGAGTTGCGCATTCTTCTCATCGCCGCGCCAGTAGGCGCCGGCGAGGCTGAGAATTTTGAATCCGTCGGCGGGGATGTCCTTCGTACTCTGCACGTGGCCGCCGCGGCAGAGATCGACGAATGTTTCCTTGCCGTCTCTCCCGATGTTCCTGTAGAGCGTCACTTCTTTCACGCCCTCCTTCTCCAGATCTTTGATGAGTTCCACTTTGAACGTCTGCCCCTTCTTCTTCCAGTATGCGATGGCATCCTTGATCGCAAGCGACTCCACCTCGAACGTCTGCCCCTGGTTGATGATCGCACGCATCTCCTTCTCTATCTTCGGGAAATCCTCATCAGAAATCGGCTTCTTGAAGAGGAAATCGTAGTAGCACCCGTAGTCGATCGGCGGCCCGATGGTGATCTGCGTATCCGGGTAGAGCTTCTG
Organism: Candidatus Peribacteraceae bacterium; assembly: GCA_028699155.1. Taxonomy (GTDB): domain Bacteria; phylum Patescibacteriota; class Gracilibacteria; order Peribacterales; family Peribacteraceae; genus STF1-71. The sequence continues at coordinate 46,519 of JAQVVD010000008.1, read as the reverse complement.
GACCGCCTGTGCGAGAACGTGCGCCGCGCTGTGGCGAATGCTCTCGAGTTCTTTTGATGGATGGGAATGTGCCATAGGGATACGGGTGAACAGTAGCAGAGGAACAAGATTTCAAAAAACCCTTCCGGTCTCTGGAAGGGGCAAACTGTTCTCGGTACGTCTGGCACGCATGATCCACTAACAGCTCCCCTTCTGGAGGAAGGTAGTCGTCGTAGTGGTGGGAGTGCGCAAAGAAATCACAAGAAGAGTGTAGGAGTGATACACCTCTGAAGCAAGAGATTCCGGCTGCCTCCTACCGCCCAAAACCCAACTCCTGCTCAATAGCCCGCACTTCTCTGAGAAGCTGCGGATCATCCTGCATCTTCTTCTCGATCTTGCTCATCGCATTCATCACCGTCGTGTGGTCGCGGTTACTGAACATTTGTCCGAGTCGCACGTAGCTCATCCGCAAGTACGTTTTGCCGAGGTACATGGCAATCTGCCGCGGCAGCAGAACCTCGCGTACGCGCGAAGCCCCGATCATGTCATTGACCGAGACGGAGTAGTAGCGGCTCACCTCCTCCAGGACATCCTGGAACGTCGCGGCGCGCTTGGGCGGAACCTGGAACCCGACGACTTCTTCCTCCTCGTACGGATCCTTACTGAGCTTACGCATAATCTCCGCGATGCTCTTGACCGTCGGCATGCGTTGTTCGAGCTCATACTGCGCGAATGCCTGCATGAGGATCCCCTCCAGCTCGCGCACGTTGCGCGTCGTGTGTTCCGCGATGAACTGCAGGACGGACATGTCGATGAAGAGCTCGTACTCCCTGGCCTTCTCCGCGAGAATCGCGAGCCGCGTCTCGTAGTCCGGCGGAGAGACGTCCGCAATCATCCCGCGTTCGAATCGCGATGTCAGGCGATCTTCCAGCTGCAGTTCCTGCGGGGGGCGGTCCGCCGAGAGAATCACCTGCTTGCAGTCTTCGTAGAGCGCATTGAACGTGTGGAAGAACTCCTCCTGCGTGCGCTCCTTGTTCGCAAGGAACTGCACGTCATCAATAATGAGCACATCCACGCAGCGATAGCGCCGACGGAGCTGCTCCATCTTCTGGGAACGGATCGCCTCAATCACCTGATTAGTGAAGTCTTCGGTTGTCGTGTAGACCACAGTTGCCTTGGGCATCTGCTTCAAGATCGCGTTGCCGGTCGCCTGCAGCAGATGCGTTTTGCCGAGTCCCACCCCTCCGTAGATGAAGAGTGGGTTGTACTTGTCGCCCGGATGCGCCGCAACCGCCTGGCATGCGGCGTGTGCGAGGCGTGAGTTGGAACCCACCACGAAACTCTCCAGTGAGTAGTGGGGATTCAGAATCTTGCTGACAATGCCCTCCGCCATTTTCACTTCCTGGCGCCCGGGCAGTTTGCGGCGCTTCTTCTCCGGAAAATGCTCCAGCAAATCAAAGGACCTCTCACGATTATCCTTGAGCCCGCCATCCACCTTGTACGCAATCTTCTCGATAGTGGCATCACAGGATCGTGCCGCCTCAATCGTCATGGCGCGGTAGTTCTCCATGTGCCAGTTGAGCGCCATGGGAAGAGGCAGACCGACTACGACCGTTCCGCCATCGCGCGAGAGAAGTGCGGTATCTTTGAACCATGTAATGAACTGACCGCGCGGCAGCTTTGGCTCGATCTGCTTGAGGATCGCGAGCCAGAGGTCCTGGGGCGAGGAAGAATCCCCCTTGTCCCGAAGGACGACCGCCGGCACGAGAACGGCGCTAGAAGAGGGTGAGGATGTCATGGTACGTGATGAGGAGCAGGAGGAGGATGAGCATGATGAATCCGATGCCATTCGTGACAATCTCCACCTTGCGATTAATGGGTCTGCGATGCACCAGTTCAGCAATGACAAAGATGAGCCTGCCACCATCCAGCGCAGGGAACGGCAGGATGTTGAGCGCCGCGAGACTCAGGCTGAGGAGAGCGACCAGCCGGAGGTACGCCCCGAGCCCCTCCTGTACGGAAATATGCGTGTACTGCGCGATTCCGACAATGCCGGAAATGCCCTCAGGGACGGTGCCGTGCTGCGCGAGCGAGAGGAAGAGCTGACCGATCCCGTAGGTCGTCTGCACCATGAGATGCCAGGATTCCTCCAGCGCAAGCACGAACGCGCGCGGGAGCGAGTGGGGCAGGCCGGCCAGACGCAGCGGGAAGAGTGAAACGCTCACACCGGCTTCTCCATCGGCGAGCACAACGTTGAACGTCTGTTCCTCGGCATACTCCTCCCCTGTGAGCACGGTGTACTGCACGCGCCATTTCCCCTCCTGCATACGCATGACATCTTCGGGCATGAGGACGGGCTCTCCGTCGATACGGGCGAGAATGCCCCCCTCGGGGACACCGATCTTCGCCGCGCCGCCGCCGCTCAGGACATCCTCGATGCGCACGGCAAGCTGGAGATCAATGATGCCCCGCTCCGCCGCAGACTCCAGGCGTTCAAGAGACGTGTACACGGAGAGCGGCACCCACTTTCCCACAGAGAATCCCACTGTGAGAATGCTGAGCGCGAGCAGGAAATTCATGAAGACGCCGGCACAGAGAATGAGGATACGCGAGGGAATGGAAGCGGCGCCGAAACTCCCCGGCGCACGGCTCTGCGCAAGATCGATGGCATTCTCCCCCTTCAGACGCACGAATCCGCCGAAGGGAATCCAGTTCAGCGTGAACTGCGTGCCCTTGCGGGTGAAGAGGTGCAGAATCCGGGGAGGGAGACCCGCCCCGAACTCCTCCACGACGACTCCCGTCATCTTCGCCGCCATGTAGTGACCCCACTCATGGATGAGAATGAGGACGCTCAGGAGCAGGAGGAATGCCAGCGCAGAGAAGAAAAATGCCATAGGAAACGCGGAGAGAAGGTTGTGATCGTAGCGTCTCTGTGGAAAACAAAAAAGTTTTCCACATCAACTTCGGCTTGCACCGGCAGCTGCTTCGAATCCATGTGTGCTTTCGTCGAGAAAAGACGACATGGAATGAGGAAAAGGAGAGAGAAAGGGTGAAAATGGGGAGATGCCGCCATTCCTTTTCCTGTTTCCCTTTCCCCTTTATCCGTGCGCAATGACCCATCCTTCCACACGTTGCACACCCGCCTCTTTGAGTACCACTGCGCAAGCATCGAGCGTCGCGCCTGTCGTCGCGAGATCGTCGATCAGCACGACGCATCGTGGCAACGGAACGGCACAGACACGGAATGCCCCTGCGAGCGCCGTGAGGCGCTCGCAGCGGTTGCGCCGCGCCTGCGACCCCGTGGGTCGCGCGCGGCGGAGGAGGCGCTGCACCGGGAGCCCCGTACGTTCGCCCACCACGGCGGCAAGGAGCTCCGCCTGGTTGAATCCGCGCCAGAAACGCCGCGTCCAGTGGAGCGGCACGGGGCAGAGGACACAAGAAGGAGGAAGAGAAGAAGAGCATCCCTCCACAAGCAATCCGCCAAGATGTTCTGCGACCCCGGGGATACGCCGATACTTGAGCGTATGCACGGCCTTCTTCACGAGCAACGAGGCATGGTACGGCATCGCGGCTCGGATGCAATCAATGGCATGGAGTCCGCGCCGGCGCAGCGCATCGCACTCCTCGCACACAGGATCCGGCCGCAGGACACGCACGTCTTCCTCTGTGAAGAACATTCCCTCCCCCGCCCCCGTGAGGGAGCGCTTTGGGAAAACGAAATCCAGCGGAGAGAAAGCCATAGGAATCATTCTGGCAATCCTGCTTCCCAAAAGGAAGAGGACTTGCTACATTCCTGCGGCGAACGAGCAGTTAGCTCAGTTGGTTACCCGCCCGAACGACCGAACACCGTTCGGTCGGGCGGGGAGCGTCGCGTTGATCCGCCGCGGCGGACGGAGGTCACGATTGCTACCATCTGCGCAACTGCATACACTGCACTTATTCACACTATCGGGCAGTTAGCTCAGTTGGTTAGAGCGTCGCGTTGACATCGCGGAGGTCACTGGTTCGAATCCAGTACTGCCCACCACACTTCGCGCCCTGTCAGGGCGCTTCGCGTGGCACGCCATCAAGAACATGAATAACTGCCACCGCGAAGTGTGCCCCGCGTAGCTCTGCCCAAACTCAAATAGAAACTATCACAGATGCCATGGAACCAGCAGCAATTCTTCGCAGAGCGAAGTGGGGCTTTTTCTGTTACAATCGTACGCTATGTTTTACGTCTATATCCTCAAACTCAAAAACGGGCAGCACTACACCGGATTCACACGAAACCTAGAAAAGAGGCTCACGAGGCACAAGAATCATTCATCACCTACTACATCACGCATCGAACTAGAAGAATTGATCTTCTTTGCTGCGTTTAAATCAAAGGAGAAAGCACTGGATTTTGAGAGATATTTGAAGAGTTCTTCTGGATTTGCGTTCAGGAATAAAAGACTTATCTGAAAATTCATTGTATGTGGATCTCTTAGTTTTTCTATATACTGCTTCCACTTTGAAGAATAGCCAGGAATTCCTATCACAGGAAATACGAAGTAAACTCACAGCTGAGCAGATTAAGATAATTGACGGAATCCAGTACGGAAGTCGGATAACATTGCGAGAAAAAGTGCAAAATACTGCTATGCAAATGTACGAAGCCAATGAGCAAAAGAAAGACCCAGCAATGCCTCCGTACAAAAAGCTGTGGGAGATCGTTACACAGCCTATCTATCTCATCGCAGCCATCGTCACAATACTAGCATTCTTGGGATGGTCGTTGTCCTGATTTTTTCCACTACTGCCCACCACACTTCGCGCCATTCCAGGGCGCTTCGCGTGGCACGCCATCAAGAACATGAATAGCTCCCACTGCACATTCCGTTCTTTCCGGAACAAGAACGCCTCGCACTAAAGATATATTTAGAAACATTATCTGAATATTCGTCAATCTCTGCGAATGGGAGAACATTCCATTTTGCGCTATAATTACATGATTTCCATGCGAATAAACACACAGCAAATGCCCGGGCAAATCTTCCTCACCTGGTCGGCACCGATACAGCACGCCGTGCAGAGAACATGGCGTTGGTACACGGTCGCGGCGAGCGTGACGGGACTCCTGCTGCTCTACAGCGTCTGGACGCAGGCATGGACATTCACGCTGCTCATCGTGCTCATTGCCATCATCTACGGCTGGTCGATGCGTAGGGCGATACCGACGAAGACGATCAGCATCGGCGAGTACGGCGTACAGCTGGGAACGGATGTCATGGGATGGAATGAGTGCGCCGGGTACTGGCTGCTCCAGGGGGAGAACTACGTAGAGCTCCATTTTGAGCGCAGCAGAGGGAAACCGCGTTCCACCAAAATCCTGGTAGGGCAAACGAATATCCAGGATATTCGCGCCGTTCTCTCGGCGTACACGAACGAATTCACCGATCGGATCGAACGACCACTTGACACAATATCAAGATTACTCAAAATATAACAATGCTGGACCACCTGATGAGCCTCCAACCGGCAGCATCTGATCCAGCCCCAAACGGGGAGCGCCGTTTGATTTGGGGAAAGAATTCCCGGGACGACAAGAAGGTGAATGCAGGAACAACCCCAGAACTCGGCGGGGATGCAGCAGTGGAAAAACCGGAAGCTCCACAGAAACCGAATGCGCAGAAGAAGCGGAACGAAATCGAGGAGCTCACGGCGGAACGCCGCAAGCGCATCCTCATGCACGTACCGTCCACGCTGCTCTCCAAGTACACGCTGGGCGCATTCTACCTCACAGACACGCTCTTAAGCATCCTCCCGGAACGCGAGCTGCGCACGGTGGCGAAGGAAGTGACAGGTGCAGCGGGAACATCCGGCGCCGATCTGATGAAGCTGGAGAATATCGAGACGATACTGGCGAGCATCTTCCGGAAAGGAGAGAGCGACGTACGCATAGCCAAACAACTGGAAAACATGATCAGGCAGAAACTGTCGCAGTATGAGGAACTGCGCGCGAAGGCGGAGCGACTGATCGCGAAGAAGCAGGACATCCCGGTGGACCGCATCGATCAGCTGGAGCAGGAACTGGTGCTGCGAGGCGTGACGATTGATTCCTGGCTGCGCACGGCGAGTACGGAGGAAGTGTGCAGTGCGCTCCGCATCCCGCACATGCCGACAAGCCAGCACGGAGTGCTGCTCACGCGTATCAGGACATACCTGGAAACGCGGCGCCTGCTGGAGAACTGGAACATGCCGGCAATCGACCGGAATGCGCAGCTGCGCAAGATGCTCGCGGAAGGGCGCAGCATCTCGGGCATCCAGCAGGAACTCTACGAAGAGACGCGTGAAGTGCTGCCCGTCCTCGCAGAGATCATCCGCGAACAGATGCGTGAGGAGGCTGCTAAAACGCGCAGATGGCTGGATGGGGAGAGGAAGAAGTACGAGAAAGACGTACCGAACGTGACGCTGCAGAACCACGAGGAAGTGGAAAACGCAACAGATGCGCTGTTCCTGCAGCGGCACGGCGTGAGTGCTCACGCGCTCGCGCGTGAGATCGAGCAATCGGAAGCCGCCATCGCACTCGCAGAAGGAACCGGCAACGATGCCAGCATAGAGAAGATCGTAGACGCTGCAACGCTCTGCGAACACCTGCACGACATGCGGGAATTCCCCGGCAGCAGACAGGGCCGCGCGATCGTCACCGGACCCGCAAACGAACAACGCGCAGCGGAAGCCTGGGCGGAGGAGATGCGCGGCGAACTGGATACCATCCTCAGGGAACAGTATCCGACAGAGAAAGAACGCCGACCGATCGAGACGCTCTTCGGCGTAGAGGACCTCTTCGGCGAACTCGGCAGAATACGAGGAGACCTGACTCCGAGCGATGCAAACCCCCGCGGCGTGAACGGGTACTACTACCCCGCACGCAGGCGGCAGAACCTCCTGGTATTGGTGCGCAGCCTGCGCGAGCAACGCATTGTTGACGCAGTACAGGCGCAGCGGGAGCTCGCGATGCAGGCGCCGAAGGCGAATGAGAACCTCACGGTCATGGACATGGTGGAGCAGACGCGCCAGAAGCTGGATACAACAGTCGGCGACCTGGTTGCGCTGCCGGCGCTCAACCGGGGAATCGCCGAAACGATCGGCGTTCCCAGGCATGTGCGGCAGCGGCAGCTCACGCTCGATAACACGCTCCGCACCATCGTGCAGCCCGGCAAACAGGCGCACGCCACGGTTGCGGATGTGCAGGTGGAAGTGGAGAAACTCTCCACGGCAGCACGCATGCTAAAGAATTTGGAAACGGAGCAGGCAGTCCTCCTCTCCTCGGAGGAGTTCGTGGCGCGCACGGGAGCAGACATGTACGCCGCGTACGACTACGCGACGGCGGAGATTCTGATAAACGAGGAACGCTGCCACAGAGAAGATCGCGATATCGCCCAGGAGATCGAACACGAGAAGGAACACGCAGTCCAGGATATCCTCACGCGCCGGTCAGGCGTCTTCCCCTTCCTGCACCGCGCCGCCTACGAAGTGCTGGCAGAAGGAGACGAGCAGTTCACGGGGCAGCTCATTGAGCAGGCGAAAGCCTGGGGACTCGCGGGGCAGCTGGAACAAATCCGCAGGAGCACGAAGAACGAGCAGGAAGCACAAGCAATCTTCCAGGAACTGCTCACGGAGGAACTCCTCAACCGGTACGTAGACTGGAAACATGGCCGCCTGCGGGAACCGACTGCACAGGAACGACAGCTCTTCTCAACCATCGGACGCGCGCAACTCTTGGAACACATGCAGGGACGCGAACTCGTCATGCGCAACGAGAGGACGCGCGCAGACATACAGCCAATCCGGCTCTTTGAATCGGGAACGGCGACAGAGGAAGAAATGCAGGTCCCAACAGCAGAGAACGCGAGCGGAGGCTTCCTGACCAATGTACCCGCAGAGAGGAGTGAATCGAGTGGAGCAGAAACACAAGGTCCGCCGATGAACGTACGGGCAAAATTGGAAGGGTGCCAGGCGATCATACAGAAAATTCATGAGTTCGCAGTAGCGCATCCGGCGTACCAGGGCGAACTGAAAGAAGCGCTCCCTCTGTACCAGGAAAGCCATGACACGCTCATGCGCGTATTCCAAACACAAATGCTCGATGGAAAACCACACCCGCATCCGGAAGAGAACCCGGAGTTTACGAAGCAGGTTACTGATCTCTCGAGCAACCTGGAAAGCATCTACAAGCAAATTCAGAACATCAGCAACAAGATGCATGATCTCTCGGAGGAGCAACCGACCGGACTCACCGGTTACAGAGCGTTCTTCAAAAATATCCACTTCTTAAGCCCTCTGGACATCTACTTGATGTTCCAGGATTCGATGGAAGACGTCAAACGCATGTGGCAGCGGCGCAGCAAACAGAACCGCGCAGCCGTCGCGCAGGGCCTCTTCGGGTGGATACCGGAGAATGAAATTGCAGGACTCCGCTACCTCGGACGACTGGCGAAAGAGAATGAGAAACGTGAGCAGGAAGCGGAAGATGAAGAAGTGAACGTCTGGAAGGAAGGTCTGAAGAACAAAGACGCCTACCAGCTAATTGAGATCATGTCGGGTATCAGCCACAACAAGGACCAGGTGAAAGCGATCATGTACCTGCTGGCGGAGAAAGGGCGCATCAACTGGGGCGATGAGCGCATCTGGCATGTCCTGAGCAAGCACTCGAGCTTCAACATGCCCGCAGAGCAGTGCCGGCGCGATATCATTCTGCGCAATAACTGGCTGAATAAGATCATCCAGGAAATCTGGGATGACAAAGACCTCTTCCTGGACTGGAGGACGACGAACGACAATAACTTCACCAGCAACCGCGACAAGTTCAATGACTTCGTGGACACGCTCTCACAGAACGCGGGTGCAATGAGCGCGGAACTGGAACGCATTCTCAGAATCTACAAAAGATGCAAGGATTCCGGTGAGACGCCTCCGCAGGACGTGAACCCGCACCTCTACGAGAAAATCATCGAATTCGCCATGATGAAGGGAAAGATGAGCATGGAACAGAAGTTCTTCTTCCTCATCAAGGGCATCGCAGAGGGGCTGTTGCCGCTCGAGCGCCTCAATATTATCAACAACCAGGTGCTGGGAACGTTCCCATTCATTGACTACTTCGCCAACCAGAATAACTCGTTGCCGGAAGTGAAGGCGCTCGCAGCAAAACTAACAGAGCCAGAGAACGCATTCCATCCGGGAATGAAGACGACGCTCTTCCTGGAACTGGCAGTCGCACGCGATGAATCCACGCGTTCCCGCGTGATCAAAATCATCGGCAGCGGCGGCGATAAGATCGACCATGAAGACGCGCCGATGCTCATGGCATTCCTGGACTACGGAGGAATCGAGCAAATGCTGCAACCAATGGGAGGACAGAAGCAACGCATGACGCAGGAGGCAGTGAAGAACTCCTACGTCGGATTCAATACGCTCTTCAAAACGTACGCACGGGCAGCGGAGCTGGAGAGCGACGGCGTAGCCCGCTTCACCAAGAACGATGCGCTGCACCTTGGACGATCGCTCATGGCGTTCGTTCACTTCGATAACATCGTCCTGCAGGCGGCAAACGACGGGAAGAACCGCCAGAGCGTCACGTGGGAGCAGATTGAGAACGAGACGATGCCATCGGGAAACAAACGTACGCCCAGTGAGTTCCGCAATCCGATGGGCGCATTGGTTGAAGATATGTTCAAAGCATACGGAATTACAGAGGTAGAAGTGGGGAAAGACAAAGATGGAAAACCAACCATGGTTTCCATCAAAGACTACCTGGGATCGCTGCGGGAGAAGAAGACAATCACCAGCAAGGAGGAGAAACAGAAACTCTTCGATGCAACAATGATCTTCCAGCGAAAGCTGCTGGGAGTGATCGAAGGGAATCCCGAGATATTCAAGAACGTGCTGCGCAGACACACCGAGGGAAGAAATGCTCTCATACAGGAGGGAGAGGAGATGACGAAGGAGAGCGTCCGGCACGCAATGGCAAAGTGATCTACGGAGGAGAAGCCTGCAGGAACCGTATACACTTGCAGCTTCACGGAGGATCATCCATGATCTCCGTACATGCACGTTGCCATTCAACGCATCGACACGTCGCTCCCGCTCCCCCGCTACGAATCTGCAGGAGCGGTGGGATTCGACCTGATCACGCGGGAAACGACGACCATCCAGCCCGGCGCAATCGCGCTCGTACCCGGCAATGTGATCGTGCAGGTGCCGCCGGGATACGCGCTGCTCATTACGCCGCGCTCCTCTCTGCCCCGCAAGAAGGCACTCGTCTGCCCGCACTCCATCGGCATCATCGACCAGGACTACCACGGGCCGGAGGATGAAATCCTCGTGCAGGTGCGCAACATCGGCACGGAGCCGGTGACCGTGGAACGCGGCGAGCGCATCGCGCAGGGGCTCTTTGTAAAAGTGGAACAGGCGCAGTGGCAGGAAGTGGACGGGCACGGCGCGCAGACACGCGGCGGGTTCGGATCAACGGGGTAAAAGAGCTCAAGGAGACCAAAGAGACCGAGGACAAAAAAAAGAGACCGAAGAGCACAGTCTCTTCGGTCTCTTTGGTCTCCTCAATCATCCATCGTCCGCGCGCCGCTCACCTTCTTGCGCATGAATGCGGGAACTTCCAGCTCCTCTTCATCGAACTGAGAGGCAGAAGAAGCATTCGTGCCCTGAGGGGCAGCCTGCTCCTGAAAAGAAGCGCGCCTGGGTGACGATGCCAGCGCCTCTGCGAGAGGCCGCTTGGCGGGCAGGACGAAGTGCGACTTGTTCGCAATGTCCTGCGGCTCGAATCCCGTTGCGATGACCGTGCACTTCACTTCTCCCGTGAAGTTCTCGTCAATGACCGCTCCGAAGATGATGTTCGCCTCCGGATCAGCCGCCTCCGTGATGATGCGCGCCGCTTCATCCACCTCGAACATGGAGAGATCGGTGCCACCGGTAATGTTGAAGAGAATACCCTTCGCGCCATCGATGGAGAGTTCCAGAAGCGGGCTGTCGATTGCCGCACGCGCAGCCTCCGCGGCGCGGCTGTCGCCCGTGCCGTACCCAATGCCCATGAGCGCCGTCCCCGCGTCCTGCATGATCGTCTTCACGTCCGCGAAGTCGACGTTCACGAGGCCGTGCACCGTGATGATGTTGGAGATGCCTTCAATCGCATGCTGCAGCACTTCATCCACCACCTGGAACGCCTCTGTGAGCGGCGTTGTCTTGTCGATGAGCGAGAGAATTTTGTCGTTCGGAATCGTGACGAGCGTATCCACTTTCTCATGCAACCCCTCCAGCGCTTCCTCCGCCTGGCGCCGGCGCTTCTCCCCTTCGAAACTAAACGGTTTGGTCACGACTGCGACCGTGAGAATGCCCATGCTGCGCGCAAGGTCGGCCACAACGCCGATTGCGCCGCTCCCCGTTCCGCCGCCCAATCCCGCAGTGAGGAACACCATATCCGAACCGTCGAGCGCGGCCTTGAGTTCCTCCGTGCTCTCCTCCGCCGCCTTCTTGCCGACATCCGGGTTCGCGCCAGCCCCGAGGCCGCGCGTCGTTCCGCGCCCCACGGTAATCTTCGTGGGCGCCGGATTGTGGTAGAGCGCCTGGATATCGGTGTTCACGGCCGCGAAATCAACGCTCTGAACCTTGGCTTCCACCATGCGCTTGACCGCATTGGAACCGCCGCCGCCAAGACCGAAGACGCGGATGGTGGCGCCGGGCGTAACATCGGGGCGTATCTCCTTGGAGACCGCGCGCGGATCATCGCCAAACGATGCCGGCTGGCCGCCTGAGGACCGTGAGCCACTGAAGAGAGTACGAAGTGTGTCGGACATGACCTAGAGGGGAAAAAGGAAACAAATCAGGGGAGAAGACTCTTAAACCAGGTGCCAACATGCTGTGCAGCCCGCCCGAACTGGAACGAGCCCACGCCCTTCATCTGGCCGCCTTCACGCATGCCCCACACCAACGTACCGAGCGCAGTCGCGTACGCAGGGTCATCCACCTTCTCCACGACGCCGCCGATGTCCACGGGAAATCCCATCTGCACCGGCAGCCCCAGCACATCGCGCGCCAGATCGAGTACGCCGGGCGCCTTCACCGCGGCGCCCGTGAGCAATGCCCCAGCCGGGAGCATGCCGCTGCGGCCGATGTGCGCCAGCTCTCCTTTCACAAGAGAGAAGATCTCGTAGTACCGGGCCTGCATGATCTCCGCCATGTACCGCTTGCTGACGGTCTGGGTATCCACCTTGCTCACGGAAGAGAGGTCGATCATCTCGCGCTCCGCGATCTCCTCGGGGAGAACGGACCCGAATTCGATCTTGATCTTCTCTGCGGTATCGATGGACGTGCGCAGACCGATGGCAATGTCATTCGTGACACTCTCGCCCCCGACGGGGAGCGTGATCGAGTGCAGGATCGTCCCCTCCTCAAAGACGGCGATGCTCGTGCAGCCGGCTCCGACATCGATCACGACGGAGCCCAGTTCTTTCTGGCGTTTGGTAAGCACCGCCTCGGAAGCGGCGATCGTCGCGGGGACGATCTCATCGATATCCACGCCCGCCTGGTCGACGCACTTCTCCAGATTCTTCACGTGCTGCACGTGCCCCGTCACAATGTGCGCTTCGACTTCCAGGCGGATGCCCGTCATGCCCACGGGATTCTTGATGCCCTTCTGTTCATCCACTGCGTACGCCTTCGGCTCGATGTGCAGGATACGCCGGTTCGCAGGAATGCTGACCGCCTGCGCAGCCTCCAACACACGCGCCACGTCATCCACCGTAATCTCCGCGCCGGAGATCGCAATGACGCCACGGCTGTCGAACGACTCGATGTGCGAACCACTCACGCCGACGTACACGTGGTTGACCGGCACCCCCGCCATGCGCTCCGCATCTTCGAGAGAAGAGATGATATTATGGATGAGCTCCTCCACATCAATGACATGCCCCTTGCGAATGCCCAGCGAGGGTGAGATGCCGACGCCGATCACATTGGGAACATCCTGATCGCTCTTGCCGTCTGCAACGGCAACGATGGTCCGGATCTTCGCACTCCCGATATCCAAGCTGGCTAGAACGCGCTCCTTTGGCATAGGTAGAGGACGGAAATTTTTAGATAAACAAAAAACGAGCGAACGGATCGCAGTCTACGTCGGCAGAGATTCCGCTCGCAAGAGCGTTCTGTTCATCTTTGGTATACAGATCTCTGTGAATTGAGTACTATATTTATTCAAATACTTTCTCTCTACGAAGGGAAGAAACAAAATTAGTACTCATTGATAAAACACAGGAAAACAGGCTGAGTAGCAAAAGTATACAAGGAATCGGCTCATGCAGTCGTCCTGCACACGCAAAACTAGAAGAGCGAAAGCTGTTTCTTCTCTTGTATCGAGGGAACTGCAGAAAGGGTCTGCGGGAATTCATCTCTGCGAAAATGCGCACCGTACACGCCGTTCAGTAGAGACTGGAAACGTTTTACAAGGAGAGAGAATTCCAGTTCAGAGAAGAGCGTGAACACTTGCGCTACAGACAAGTCTTTCGTCTGTACGTGCTCGAGAGGAATCGGCAAGGGTATATCGGTATGCAGCTCAGCCATCTTCTCACAGAAGAACGCCTGTTCCTTACCGCTCTGCAACTTCTCCGCGAGTGCAGGCCGGATATCCGGGAGGTGATCGTAGATGCTCCGGAGCGTGCCGAACTGCTGGATCAGCTGCGCAGCTGTCTTGGGACCGATACCATGCACGCCCGGCAAATTATCGGACGCATCGCCGCACAATCCCTTGTACGCAGGGACCTGCCCGGGAGTGATGCCGTACTTCTTCACCACACTCACAGGATCCAAATACTCCGCAGCTTGGTACCCTTTGTGCGGAATGGAAACAGTAATGCGATCGCTCACGAGCTGCAGCACATCCCTGTCGCCGCTCACGATGGTCACGCGCATGCCCGCCTCTTCGCCGCGGCGCGCGTACGCTCCCAGGAAATCATCCGCCTCGTAGCGCGGATCGGAAACGCGCGGCAATCCGAAGGTATCGATGAGCTCAAACACGCGGGGAATCTGCGCGTAGAAATCATCCGGAGTTTCGGCGCGACCCGCTTTGTACTCTTCATGTTCCTGATGACGGAATGTCTGGTCGCCCTCGTCGAAACAGAAGAGCAGGTGGCTCGGCTGTTCCTTGGCGAAGATGGCAAGCAGCATGGATGCCATACCGAAGACCGTATTCACCTGTTCGCCAGCGCTCGTTTTGAGCGTACGGGGAATAGCCCAGTACGCCCGGTACATCATATGGTGGCCGTCAATCAGGACGAGGTGATCCATGGCGCAAAGAAGTGTGACTGAGTCTCGCCCCCCGGAGCAACGAGCGCAGCGAGGTGCGAAGAAGGGTGATGGCCGTCAATCAGGACGAGGTGATCCATCTGCACACAGAGTGCCTCCTCCATACGGAAACGACAAGGAATCTGAAAAATAGAACGAGAGAACCAAACGAAGCCTGTGACAAGTTCACACGCCTTCTCGGATACCCGTTTTTGCGCTACAATAAGACGATAACACCAAATACCAATGCAGGAACTCTCTCCATCTTACGATAATAAAATCGAGCGCAAATACAGCGTGAAGACGCTGGAACACAAGGCAGAGAATAAACTCGCGCTGCAGAAAGAGCTCGGGTGGCCTCCGGAGAAGAGGATGCCTCTGATCTGCATCCCCACCGGCATGACGGAGACGCTGGGGGGGCAACTGCTCAAGGACGTTCTCCCCGGCATCCTCACGCTGGGCATGGAGATAATCATCCTTGGAAAGGGAGAGGACGAGTACGGCGCGCTCTTCACCAAACTCACGAAGGAGAAGGGGCACAGGATCGCCATTCTGAAAGACGACGACACGCAGTGCAGAAAGATGTATGCGGCGGCGGACATGGCGCTCTTCCTCACGGATCCAACAGAGCTGCCGGAGAGAACAAACTGCATGCACTATGGCGTCGTGCCCATTGCACCGCGCACGCAATCGCTCCAGAACTACAATCCCGTACAGGAGAGCGGGAACGCATTCCTGTACGACGCACCGACGAAATGGCACTGTTTCGGCGCACTCGTACGCGCACTGGAAACATTCAACTTCCCCTTCGACTGGCGCACGATCCAACGCCACTGCATGGAGGAAGTGATCGAGTAGGAGCATGGAATATGTGGTGCTCCTTCTTAGGACTCTTCCACCGGAAAAATAACACCCGATTCTTCTAAGCAGGCGCGTATGGAAGAGATGTGCCGCTCTGCAACATACCCGGATACATGGCACTGCCCGTCAACCGCTTTGATAGTCACCTCTTCTCCTGTTTTCGCCTGAATAGCTCGTGTGACGTTGCCAACCGGCAAATCCAGCGGACAGGAACCTCCGAGGGAGAGAGACTGCTTCATGAGAAGATGTTGGAAAGGCAAAAAGGAGATGGATGCTAGCACCAACCGTGTGCGAGTCAACCGACTCGCCATGAGGAACCACCAATCGCGGCGTAGTCAGCCGCGGCTAACGGAAACGGATGGTGGGTCAGGTGGGGATCGAACCCACGGCCAAGAGATTAAGAGTCTCCTGCTCTACCACTGAGCTACTGACCCAAGTACGGGAATCTTACTCACCCCGCCGCAGCATGCCAAGAAAGTTACAGCACCTTTCTCGCATGCGCCATACGCGTGCCGTCCCTGGCGGGAACGAGCACGGCGAGCGGCGCGCCGTTGAACCACCCGAAGGTATCGGGTTTCACTTCGCGTTGGATATTACGACCATGTCGCACGTTCTCCGCCTCCTCGGGCGTGAGCTCTACGCTGTCGAATATTGCCATCGCCTCTTTGAGCGGAACGACGAACGACCACCCCGCCGCATCCGGCGGCACGGCGAAATCCACGGACCACTCCCCTACCTTGGTACGGCGCAACGCCTCCAGGTACGCGCCGCAACGGAGCTTCTGCCCCAGGTCGTGCGCCAGCGAACGAATGTATGTGCCGCTGCTGCAGGAAACTCCCAGGGAAAGAGAAGGGTACTCGTAAGAGAGGATCTCGCATTCGGTGATCTGCACCGTGCGAGGCTGCAGCACTACCGGCTGCCCCCTGCGCGCGCGGTCGTACGCGCGCTCTCCCCCAACGTGCACGGCAGAGTACGCAGGAGGCACCTGCTGTATCTCGCCGATGAAATGGGAACGGAGCAGATTCGCAACCTGCACAGCGTCAGGAACGACCCACCCCGGCTTTGGGACCACCTCCTCCACCACGCCCTCCCGATCATACGTGGTACTGATTGCGCCAAATCGCACCGTCGCCACGTACTCCTTGGAAAGGTCATGGAAGAATTCCACGACCTTGAGCGCCTTCACGCCCACTGCGAGCACTAGCAGGCCGGAAGCTGCGGGATCCAGCGTGCCCAGGTGCCCGATCTTCCGTTCGGAGAGCACCCGACGCACCTGCGCCACAACATCATGGCTCGTCACGCCGACGGGCTTATCAATGAGGAGGAAACCGTGTTTCACGGCACCACTGTAGCAAAATGGAATAAGAGAACAATTAAACAATATAACAATCCAACAACGCCATGGGGGAAACACTCCAAAAACGAATTCCTGTAGTATGCTTCCCGCCATGGACCTCACCTTAAGCTGGGATCTCTTCGTGATCGTCTTCTTCGGCATCGTGATGAGCTACAGCTTCATCATCGGCAAACACGAGGCGGTCAAAATCATCGTCTTCACCTACATTGCAATCGTCGCAGGCATGGCGGCGGGGAACCTCCTGGAACAACTGTCTGATAGTTCGGCGTCGCTCCTTTCGTCCTTCGGCCTCTCCATTGATATCTCCATTCTCGACAGCACCAAGCTCGTGATCTTCATCGCAACCATCATCCTGCTCGCCATCCGGGGCGGATTCGACGTAGAGTACGGGAACGACGATAACAACCTGGTGAACACGGTGCTGACCGGCGTATTCGGCTTCGCCACCGCGGGGCTGCTGCTCACGACGCTCATCACATTCATCGCCGGCGCCCCGTTGCTCGATGCCCAGCTGGCACAGGCAGCAATCCTCTCTCCCATCATCCAACAGAGCAATCTGATGCAGATCATGATCCTGTACCAGAACCTGTGGTTCGTCCTGCCCGCCCTCCTATTGATTGGTGTCGGCATCGTGAGCAACGGAGGCAGAGAGTAGATGCCATCGATAAAACGGCGCATTTTATAGAAGAAGGATATGATTTATTTTATCAGTCAAGTTCCAATGTGCCGACAGGAAGGAGAGCAGCTTGCAAACAATGAACGGTACGCGTAACAATAGGGATTGAATTTTTCGCCCACTCTTCTATGAAACCTTCTCTCACACGATGCGCCGCATGGCTGTCGAACGGCGTGCTTCTCTCTATTATCAGCGTACAGAATGCCCTCGCTGTCGACTTGGGTGAAATCCCGGACACAGGCGGCGGTGGCGACATTCACGAAGCTCTCGCCAGCGTGATCGAGAATATCCTGACCTTCCTCGGCATCATCGCGGTGCTCGTCATTGTGATCGCAGGCATCCGCCTGATCGTCGGCGGCGCAGACGAAGGTCAGCGTGAGAAGGCGAGGAACGCGATCCTCTACGCCGTCATCGGTCTGATTGTCATCCTCCTTGCGGGAGCAATCGTGAACTGGGTCGCCGACAACTTCGGCAATTAAGAAGAAGCTCCTTCAATTCGTTCTTAAAAACCCTTCTCATGGAGAAGGGTTTTTTAGCTCTCGGGTACGCCGCCGATCCCCGGAACCGGCTGGAGGAGATCGATGGAATTCTCCTGAGGCTCCTGCACTGTTTCCTGTACCGGCGGCTTGGGATCGCGCACGATGATGGCATCCGGCCGCACTTCCACCACGTCGGAGAACGGCAGGGGCACAGCCCAACGCCACCAGCGGCGCGGGAACAGCCACTCGCACCGCATAGAATCGGAGTGGAACTGCACGTCCCGGCATACGCCAAGCGAGCGTCCGCCCTCCGTACGTACGCGCTGGTTCAGCACAGTACGGCGGTCTTCCAGGAGCGGCTGCAGGCGTATGCGCTCTTCCGCAGGAAACACGGCGTCTGCATCGCGTACGTGCACGTGCGTCCCCCACCGGATGATATCGAGGGCAGAGAGGAAAGGCGTACCGGACATTGGCACAACTGTCGCAAGGAAGAACCCCTCCACGCCCCCCGTATCCGGGTGAATGAGGATGCCGGCAATCTGACCGAGGATCTCGCTCGTGCTATCGCATACGACATTCATGCCTTTGGAAGTAGAGAAACGGACCCGCATCTGCTACACTATAGTACAGAAGATGCAACTTTTCGCAGGATCATCCCACCCGGCGCTCGCACAGTCGCTTGCGAAAGTGCTGAACGTCTCCCTTGGCAAGCTGCTGCTCAAGCAGTTCAGCTGCGGAGAGCAGTACGCGAAGTTCGGAGAATCCATCCGTGGAAAATCCGTCTTTATCCTGCAAACATCCACGCAGGAACCGGATAAGGACCTCATGCAACTCTTCCTGATCTGCCAGGCGGCAAAGCTGAGTTTCGCGCAGTCGATACACGTGATAATCCCGCACTTCCCTTACGCGCGCCAGGACAGGGTAGCGGAACCGCGCGAACCCATTTCCGCCAAACTCGTCGCACACCTGCTGGAGGAAGCGGGAGCGAACCACGTCATCACGCTGGACCTGCACTCCAGCCAGATCCAGGGGTTCTTCTCCATCCCGGTGGATGTGCTGGATGCCCGCGCCATCTTCGCGGAATACTTCCTGAAGAAGAAGCTGAAGAATCCCATAGTGGTCTCGCCCGATGCAGGAGGAGCAAAACGCGCCAAGAAGTTCGCAGACATGATCGGCGCAGAGCTCGCAATCCTGAATAAGACGCGACCGAAACACCAGGAAGTGGAAACCATGGAAATCGTAGGAGAAATCGAGGGAAAGATCTGCATTCTGTTCGATGACATGATCGACACCGCCGGCAGTCTGCTCTCCTCGAAGAACGTCCTCATGCAACACGGTGCGAATGAGGAGATGTACGCGGCGGCAACGCACGCTGTCTTCTCTGGCAATGCGATAGAAAACCTGCAGAAAGCCGCCTTCACGGAAGTGGTGGTCACAGACAGCACCCCTCTGAATGCGAAGGCGCTCACGGCTCTCACCGTCCTGCCGATTGCCCCCATGCTCGCGGAAGTGATCAACCACATCGAGCGCGGAGAGAGCGTGACGGAAATTTACAAGAAGAAATAGTTACCGGAGCAAGCAAGACAGATTGCCGAATGCGACTGCTAGAATGCAGACTCGCACCCTTTCCCCATCATCGTATGCGCATGAAAGTCCTCTCTGCAGCAATCGCTGCATCATCAATTCTCTTCATGGCTGCGCCCGCAGTGGCAGCAGAAACCAACGACCTGTGCGTCGGGTTGCCGGAACGCGAACAGGCGCGCTGCCTGGATAAAGCATCCAGAATGCAGAGACAGAGCCTGCAGACAGAGTACCGTGCGGCACGCCGCACAACGCAGGAAGAGCAGCAGATGACGTACTCCCAACTCAGAGCACAGTGGCGCAAGAGCCGTGAAGCGTTGCAGGGAACAACGCAAGAAGCTCTCCAGAATGCGACATCGGCGGAGGAACGCCAGACAGCAGTCAGGGCGGCGCAAACACAACGTCGCTCCATCATGGAACAAAGGCGGGAGGAACAGCGCGCATTCCTTGAACAGGTACGCACACAACGGGCGACACTGCTAGAGAACCAGAGGAGCGCCTCCAGAATTTCCAGGCAGAACGCCGTGTTGCAACGGGAAGAGAGACGACGGCTTCTTCGTCAAAACCAGGAAGATCGCATTCAATTCAGCCCTTGGTGGGAGGACATAGAAGAAGAGGCAGAAGAAGAGGAAGAAGATACGAGTGGAAGCTCCTCTTCAGAAAGTTCCAGTGAAGAAAGCAGTGCAAGCTCTTCCTCGAGTTCCAGTGAAAGTGCCGAGTAAGCTGCAAGAATCATAGAAGCAAAAAGGGGCGGCGAATGCCGCCCCTTTTTGCTGGAAGTAGAGCATTAAATTGACTGTCTCTATGCAATTCGTAAGATAGGGGGAGCGGGCGATTAGCTCAGCTGGTTAGAGCGCGACACTGATAATGTCGAGGTCGGAGGTTCAAGTCCTCCATCGCCCACCATTCGTCACGACAGTTCCTCATGGCGAGCCACAAAAACAATCACAGCAATGCGAAACGTCCGGGGATTCAAGCGAATATCGGAAAGATAAGCCGTAGAATACGCGTACTCACTCCTCTCCACTCACTATGACCCTCCTCCTCAAACCGCTCGTTATCGTTTTCAGCGCCATCGGCATCATCGCTGGCGTCGCCGGATTCTTCGTGAGCGACATCATAGGCATAGAAACGAATCCTGTCGGGAACGTCCTCTACATCCTGGTCGGCATATTCGGTATCAACGCATCCGGCTCCTACGCCAAAGCACGCTGGTTCCTGATCCTCGCGAGCCTGCTCTTCGGCATACTGGCAATTCTCGGCTTCGCCCAGGGAACCATCTTCAGGTACTACGCGACAAGCCAACCGGAAAACGTGCTGCATGCGATCGTTGCACTCGTGCTCCTCACAGTTGCGTTCAGCAGCAAGAAGAAGGTGTAATTAACGGCTTGCCCATGCCACGAACTGCTGGAAGGGCAATGCGTATGGATACGCTTGCACCCCTTCTGAAATGCCGCGCACTTCTCCACGCTCGGTATCCAGCAGAAAATCGAATACGCGATCCCGCAGGGACGTGCTGAATACAAGACCGCGAACCTGCACGAGAGAACCGCCTGCGTGGGCAACCTGCGTTCGCAAGGTGAAGAGCGCGCCTGCATCGGCAAGCAGCGCCTTTGCTTGCGCCTCCACCTGCTCCGACGGTACAGAGGCGGGCTGAGGCGATTGCTGCGGTGCATGCTCTCTGGTCTGCGCAGAGGAAGCGGGCTGCGCCTCCTCCCCGAAGGTAACAGAGAGCAGTGGCACCTTCCCGCGCTGTTCCCACCCACGAACAGTATCTTGTGACTGCTGCGGGAGCATCGGCAGGAATGGCTGGACGAAATCATGGACAGCGGCAATCAGCCTCTCTGCGCGCTCCGGATAGTGGGAAGCATCCATGCGCGCAACTGCCGCATCCGTATGTCGAATGAACAGGGAGAGGAACGCCTGCGAATCTTCCAACAGGTCGCTGTAAGCAGAAAGCCGTTCAATCCAACGACGCAGGATGACATCATCGAAAGCAACCGGCTGAAAATCCGCCTCGGGCAGCGTCATCCAGCACAGCAATTCATCTTCCTTAGAAAGTTCCGGCTCTATGAGCGCCCATGCAGCGGTATTCACGCGTGGATGGATGCTGAAGAGCAACCAGAGATCGGATGTAGCCGAAAGGTGCGTGAGCAGCGGCAATGCGACGGGGGAGAACTCTGCGGAGCGTGAAAGGAAGAGCAAGATCGCACGTTGAGCCCTATCGGCAGCGAATACTTCGCCGTACTCAGGCTGTTGAAGCAAGCGACCCACCGCGAATCCATCCCGCTCCTCGACGGCATGCCGAAGGAGGCCAAGGGCAATCTCCTCCTGTTCCTGCAGGAAACGCTGCGCCGCCGCGGGGAACCGCGGCACGGCAGAGGATGTGAGGAGCGGTGCACGAACGCGGGAGGGAGGGAGCCACGCATCCGATGCGGGAGGGAGCAGCGCGCTGCTGCGCAGCTGATCCCGCAGGAACGATCGCGGAACGGCATCGGTACTACGTGCGCCGATCCAGAGCTCCAACCCACCGGCCAGAGACGGGAGAACCATCCCGCCGGAACGCCAGAGGCGTCCGGCGGGGATGAGCATCTTCCTGCCATTCTGCGAGAGCAGAACAGGCGACGTAAGAGCGGCGACAGTGACGCGATCACCGTACCGGCTGACATGGAAGAGCCCGTTGAAAGCGATTGCCTCCATAGAAGACGAGACGGAAACGCGCGCAATGCCTTCGGCTGAAACAAGGATCGATCCTTCACGGACAGCAAGTACCGTACTTGCCGTATCCAGCACCGCATCCTCGAAGAGGAGAACCTGCACGCCGTCCGGCATGCTCTGCACAGATGTCCCACTGAGAGATGGGACAGGCCTCTCCTGCTCAAGCGCCGCGGAACTCCCGAGGAGGGATCCAGGCAGTGCACTGAGGGAAACAGGAAGCAGAATAGCAAAGAGGAACAGGGGCGCCGCCAGGAAATGCCGATGAGTACGCTGTCGGGCAAAGTCCATAGTTTTTGTTTTCCTTTTAGGATAGCAGAAAACAGGATTTCTATCAATTGACGCAGGAGCAATCCGATTCCCCTCTCCCTCCTTCCGCCGTACCATACGCACATGAAGTTCCTCGGCATTGATCCCGGCCTGGCAACTGTAGGCATCGGACGTATCGAGGCATCCTCCAAACACGATATTCGTGCCATAGACTGGCTGACAATCGAAACGAAGGCTGGAGGAGGGGCGGCGCATCGCCTGGCAGAAATCGCACAGGACCTCTCGGCACTGCTCAACGAAACCGCGCCAGACATCGCAGTGGTGGAGAAACTGTTCTTTGCAGCGAATGAGAAGAGCGCGCTGGATGTAGCGCAGGCGCGGGGCGTGATCCTGCAACTGCTTGCCGAGCACGGCATTCCCATCGTCGAGCCAACGCCAGTACAGATGAAATCCGTGATTACCGGAGACGGCAGAGCAGACAAGCGACAGGTACAGGATATGCTCGCACGCACGCTCCACCTGCAGGAAATACCAAAACCTGATGACGCAGCCGATGCGCTCGCTCTAGCGGTATACGGGGCATTGGTGCACACATTCTGAGGAAATTACGGCACCGGGGTGAAGGCAGGCTCTGGGTGCTGCTGGCGCTGGACCACGACACCGCCGCCCACTTCCCATACATGGGCACCGTGCAACTCGGGCGGAACATGTGTCGCAGTCACGAATACCTGGTATCCATCGAAGCTGCGCAGCAGTGCCTCCTGGTGCATATCATCAAGCTCGGAGAACACGTCATCGAGCAGGACAATCGGCTTCTCTCCGCGACGGAGTTCCAGGTACGACACCTGGAGAAAGAGCAGCGCAACGACCGCGGCGCGCTGCTGCCCGCGGGAAGCGAATGTCGGCAGGCTCCTGCCCCCGATATCCAGCCGCCAATCCTCGCGATGCGGTCCAACGCTCGTGGCCTGCAACTGCACATCGCGTTCTCTAGAGTGCTCCAGGCGACGAAGCAACTCTCTCTGCATGGCAGGCAACTCGCGCTCCTCCCCCTTGCGTTCATAGACCAGTACCGCGGATTCCCCCGCTTCCCCGAAGGAGGAGAGTTCTTCGCCCAACGTACACTGGAGCATCTCGATGAGCTCGAGCCGCTTGAGGGTGACATACGCACCGACCTCCGCAAGCTGCTCATTCCATAACGCGAGACTGGAAACAGCGACCCCGCCTCGGGCAATATTCTTGAGGAGGCTGTTACGCTGCTTAAGAATCCGCAGGTACTGCGTCAGTTTCTGCAGGTATGCATACGAGACCTGGCAGAGCAACTGATCCAGGAACTGGCGGCGCTGCTGGGGAGACCCCGTGAAGAGGGTGAGCTGCTGCGGGAGAAAGAACACTGCGGGCAACATGCCGACCATCTCCCCCATGGGAATCTGCACGTCGTTGCGGAAACACGCCTTGCGGCGCCGCGGCGCGAACTGGCTCGCGACCTCCAGCGTGGATTCCGTCCCGTCATCACAGAGCACCGATGCGCGAACCCGGTAGTGCTGCGCCCCCCAACGCACCATGTCCTCCTCGTCCACGCCCTGGCAGGACTTGGTGAGGGAGAGTACGCCAAGCGCTTCGAGAATATTCGTTTTTCCAGCTGCGTTCGGGCCAATGAGCACATGGACACTCTCTGTGGAAGAGAGCAGAAGCTCCAACGCTTCGTACGAACGGAACTGCTCAAGATGGAGACGAGTAACCCGCATGCATCTATGGGAGAAGGAGCATGCCTTCAGTAACTAAACGCTGCACAATATCAAGGTACTCTGCCCGCTTGATGTACCGGCTAAGATCGGTGGCACGGACCCACGCATGCGCATCGATCTCCTTGCGATCCACCCGTACTTCCTGCCCCTCGCCCAGGCGCGCAACGATGAAGTGTACGCACTGGCCACAGACATTATCCGGTCGAAAACGGCGGTAGGAGGCGGGAAAATCGTACTGATACGCCAGGGTACTCCTGCCCAGCACATCCGCCGTAATACCTGCCTCTTCTTTCAGCTCGCGCACTGCAGCCTCTTCAACTGTCTCTCCCCCCTCACGCCCGCCCTGGGGCAATTGCCACACGTCGTTCTTGCGCGGCTTATGGAGCAGGAGGAATTCATAGCCCCCGCCCTCTGCAGGGCGGAAAACAAGAATGGAAGCACACTGACGATAGACATCGCGTTCCTGCATGTACGAACATAGTACAGGAAAACACAGAGAAGAATGAGGAATGATGTTCCCTCAGCATCTCCTCTCACCTCTATTTGGAATGCCGCTCTTCCTTCAGCTTCATATCCACGCGCTTCTTGCAGGAAGCACAGTATTTCTTGGAGGAGAAATCCTTCCAGGCAACGCCTTTGGAATTCTGCTTGTGCAGACGCACAGTGGCGGTACGACTCTTACAGTCGGTACAAAAAACAGCGAAGACGGTGCGCTTTCCGCGTGGCATAACGGCGAAAGGATACGGGCACCACGCAAAAATGCAAGGAAAAGCTCTAGGAAGTGGCAAGGAGCGCCAACCCAACAAAAACAATGGCAAAACTCAGCAGCTTCACGCGAACAGTCTGCCAGGTAAAGAGCTCGCGGGAAGCGTAGGCAGGTTTGAGTCGCCACAGGAGCCATGCCAACGCCATCACAAAGAACGGCTGAACATTGGAGGCAATAGAGACGAGGGAAAGCAGACCTTGCTGGTACGCCAGCATGCCAAAAAACACGCCGAACATGAAACAGGCGATAATGAGAGCGCAAAGGAAGAAGAACATTCTATCAACACGCCGCGAGAGTGACCGGATTCGCCGGCGAAAACCGGGTATCAGCCACGGGGAGAGAAACGCCATGCACTCACGCCCGAACATCGCCCAGAACACAACAGTGAGGACGCCGTATCCCCGGAGCAGCACCACCTTCTGGAAGAAGTAGTACGGCACGTACAGGAATGCGATGGCAGCGAGCATGAAGAGAACGGACAACGTGACGTGCTGATGTGCAAGTGAGAGGTATGCAACAGCAAGGAGAATGAGGAGAATCCCCACACCCTGCCACAGGGACCACGTGTCACCTAAAAACAAAACCCCGAGAATCGTGAGCAGGACGGAGAGGAAGACCCAGGCAATATTGGAAACAGAGACATCGGTGCAATCCAGAGCACGGAAGTAGAGCAGATCGCCAAGATACACAATGCAGCCGAAGAAGAAGAATGGAAGCGCCCAGGAATGGTATGGAACACGGATAACTACTGCCAAAGCACAGAGCGCCAGAAGCCCGAAGAAACTCTGCGCCCACATGAGCACGACCGGATGCTTCTCGTAGTGTTGAACGAGTACGGAATCGAGCACGTTCGATCCGGCAAATCCGAGCACCGAAAGAAGAATATGCACCAGCCACATAGATGCAGTGTAGCGCGCACCTTCCTCTCACCCTATCAGATCACGCTCCGGTTTGCAGATAATTGAAGACGCTGTTCGCGGCAACAGCACCCTCCCCTGCGGCAGTCGCAAACTGCGCGAAGCGATTGGATCCGCTCGTCACGTCACCCGCGCCGAAGACGCCCGGAATGCCGGCGCGCATAGCCTCATCTACCCTGAGGAAACCGCGATCATCCAGCGCGCACCCCATCTTCTTTGCCAGCGCAGTCGCCGGCAGGGAACCGACCTCGATGAACACGCCGTCGACCCTGAGCTCCGGTGAACCTTCGAACTCCTTATCCAGCTGCACGCCCGTCACTTTCTGGTCACCCAGAATTTCCACCACGTTGCGCTCGAGCACGAAGACGATATTCTCGCGTTTCTTCATCTCATCCACCCAGTAGGGCTCTGCGCGGAATTCATTCCTGCGATGGACCAGATAGACCTTCCGCGCAACCTGGGCGGCAATGGCGGCACCCTCCACCGCGCTGTCCCCTCCTCCGATCACCGCAACGTCTCTACCGCGGTAGAAGAACGCATCGCAGGTGGCGCAGTACGTGACGCCCTTACCGGAGAACTCCGCCTCGCCCGGCACATCCAGACGCCGTTTATTGGACCCCATGGCAAAGATGAGCGTTCTGCCTTCTACGGTCTCTCCGCCCTGGAGCGTCAGGCGGAATCCGCCATCCGCCTGCTCCGCTTTCTCCACCCGTGTGATTTTGTGCGTGACCAAATCCGTGAAACTGAGCGCGTGCTTCTTAAATCTCTCCATGAGATCGGGACCTCTCACTTCGATGTCGCCCGGCCAGTTGCCTACTTCCGCAGCAGTCATACCCATACCCCCTTCCTCCGCGCCAATAATGAATGTCTTGAGTTTGTAACGAGCGGTATAGATCGCAGCCGTGTATCCGGCACAGCCAAGCCCGATGATCAGAACGTCGTACATGCGTTCAAAAGAGTAGAGAGGAATGGAAAGAGAGTCAAAATCATACCACATGTGAGATCATGGATCCGTGAGCAGCCGCACAGAAACGAAGAGAAAAGCGCCTTACGGCACTTCACCGGGCATTCCCGTATGCACGATTCGTGGACGCTGTAGCATAATTTTCAATTGTATTCCCATTCACCCAACCGCCATGACGACTCGACAACTTACGGGAGCAGACTGGTTTGGTACGCACACCCTCGCCGAAGATTGCACGGTTCCAATCGTTGCCACGCGAAAAGGCGAAATAGGTGAAACATGGATAGGGCAGAGGGCAGAGAAACGCATACTGTCGGCAGGCACCGTTCTGCACATGGAACATGCGACAAGCGGAGCGATTTTCGCGCTCCTTGACGGGAGCAGGGAAGGAATTGCAATCGAAAAAACAGCGGTCAGCCACATGGTGGTACAGGCGAAAGGATAGAGGGGGAACCTTGCACCCCCCGGCAGAAGAGCACACCATAGCGGCATGAAACGCGTCATCGTACTCACGGCATGCCTGCTCCTGCTGAGCGCCTGCAGCACGAATGTGCAGAAAGAGAGTGCTGTGCAGCCGGATTTGCACAGCTCGGCAACAGAAGACACTCCAGAGAATGAGACATCGCGTGCCGTAAAAGAAACTGCACAGAATATCCTCGCGACGCTCAAATCACAAAATTGGCAAGGATTCGCCTCCTATGTCCACCCGGAAAACGGCGTGCGGTTCACGCCGTACACGTACGTGAAGATCGACTCCGACGAAGTGCTCAGCCCCTCGGATTTCACGCAGGCATTGAGCGATGAAGCCATGCGCAACTGGGGCGTTCGGGACGGGACCGGCGAGCCGCTCATCCTGACGTTCGGGAACTACTACGCACGATACATATGGAACTATGATTACACGCAGGCTCCCGTCCAGACATGGAACGAACCATCGGCGCGCGGAAACATCCTGGATAATGCGAGAGATGTGTACCCAGATGCACAGATCGTGGAATACCACTTCCCGGGATTCGACCCGCAGTACGAGGGAATGGACTGGTCCAGCCTCCGCCTGGTCCTGGAAAAATTTAACAGCGAATGGCGCCTCGTCGGGCTGATCCACGACGAGTGGACCATATGAACGCTGCGTCATAAGAAATTCCTTCCTGATCCACGATATGCGTACCGCCAAAACGATGGGAATCATCTCGCTCTGCAGCCTCTGTGCCCTACTGATCGGGTGCAACGAAGACCTGCCGCCGGAAGAACGAGTAGAATACGAGGATGTCGAAGCAATCATCACAGAAACGACTCCAGAGAAGCATAAAGTGCATGGGAGCTGCAATGTGATTGCAAGCAGCAGCCACTGCCTGGATTACATTGGCTCCTACTGGCAGAACGAGGAGTTCATGCGCCTCAATTGTGAGGGGACAGGCGGAGGAGGCGGCACCTTCAGCAAGGATGCATGCCCGTACACGGAGGTAGGAGGATGCCGTGGAACCGCAGACACGATCATGGAAACAATCATGTGGGCGTATAACTCGGGAGGATCCCCCATTACGCCGGAAGTCGCCCCCTACGAACAAATGGCATGCAACGCGAACCCGGCAGCACAGTGGGTGCTGCCGCAATTCTAACGACTGTATTCCTGGTGCCATGGGTGGGACTTGAACCCACAATCCCTTACGGGAACACGATTTTGAGTCGTGCGCGTATACCAGTTCCGCCACCATGGCATATCGATGCTAGAGAAATCCTACCGCTTTCGCTCTGCCGCTCAAAGCACTTGCGCTACACTTCTGGCTCGCGTGAAGCAGTACCACTCTTTCATCTTCGATTCGTATGCCTTCGACCGCAGCAGCGGGAAGGTGGAGCTGCACTACGCGCTGGATGATGAAGTGCGTTTTACAGAAACGCTCACGCTCCCGGAACCGATAGAATACGCAGGCGATGAAGATGCGCTGGACCGCGCGCTCTTCCTGCTCCATCTCTTCGGCGGCATCAGCTACTTTAAAACCTGTTGCCCCAAGACAATCGAAGTACGTTCGGGAACACTCACCAAAGAACAGGCGGCATTCTGGAATACCGTGTATACGAAGGGGTTGGGACAATTCTTCTTTGAAAATAAGGTGGATTTCCGGGGGCTCATCAATTTCCCAGCGACCTCGGAAGAATCATCCGCCATCGCAGCAACGGAGAAGAACGGAACAGCCGGAACGCTCGTGCCCGTCGGCGGCGGCAAAGATTCAGTCGTGACCGTCGAGAAACTGAAAAAAGAAGGCAGGACTATGACGCTCTTTCGCATGGGCAGCCACCCCATCATCGACCAGATTGCCAAAACGGCAGATCTGCCGCTCCTCACGGTCAGGCGCCAGCTCTCGCAGAAACTCTTCGCCTTAAACGAGGAAGGAGCCCTCAACGGGCATGTGCCGATTACCGGCTACCTTTCCGCACTTACGATCGTGATCAGCGAGCTCTACGGATTCGATGCGGTTGCAATGAGTAACGAGAAGAGCGCGAGTGAAGGGAATACCGAGTACATGGGCGAGGAGATCAACCACCAGTGGAGCAAGGGCAAAGAATTTGAAACGATGTTCCGAGAGTACCTGAAGCGTTTCGTGACGAAAAGCATCCGGTATGAAAACCCACTGCGAGACATGACAGAACTGGAAATCGCGAAAGAATTCACCGGATATCCCCGCTACTTCCCGCTGATAACCAGCTGCAACAAGAACTGGAAGATCCTGAAGGAAAAAGAAGGCAGAGGCGCCGCCACGAAACCGAACGCCGGAGGCGCGGGTGGCGCATGGTGCGGCGACTGCCCCAAGTGCGCATTCGTCTTCGCACTCTTCGCAGCACATCTGCCGAAAGATACTGTGGAGAAGATGTTCAGGAAGAACCTCTTTGCAGATGCGGGGCTCCTCCCTCTCTACAGGGAACTCCTCGGAATCGAAGGATGCAAACCTTTCGAATGCATCGGCACAGCGGAGGAAACGCAGGAAGCTTTCCGGCTCGCGCATGAGCAGGGAGCGTATGAAGACACTCCTGCCATGCAGCTCTACCTCTCAACGAAATGAAGCTTGCAGACCTCGCCGGCAAGAACGTGTGCATCCTGGGCTACGGCCGGGAGGGGCAGGCAATGCTGGGCGCAATCGAGCGTGCAGGAATTGATTGTGCAATGACTGTTGCAGATCAGAACCCACAAACTGAGCTACAAACTACAAACTACAAACTACAAACTGGTCCTGATTACCTCAGGAATCTCGATCACTTCGATGTCATCATCCGCTCCCCCGGCATCTTCCCCTGCAAAGAACTGAAGGCCGTGCAGGATCGCATAACGAACTCCACGCAGATCTTTCTGGAGGAAGCCATCGCAAAAGGAGCAACTGTCATCGGTGTTACGGGCTCCAAAGGAAAGAGTACGACGGCCAGCCTGATCTATGCGATCCTCAGAACGGGAGAGAAGGATGTTTCACTCGTCGGCAACATAGGAGAACCGGCGATCAGCCATGTGAAAGAGGCAAATCCGAACAAATTTTTTGTTCAGGAAATGAGCAGTTACCAACTGATGGATCTCACATCGAGCCCGAGGATTGCAGTGGTCACCGCGTTCTTCCCGGAGCACCTCAACTACCACGGATCCCTGGAGGCGTACCGTGATGCAAAAACCAACATCACGAGATTCCAGAAGGAAGGAGACATTGTGTTCTTCAACGCCCAATCGGAAGGGGCCCGTGCCATCGCGAAGGAGGGAAAAGGTGAGAAGTGCGGGTTCACACTGGAAGACGCTCCCATCGGACTGACGGAGACCAAACTGATCGGCGCACACAACCTCGGGAACATCGCAGCGGCGTTCCTCGTGGGGAAACATCTGGGAATTCCCGATGACGTGAGCAAGAACACGATTCGGGAATTTAAGAGCCTTCCTCATCGCCTGCAACCGTGCGGCGAACACCACGGGATCGAGTGGGTGGATGATGCCATTTCCACAACGCCGGAATCGACGATTGCAGCGCTGGATGCATTGGGGAAGAACGTCGCAACGCTCATCCTCGGCGGGCAGGACCGCGGGAACGACTTCTCGGAACTGGCCGACCGCATCGCACGCTCAAGCATTGGGACAGTAATCCTTACGGGAGAAAGCGGGCAGCGCATTCGAGTTGTGCTCGAACGCGCCACCGCACTGGTAAACATCTACGAAGCAGCTTCGATGAAAGAAGCAGTATCTCTCGCAAGAACCCACACCCAAGTCCCAAGTCCCAAGTCCCAAGTCCCGATCTGCCTCCTCTCCCCCGCATCGCCAAGCTACGGAATGTTCAAGAACTTTGAAGAACGTGGTACGGCATTTCTGGAAGCGATTCTTTCGTAGAAATGGAAAATGGATAATGGAAAATTGATACTGTAGCTCTTTTAGCAGCAATTCATTTTCCATTATCAATTATTCATTTTCCATTTCTACCGTCCCATCCCCCACTTTCACCTTCGCGGGACGGATCACCTTGCCATTGAATGTGTACCCGTCCTCGAAGACCTGCAGGATCGTATCCTTCGGTCCCGGGCCGGCCATGAGCACTTCGTGCATATGCGGATCGATATTTTGCCCGATGCAATCAATCTTCTGTAAGCCCGCATCGGTGAGCTTCTTGAGGAGCTCCTGCTCCATCGCCTGCACGCCCTTAATCCACTCATGGTTTTTTAGTTCATCCGGCAAGTGCTGGAACGCCCGCTGAAAATTATCGAGCGTAGGAAGGAGATTGGAGACGATGCCGGCTGCCGCGAATGCGCGAATCTCGCGCGCATCGCGCTCCATGCGATCTTTGGCATTCTGCAGATCCGCCTGCGCACGTGCAGCCATTTCTTTTAAGCGCGCAACCTCCTGCTCAAGTTCCTGAACGGTCTTGGTCTTGTCTGCCTTCTTCTTCGGCTGTTTCTTTCCGGGATTCATGGCTGCATGATACCAAAACTCGCAGGAACGACCAAGTGCTGCTACAGTACGCGCCATGACGTACGTGCTGCCGATCTTCTTCATCGCCATCGGTTTCGCACTGCTAATCAAAGGAGCGGATTGGCTTGTGGAAGGCGCATCCTCCATCGCGAGGCGGCTGCGAATTTCCGATCTGGTGATCGGGCTCACGATCGTCTCATTCGGAACATCGGCGCCGGAACTGGTCGTGAATATCTTCGCAAGCCTGAAAGGCAATGCGGATATTGCGATTGGCAACATTATCGGGAGCAACATCGCGAACGTGCTCCTGATCCTGGGAATTGCCGCCATGATCATCCCGATCAGAGTGCAGCAGAGCACGGTCTTCAAGGAGATACCCTTCTGCCTCTTGGCTTCACTCATTCTATTCGTGATGGCAAACGACCGCCTGATCGACGGGTATACGACATCGGAAATCGGTCGCGGGGACGGGATGGCATTCATCGGATTCTTCATCATCTTCCTCTACTACACATTCGGCATTCGGAAAGGAAACGCAGACGATAGCAAAGAAGAACACACGGAAGAAACACGGAGCATCTGGCTCGCAAGTACGATGGTCGGAGGAGGGCTCATTGCCCTCATGGCGGGAGGAGAATTTGCGGTACGCGGCGCAGTGCAGGTGGCCACGCTCCTCGGCGTGAGTGAATCGCTCATCGGCCTCACGATTGTCGCAGTAGGTACGTCGTTGCCGGAGCTCATGACATCGGTTATCGCAGCAATGAAGAACAAACCGGATATCTCCATAGGAAACATTGTGGGAAGCAACATCTTCAACATCTTCTGGATATTAGGAGTAAGCGCACTCATACGCCCGCTCCCCTTCGCACCTGCCATCAATACCGACCTGCTCGTCATGATCGGCGCCGTACTCGTCCTGTTCCTCTTCATTCAAACCGGTCACCTCCAACAACGCCTGCTCTTCTGGAGGATGAAAAAAGGGCACATCTTACATAGGTGGGAAGGCGTGACGATGCTCCTCCTGTACGCAGGATACATCGGCATGCTCATTACGCGTGAAGTCCTCTGAAAGAGAAGGAAAATGATGCAAACATCTTCTCTCTCGCAGAGAGTTGCTGCATAATTCGGGGGAACTGCTCTTTGATGCCGTGCCGAAGGCAAGCTCCGCTTGCCTGGAGGCACACCGCTTAGGGAAAAGATAGTTCATGAAAGAAAAACCGCAGGTTTGTCTTTCATGCTGTATGCCACGGTAGCTCAGTTGGTAGAGCACGGGACTCATAAGCCCGGGGTCGCCGGTTCAATCCCGGCCCGTGGCACCACGTAAAACTGCGCGCAGCGAAGCGAGCAGCTGTTTTACGTGGGACGTGGTCGCGCAGCGGCTTTACGTCCCTGCGCGCAGTCACGTGGCGCTGCCATTCAATAATGAATATAATCGTACGCTATGCACCATGTCTATCTCATTGAAGAAATACAGAGCCACAAGTGGTACATCGGTTATACTGCTAATGTGAAACGCAGGCTCGCAGAACATAATAATCACAAGAATATCTCCACTGCGAAAGGACAGTGGAGACTCATCTACTGTGAATCATATGTGAACAAGATGGATGCACTTGGGAGAGAGAAGTTTTTGAAGAGTGGGTCGGGTAGAAAGTTTCTCAAGAAACAGATCAATCACTATTTGAATGAAAACTGATTAAAGGAAAGTAAAATAATCTACAATGACTCTATGATCGAGTATTTCACTATCACAAAACCCGAAGAAATAGATGTACTACATGGAAAAACTGCTCAATATCGCACTCTGAACATTCAGTATGACAATGAAACTATTCAGTACCTCAAAGATCATCTTCATACTAAAAATAGCTTGTATCTCATCGCGAAAGAAAATAATGCTTTTGCAGGGTTTTGTTCCATTGATTCTGATTGGTGGGAAAAAGGCTTCTTGTTTTTGAGAGAAATCTATGTAGAACCGAGATTGCATAGACAAGGTATCGGAAGTGAGTTTGTGCAACGCTGCATTGCTCATGCACAAAAGCATGGAACGAAAGGTATTGTTACCGAAACCGCATTCAACAATCTTCCTATGCAGAAACTCTGTAGCAAGTTTGGCTTTGCAGAGTGGGAGAATCCTGAATGGAAAGAAGGCGTTACCTATAAGCTCCTGTTTTGAACCGCTCTTCAAACTTCATTCGCCTTACTACTCCAACTTATCTCCGTACTGTTACAACGTAGTAAGGATAATCCCCCGTACTACCATTCGACCTTCGGGCTCATGGCAAGCCATCACCCACTGAGCGGCACGAAGCATGCAACAGGAGGGCAAAGTACGAGGTACGAACTTGAACCAGCAACTTGCACACTGCACACACCCCAACGATCAAACAAGATCCCGCCCCTACTCGAAAACAGCATGCTGCAACGACTTGAGCAGCGCGAAGACGGCATGCTGCGTATAATCGATGCGCTGGGAATTATCTGTAAGTGATGCGCGGAACCCGCCGATTGCACGCGTGGGATTCCCGATGTAGAAAGCGCCTTCCGGCGTGTATTGCGTAAGCAAAGAGAACCGCATTCCCTCTTGGATGGATCGCTTGTATTTTTCGATGCGTTCGATATCCCCCACCAAGAGAGCAAGTGCGTATGCGTCATTCATGCCTTCCATATACACAGAAGTGGAATTCCGCGGATTTCCGCGGGTAAATGCGCCGGGGAGATCCCTGTATGGGCTCTCTGCAATCTGGTGCGTATCGACCATCCAGTCCGCCATCTCAAAGACAAATTCGGCAACTGTCGGATTCGGCTCTGCCTTGTAAAAAAGGTAATACACCTGTGCCTGCCAAGGGAAGAAAGCCGTATTCTTATTCCCTCTCCAATAAGCACTGTAATAAGGGAAAGCCCTGCGCACGGAATCGAGGTACCGCGGGTCGTGTGTCCTCTCATAGAAGCGCATGAGAGCCAACATCGCCTCGCCGGGATAGTAGTCGATGCCGGAAATGGCCGGGGAGGTGAAATCCGTCCTGTAGGAGCCGTCGGGCTGCTGCTGATCCAGCAGCGCCTGCGCCAGCTTTGCAGCTGTATCCGCGGAGAAATCGGAACGCCCAAGAAGGGCGAGGATGAGGAAAGCGTTGTACGCGATCTTCGTCGAACCATCGATATTCACGTAGCATGACTGCTCCCCGCAGACCAGCATGGACATGGAGGAGGTAAACGTATTGCGAATAACCGTATCCAGGCGGTCTGATTGCAGGAAGTTCTCCAGCTCCACCATCGCCCAAAGCGTCGCAAGCTGCCGGACATCATTATTCTCCGTAGAATAGGAATCGCTGCTGGGATAGTACATGTACTCCAGCAATCCACGGTTGGGATGGACGGTCGCTGCAAACCACTG
The DNA here is from genome assembly GCA_028699155.1 of Candidatus Peribacteraceae bacterium. GTDB lineage: Bacteria > Patescibacteriota > Gracilibacteria > Peribacterales > Peribacteraceae > STF1-71. The sequence continues at coordinate 11,572 of JAQVVD010000008.1, read as the reverse complement.
CTCGGCAAGCCGAAGGCGATCAAGCAAAAATGGCCTATCGATCTCCTCGGGGAGCGGGATGTTGTAGCGGTAGAGCTCGGTGACAGAACCGTCCCTTCCCGCCTTGAACGTGCGCGTATCGTACGCGAGTACCTGCGTTTCCGGATCGTCGTAGCAACGAGCCTCTAATCCAGCTTTCTTGCAGAGGCGGTCGAGCGTTTTCTGGAAATTGTAGTTACTGCTGATAGGCACGGACTCCTTGAAATAGGCATTCTTGGACCCACGCACGACCTCGAGCGAATGAATGCCAAGCTCGACCTGCTTCTCCATCGCATGCAGATCTCCTTCCAGCTGACGGGGATTGTCCAAGAGGAAAGTGAAGATGAGCTCCGCATCCTGCGTCTCCTCTGCGCGCAGAACGCCGCCGTAGCGCTCATCATTGATGCAACGCTCCACTGCCTGATCGATGTCTTCCGTCAGGCGGTCAGGGACATCTGCACCGGCCTGGCCGCTCATGCAGCAGCGCGTGGCATTGTTACGCAGTACGGTAATGAATAATTTGTGGTACGTATCAGTGAGTGAGAGCGCGAACTCTTCCCTTATTCCTTCTCCTGAAAAGTGCGCATCAAGCGCTGCGTAAGCCCTGCGTGCAATCGCCTGCTCCTGCACGGAAGAGAGTCCGTTGACCGATACAGGAATGAGCGATGCATTGTGCGGACTGCATCCAGAAGAGAGAACAGCCACGCAGGAACAGGCGAGGAGAGAGCATGGTAATCGGCAGGAAAACCGCATGGCGCAGAGCGGAGAAACGAAGTATCTCCCATGCTACAAGAGCATGCCACTCCACGAAAGCGCACATTCTCCCTCCACTGGAGGAGGTCATTGCGCCTATACTGCGCACACATGCAGAAGACACTCCTTTGTCTCCATGGGTGGGGCGGCTCCGGAGCATCCTTCACAGAACTCCGCGAAGCGCTCGCAGGGACCGGCATAACGGTACTGGCTCCGGACCTCCCCGGCTTCGGCGGAGAGCCGGAACCGCCGGAACCGTGGGACACGGATGCGTACGCAGATTGGGTGACAGCGTACATCCGGGAGAATGTGAAAGGGGCGTATGCGCTCCTCGGGCATTCGCACGGCGGGCGCATCGCCATCAAGCTCGCCGCACGCCTGGCACAGGGCAGACAGGAACTGCCGCAACCAACGCATCTGTTCCTGTGCGCCGCAGCGGGGATCAGGCATCCCAGGCACATCAGGCGAATCATCGGCCTCACGCTGGCGAAAGCGGGGAAATCGCTGCTCTCAGTGCCAGGTTTCGCTCCGCTGCAGGCAGCCGGAAAACGCATGCTCTACAAGATCCTGCGCGTGCACGATTATGAGAACGCCTCTGAAACAATGCGCCAAACCCTCGTACGCGTCTCGCAGGAGGATCTGCGCCCCCTACTGGAACACATCACGCTGCCCACCAGCATCTTCTGGGGGGAAGAGGACGCCATGACTCCGCTCTCCGACGGCAGACTGATGCATGAACGCATCAAGGGGAGCACGCTCATTACATTCCCGGGCATCCGCCATCGCGTACACCGTGAGAGAGCGGAAGCAATAGGAAAAAGCGTGCGCATTGCACTGTCCAAAGATACAAACGCGTAATCCGCAGAAAGGGAAAATCCTCCGGCAGGCTACCGCACAGACGGCGCCGCATGCATGCGCATGCCGTACGATGCATCCATGTGATCCGGAATCCCGTCGCGGTCGGTATCACCCGCCTGCGCAACCGGCAGCAGGTTGTAGTAGTGACCCGGCATAGACCTGATGGCATACAAGCTCGGGAGAACCACGGCGAATGTGCACGCAAGGAGCGTAGCGAGCAGCACGCCGAGTGAGACATCGCGTGGAACCGAAGCATGGAGATGTTGCATGTGTGTTTTTGTGAAAATTACGAGATTATTGTAACAGATTCGCATACAATACACAAGAAACCGGAGATCGCTCCCAACAAAAGCGACGGGAGAACAATGGGAGAATACGCACCATCACGGTAAGCTATGCACATCGTGCAGTACGCCATCCTCATTGGACTGACAGCGGCAGGAAGTGCCGCGCCGCTCCTCACGTTTGTGCATCTGTGGCAGGTAAAGGAGTGGCGATTAGACCGCCTGCGTGAGCATCTGCGCGCAGAGGGCTTCTTCCGGCAACTCTTCGGCATTGTGCGGCCAGTCGCTGCGTTTTCCTTCCTTCTGCTCGCACTAGGAACGAAACTCGACATACAAATACTCACGACAATTCTACTGGGAATCTTTGCGGCAATCGCCGGCATACAGATGACGCTGCGCAAACAACCGAAACCCGTCTGGACAGCCAAAGCAAGAGTGCTCGTTGCCGCCACAGTACTCCTCACCATCGGGATCGCCTTGCTTGCAACCGTACGCGGCAATCCCGCTATCCTGCCGGCAGTCGTCCTGCTGCAACCGGCAGTGCTTGCGCTTACGTGGGTACTGTTCCTGCCCGTCGATACCGTACTGAAGTACCGCATCTTCCGCAGAGCAATCCGCCTGCGCTCGTCTCTCAGAGACATGACGGTGATCGGCATTACCGGCAGCGCAGGCAAAACGACGACCAAGGAGCTGCTCGCACACGTGCTGGAGCAACACTCCCCCCTCACAACACCCACACACATGAACACCGAAGTGGGCGTGGCACAGTGGCTCGTACGAGAACTGAGGAAAGAAGGGGAAACTCCATCCATACTCATTGTGGAGATGGGTGCGTACCGAATGGGAGAAATCGCGCTCCTCTGCAGCATCGTGCAACCGACCATAGGCGTCGTGACGTATGTCGGCTCGCAACACATCGCATTGTTCGGCTCACAGGAAGCACTCTGTAGAGCAAAAGGAGAACTCATTGCAATGCTGCCGGGCACAGGGCATGCGTTCCTGAACGCAGATAACGCACGCTGCAGCGCCCTTGCCGCCCGCGCCCGGTGTCCCGTGACGACCGTCGGGACTGGCGGGCGGGCGGACATTGAAGCATTCGAGGTAGAAGAGACGACGTGTGGCATTCGCTTTCGCGTGGAGAACACGACCTACGACGTACCGATCCACGGAACGCACAACGTCACGAACGTGCTCCTCGCCATTGCCGTGGCGCAATCGCTCGGCAGAGCTCCGCAGGAAATCGCCCTCCGCCTGCAGAGCTTCAAGCCTCCCGCGCACACGTTCGACGTACGAACGGAATGCGATGTCACTATCCTCGATGATACGCACAATGCCAGCCCGGCGAGCTTCGAGGCAGCAATACAGTGGGCACGGTCACAACCGGCGGAACAGAGAGTGCTGCTCACAAGCGGGCTCATTGAACTTGGCGAAGAACAGGACAGGACGCACATGGAACTCGGCACGATGGCAGCACCCGTGTTCGATCGGGTGATCTTCCTCTCCGGACAGAGCGCCAAACCCTTCCGCAGAGGATTCGGAAGGGAGGTAGAATTGCTCAGCGGTCGCACCCCCCCTGTCCCCCATTCTGCGCTGCTCGTCTGCATCGGGCGCATGAGCGAAGAAACGGTGCGGCGCCTGCTCCCTCCGAATGCATAAGGATTTCCCTTCTCGTATCCTCTTCCACCCCTCTATCCGCCCCATCCACCATACATTCGGCCCCCTGGCCACGCGCGCTCAACTGCTGCAGGCATTCTTGCTGCAATTCCAACCATGGAAATGGCACGATGGAAAAGAGCTGCAGGAACTCAAAGAAGAACTCGCAAGGCTCTTCCCTGCCGGCCAGGTGAGCCTGTTCGACACGGGACGCGGCGCACTCCTCGCGCTCCTGAGAGCACTGGAACTGGCAGAGGGGGACGAAGTCATTCTGCAGGGATTCACCTGCGCAGTCGTTCCGAACGCGATCATCGCGGCAGGCGGAAAGCCGGTGTACGTGGACATACACCAGAAGACGCTCGCGCTCGACCCCGCGCTCGTGCGGGCGGCAGTCACGCGCCGCACACGCGCAATCATCTGCCAACATACCTTCGGCATCCCGGCAGATACGAGCGCGCTGCGCCTGATCTGCAACGAGAAAGACATCGCGCTCATCGAAGATTGTGCCCACGTCATTCCGGACGGAGAGAACGGGAAGATCGGCATGCACGGAGACGCAATCCTCCTGAGCTTCGGGCGAGATAAAGCCGTATCAGGCGTATCGGGAGGTGCGATCGTGACGCGGCACGCACTGATCGCAAAACGCCTGTGCGAAATGGAAGCCCGCGCGCTGCGACGCTCCTCCTGGCACATCCTCAATCTGGTCGGGTACCCGCTGCGCTACGCATGCGCAAAAATGATGTGGCCGCTGCGCCTCGCGAAAGCGTACTTACATGGGCTCCGCTTGTTGCGCCTGCTCCCGCCGGTTCTCCGCAAACAGGAGAAAGCCGGCAGAGCAGAAACGGAGCTCTTCAGAATGCCGAATGCGTGTGCCATCCTCACGCTGGAGCAACTGCGGTCACTGACAACCATCAACGCTCATCGCCGTTCCATAGCACAGCTCTATGGCGCCGTCGCCCAACAGGAACACTGGGAGAGTCCCAAGGGAGCACTCCTATCGCCGGCGCTCCAGAAATTCCCGCTCTTCGTGAAGAACGCAGAATCGGTCCGGCAGAAGCTGAAGAGCAGGCAGATCTATCTGGATGACGGATGGTGCGGCGCAGTCGTCAACCCGCGTACGGTGAACGAGCGCGCCGTCGGGTACTGCGCGGGATCCTGCCCGAACGCAGAGGATGTGAGCCAGAGAATCCTCACGCTCCCCACCCACCCCACGATGACGCGAAAACAAGCAGAGACTCTCCTCGATGTGCTCGGGAAAATGCTGCATACTACGGGTACATGACCATCCAGGAAGCGACGAATCAGCAGCAGTGGGATGACTTCCTCATGCGCCAACGGTTCTCCCCGTTCCTGCAGAGTTGGACCATGGGTGAGGTGTACCGGGAAACCGGTCAGGAGCCAATCAGGCTGGAAGTACGCGAAGGAGGAGAAGTGAGAGGAATCTGCATGGCAATCATCGTCCCCGCACGCAGGGGCAAGCACCTCGCCGTGCCGTACGGTCCGGTCATTGCGAAAGGGGTTTCTCCCGCAGGAATAGTGCAGCATCTGGAACACATTGCCAGAGAACAGCGCTGCCTCTTCATTCGGGTGAGCCCTTTCTGGCCGATTGAGGAACGAATCGATGTGTCTAAGGCGGTGCCGGCGCCGCTCCACCTCCTGGCAGAGCACATCTGGCATCTGCCGCTCAGGGAAGGAACTCCCTGGCAGGAGAAGGAGGTAGGAACCGCGAGAACTCAGGAAACCCTGCTCAAAGAGATGCGGCAGAACACGCGCAACCTGATCCGAAGAGCCAAACGGGAGGGAGTGGCAATAACACATTCGGAGGATCCGATTCGTGATCTGCCTCACTTCATACTGCTCCATGAAGAAACGCGCAAACGCCACCACTTCACGCCGTACACCAATGCATTCTTCGCAGCGCAGGTGCGGCATTTCTCATCCCGCAAAGAATGCACTCTCTACCTTGCGCGCTACCAGGGAGAAGTGATCGCTGCTGCCATCCACATGCACATGGGCGGCGAGACGAGCTATCACCACGGAGCAAGCACGCATGCGCATCCCAAGATCCCCGCAAGCTACCTCCTGCAATGGACCGCAATCTGCGATGCGATGGAACGCGGAGACCATACCTACAGTTTCTGGGGCATCGCCCCGGAGGGAGTGACCAGGCACCCGTTCGCCGGCGTGACGCTCTTCAAGCGCGGATTCGGAGGGGAACTGCTGGAACTGACTCACTGCATGGATATCCCGGTCGCAAAGAAGTACTACGCCACACGGGCATTCGAGACCATGCGCAAGTGGCGACGGGGATTCTAAGAAGCTACAATCAATCACGATGGTAAAAGCACCTGCACCAAACACCACAGACCAGAAACTCGATGTCATCATCGACTACCTGCGCAAGCTGAATCACCGCGACCGCCTGCGCATGTGGGGCGGCTTCTTCCGTGCGCTGCTGGGGCTCATCCCCACCATCCTCTTCCTGCTGAGCATCTGGTACGTGTACGTGTATGGAGATCAGCTTCTGGAGAAAATAGCGGAGGCAGCGGCAAGACAGGCTTCGAACGTCGTGAGAGTGAACCCCGGAAGCCTGGTGGATGGCCTGGATCTCGACTCGCTTCTCAATCAGCTGAGGCGCTGAAAACACTGGAGAAAACCAGTTGTATTCTGCAAATGCCTCCTTACAATGGCGCAGCAAAAATGCACATATGGTTGCTCGCCAAACGGGAGAATTTTGAGAACTACGAGAACGTTCGGTTCCGGCAGGTTGCTGAACGCATGGGCATACGCCTGACGCTGGTTGCGCCGGATGACTGCGAAATCCTGGCGACGCACGGCGGACGCAAGAGCATCCTCCTCTGCGGAGAGGAAATTACGGAGTTCCCAGACTGCGTGATCCCGCGAACCGGCTCGGGTACGACGTACTTCACCTCCGCGGTCATCCGACAGTTCGAGCATCTGGGCGTGCACGTGCTCAATGGGAGCAGGAGCATAGAAATTGCGAAAGACAAACTGGCGACCGTGCAGACGCTCGCGATGAATGCGCTGCCCATCCCCAATACGATCCTGGCGAAGTTCCCATTGGATCTGGACCTGATCGAAAAACAATTCTCCTACCCTGTCCTCATCAAGAAGATCTCGGGCTCGGAGGGCAAAGGGATCGTGCTCTGCGAAAACAGGGCCCAGCTGCGAGACATCGCAGAACTCATCAAGACATCGGCGAACGTCATCATTCAGGAGTGTATCGTAAACAGTCTCGGCAGAGACGTGCGCGTCTTCGTCGTGGGTGGTCGCGTGATCGGTTCAATGCTCCGAACGGCGAACGAGGGAACATTCAAAGCGAACTACTCTACCGGAGGCAATGTGCAGCGCTTCGAAACGACGCCAGAGGCAGAGTGGCTGGCGCTGGAATCGGCACGACTCGTGGGGCTGGATATCGCAGGCGTAGACCTGCTCTTTGACGGCGGGGGTTTCCGTATCTGCGAGGTCAATTCCGCGCCGTACTTCGAAGGGTTTGAGGAAGCGACCGGCATCGACGTCCCGCAGGAAATCTTCGACTTCATCCGGGTGCGCCTGGAAGGCACGCTGCGCTAAGAAGAACTCACTCGCCCTGCACGAGCAGCAAGACATCCTCTCCGGTCATGCCGCCGCTCACAAGCAGGCTGGGGAGCTGCAGGAACTCTGCGCGTGTGAACTGCGATTTCGGCGCAACGCCGACGCCGAAGAGATAGCCCAATTCCGCTGCCTTTGCCATGACACGATCATTCACCCCTCCCCACGGATACGCAACGGCGGCCACCGGCCGTTTCGTCATATCTTCAAGCAACTTCCTGCTCTGCTGCAATTCCAGCTCCACCTGCGCATTCGTCATGGCGCGCAGGTCATCGCCGGAGTGCGCCCCGGACTGCAAATCAAATCCGTTTGCGAGCAGCGTGAGCACCTGTTTCTCCGTGATGCCGCCCAGCCCAAGATGCTTGCTGGGAATGAAGAGCGTAGCAGGCGCTTTGCTCGCAAGGAGAATGGAAGAAACGTCCTGGAGAGCCTCGGGCGTCACATCAGAGAATGCCAGAATGACTCGCTTGGGCTCCAGGCGAACATCACGTTCCTCCTGAGAGAGCACCACGTTGTAGAAATCATGCAGCGTCGTGAACGTGTACCCTGCTGCACGCAAACGATCGATATGCTCCGCCAGTCCGGTCGTGAGAGATTCCTGTGCGAGGCGGTAGTGGAGAATAGGCAACGTGTATCGCTCCTGCCGCACGAGGAAATTCGGAAGGAACGGCACCAGGTATTCGCGGGCTGCGTAGCCCTCCTTCCCCTGGAAGGAAACGCGCGCCCACACATCATCCATGCTGATAGGCTTCAGAATCGCCTGCCCAGGCAATTCGCCGATCTTCTCGCTCCCCGTATCGGGAGATTTGCGGACATTGAGGAAGCCGAAATTCACGAAGTACATGCCGTCGAACGCAGCCTTCTCCTGCGCCAGATTCTCCTCAGAAACAAGCTTTGCAATGTAACGGGTTGATACGTACCCCTCAGCGCCGCCGGCAGGCAGGCGCACATGCGCCCATGCCGCATCTGCAAAATCGAGCACCTCGAGGGAGTCGCCCTTGACCAAACGCCCCACGGCTGCAGCAGTCACATTGGGCATACTGCGAACATTCAGGAACTCATTGGTCACCTTGTAGAGGTTCCCCCCCGTCGCACCCGGTCCCTGCCGCAGTTCGTTGTACGCCTTCACGTTCGAGAGGTCGAGCACGGGCACGGCGCCGGTTGTTTCCTGCGCCTGCTGTTCCTCGCCGAGTCGGGGCACGAACGTACCGGTTCCGGTTCTCTGCTCCACTTCCTCCTGCGCATTGCGCGCCAGTTCCCGGAATCTGGCGAGATCCTCGGCAGTGAACGTGAATTCTTCCTCCGCCGCCTCCTCGACCGGCCGTGCATCGGTGCAACCCGCAAAGAGGATGCCGAATGACGCTATGAGGAGGAAAGCGACGAGCGGACGCAGAGTCGCGGTGCTGTGCCGACGGATGTGGTACGGGCGTGCCATAACAGAGTGGGGAATGGTGGAATTACATGAAATCAGGGACGCGGATGGTGAGGAGTTCCGCACCTGATTTGAGTACAGAGGAAACGTGCGCAGTCAGAGCAAGCCGCAACGAGCGTTGCGGTTCCTCTGCCTGCAGAATGGATTCGGTGTTGTAGAACGAGTTGTACTCCTGGCAGAGCGAGAAGAGGTAGTTCGTCAGGAGGTGCGGCATACGCTGTGCACAAGCATCCTGAAGCACACGTGGGAACTGCAGGAGCGTGTTGATCAGCGTGCGCTCATGTACAGAGAGTTCTGCCACATCCGCAGGCATTGGAACGCCTGCGGCACTCCCTGCTTTGCGCAGCACGGAGCGCGCACGCGCATGCGTGTACTGCAGATACGGGGCGCTGTTCCCATCGAAACTAAGCATCTTCGCCCAGTCAAACACGATGTCCTGCTTCCTGTTCTGGCTCAAAATACCGTACGCAACAGCGCCAATGCCCATCATCTCCGCCAGTGCATCGGGGTCCTCTGCCTGCACCTGGTCTCCATGCTCCTTGATCACGGCAGCGGCGCGCACCACTGCCTCATCCAACACCTCCTCAAGCCGCAGGACATTCCCCTTCCTGGTACTCATGGAAGCATCCTTGAACCGCATGCGCCCGAAGACGGTATGTTCGAACTCCGGCAAATCCCACTGGAGCTGCCGGCACGTCGCCTCGAGCTGCTTGAAGTGCAGGCTCTGCGCGACATCCACGACGTAGTAGAGCGCCTGCGGATGATACGTATCCAGGCGGTAACGGATCATAGCCAGATCGCGCGTCGAGTAGAGCGTGGAACCATCGCTCTTCCGCACCAGGAATGGCGGCAAACCGCTCTCCTCCGGAAATTCCACAATGAGCGATCCTCCTTCTCCTTCTCTGAATACGCCCTTCTTGATCCCCTCCTCGAGAATGGGCTGCATCTTCTCCTCGTAGAAACTCTCCCCGGTGACAATATCGATAGAAATATGCAGCCGTTCGTAGAGCGCCTCCAGCGAGCGCTGGCTCACTGCAACGACATCCTTCCAGAATGCACGGAGATCCGCATCCCCTTCCTCCATCCTGCGGAATGTTGCGCGCGCACGGTCTTCCAGCTCCGGATCCTGCTCGGCCTCCTGGTGAAAGCGCACGTAGAGCGCGAGCAGTTCCTCAGTCGTACAGTCTTTCGGCGGTTTCTCGCCGCCCCACTGCTCATACGCTACTGCCAGCTTGCCGAACTGGGTGCCCCAGTCGCCGGGATAGCTCCAACCGAGCGTCTGATACCCCATATGCTTGGAGAGATTCACAATCGCCTGCCCGATGATATGCGATCCCAGATGATGCACCCCGAGAGGCTTGGCAATGTTCGGACCGCAGTAATCGATGATGACCGGCGCCCCTGTACGCGACTCCTGCGGATGGCACGCATTCTGCGTCGCAGAAAGCTCTGCGAGCAGCACAGAAGACTGTAACCACACATTCACGTACCCGGGACCCGCTACCTCCGCGTTCTCAACCCCCGGTACCTTGCACAGTTGCGCCGCAATCGCCTGCGCAATCTCCTTGGGCGACATGTTCGCCTCTTTCGCAATCTGCAGGGCGACCTGCGTGGAAAGGTCTCCATGCGCAGCCTGCTGAGGGAGCCCCCACGCAACAGAAACGCCCGGAAGAGAGGTTGCCTTCTGAATGGCTCGTTGCGCCGCCGCTGTCAGCTCATCTTTCATACCCTCAATTGAACAAAAGATATATTCAAAGTATAGCTGCAAATATAGCAGTAAAATCATACATGACGAGCCACCATATCAAATTAATGTTGCTCAAAAATTGTTCTCATGTTTAGAACACAAATTGTATACAAAAAACCAATGAGAGACACCTGAACTAATTCCGTATTCTCATAACAAGGAATCGCTCTCATCAATCAGTAAAAACCATTGTATGATTGTGTGTCATCCCCCTTTCTTGTACAATAACACGATGAGGCGATACACAACGTTCCTATCTGCGGTATTCCTCTGCTCTCTCCTGGCGACAGCATGCGCCGGGGAAGTTCCAGTAGAAGATGGGGCGACAATTCAGATACCGCCTGAAACGAGCGGGGCAAAGGCAGGAGCCTTCTCTACGCTGTTGCTGAATGTGCCGACCAGGAACGTAGGCGGCGTGCGCCCGAGCCATACGCTGGGCATCTACACGAGCATGTACCTGGCACACGGGGCGTTTCTGCCTGTGCAGGCAGCAATGCTGGGCATTACGGCGCAACAGCACATGTGGCTGGGGCAGACGCAGCCGGAAACCAGCGAGACATTCGCTCTCCTCAGGGAATTCGGATCGATCCTGCAGGTGGATATTGTCGATTCTCTCAACAGGAGCGGAGATCGGGAAGAGACGCTGGAGCTCTACACGCGGTCTCTCGTGAACATCATGGAGCTCGCAAACCGTAAAATGAAGGAACTGAATACGCTGCAGGAAGAATTGCGCTCTCAGCGCAAAGAGCAGAAGAACATCGTTGATGATCTGGAACGTGCCATTCAGAAAGCAATCAAAGAGGAAAATTATGAATTCGCAAGTTCGAAGCAGGAGGAACTGGTAACGCTCAAAGCCGACTTAACCACAATCGAAACGAAGGAGGAACAGACGGATGACATCCTGAAACCGTACGAGAAACTCATGCAGATCGCAGAGAAACGGCAGAATGCGATAGAGAAGAACAGGCGCATTCTGATTGCCGGACTCAGAGTCGTCGACGTGCCGGGAATCGAGAATCTGGATATCCTGGAACAGGAGAAGGCATGGCAGAGATGATACGTGCCTTACTGATGCCATATTCGCAGGAGCGGCAGTAGACCAGATATGAGTTGGTAATAATTGTGAGGTAGGCTTCTATAAGCCATTTCCTCCCGATTATGTCTGCAAGAACAATTTTCTGTCTTTCCTGCGGTGCGGCAGGCGCACACAAATAC
>JAQVVD010000007.1 GCA_028699155.1 Candidatus Peribacteraceae bacterium | reverse complement strand
ACCGAGACTCTGCCAACATCCCGGACAATGCGGGGGTTTAAGCTGAGCCCCACGATGAAGAGGAGGAAACTCACTCCCATCTGAGAGAAGATCTCCAGCTCATGCTGCGCACGCACGATCCCGATGCCGTACGGGCTCAAGACGATGCCTGCCAGAATGTACCCGATAATCGCCGGCTGCCTGAGGCGACGCATGAGCAGCGACAGCACGACGACCACGCTGACAATGATGGCGATGTTGAGGAAGAGGGATCCGTGCATTCATAGTATTATAACACAAATTTATATTTTTAGCCAAAAACCGCAGGTGCAGAAATACTCTGAAATGGGAAAAACTGGTATGGTGCATGCCATGCATCCCAAGCCAACCAAGAAGGAACTGCGGGAACACCTCGCTTCCGATATCCACGGCAACCAGCTGGGTCCCTACATCCGGGATATCGTGTACGGAGGCAACGACGGCATCGTGACGACGTTCGCAGTGGTCGCCGGAACCGTGGGAGCAGGCATGCCATCGTACGTCATTATCATTCTGGGGCTCGCCAACCTGCTTGCCGACGGATTCTCCATGGGCGCGGGGAACTTCCTCTCACTCAAGTCGGAACGCGACCAGTACAATAGGCTGCGGCGGGAGGAGGAAGAGGAAATCTCGGATAATCCGGAAATGGAGAAAGCGGAAATACAACATTTCCTTGAGGAGAAGGGACTCAGCGGACAACCCCTGAACTGCGCAGTAGAAGCGATTACGAGCAAGAAGAAAGCCTGGCTCGACATCATGATGTGCGAGGAGCACCGCATGACGGATGAAATCGATGCGCACCCGGGAATTCACGGTCTTATGTCTTTCACATCATTCTGTTTCTTTGGCGGGATTCCTCTGCTTCCATACCTTCTTGGAAACGCCGTGCAGCACCAGTTTACAATCGCAGCCGTTACGACGTTCTTGGCACTCATCGCGCTGGGGATAACCCGCAGTTACATCACCAAAGAACGCCTGATCCGGGGAGCAATAGAAGTCGTGCTGGTAGGAACGATGGGGGCGTCCATCGCTTACGGCGTCGGCACATTGCTGCGCGGACTCACGTGAGCCTACGCCGCCTGCGCTACATGCAACGTCTGTGTGGGGAACGGGATCGTAATCCCTTCTTTCTCGAATGCTTTTAAGATGGCGAGATTGATGCGCTGCTGCACATCCATGTACACGCTGTAATCGTTATCCAGAATGTAGTACACCACCTCGTAATTTAAGCTGAAATCACCGAATTCTTTCAGGTGCGCACGATCGAACTTGGCCTTCTTCTCGGCAGAAACAACCTCTTTGAGCATTTTTGGAATGCTCTTGAGTTTCGCGGCAGGCGTGCCATATGCGACATTCACGGAAAAAACGATGCGGCGCTGCTGGAGCTTCTTGAAATTTCGGATGCGGGTACTGGTGAGCTCGTTATTGGAAATAATGATCTCTTCGCCCTGCAGAGCCTGAATGCGCGTCGTCTTGAGGCCGATGTGCTTGACCGTGCCGGAATGCTCCCCGACCATCACGAAATCCCCCTCCTCAAACGGCTTGTCCATAACAATGCTGAACGAACTGAAAATGTCGCTGAGGATATTCTGCAGTGCGAGTGAAATGGCGATGCCGCCTATGCCCAAACTGGCAATGAGCGAGTTTACATTGAATCCGAGATTCGAGAGAACGAGCAGCAAACCGACCGACCAGAGGAGGATTTTCACGATGACAGAGATGACGGCGGAGACCTGCTTCTGCTCTTTGCCCCGGGAGAGATTATTGGAGAGGAAGTAGACAATGACCTTCTCTGAAACCTGAATGATTTCGGCAATCAGGACAATGAGGAACGCGCCGCGGATAATGGTATCGAGCGTGGGGGAAAGCGCCATGTGCTGCACCGATGCAAAGAGGGCAACCACGATGAAGAACGGCATTCCTATACCCTGAAACGCTCCCGTCACCACGCAACCCACCCTGAGCGGCGTTCGCCGCGCCAGGCAATCCAGCCTCGTGAGAGCCTGTTTCTTAAAAAGAAGCAGAACGGCAAAAATGATGATGAACGTCATGGCCGCCTGCGCGACATCGGCGAGGAAGCCGGCATCGATGGAAGACCGGATAAATGCGGAGAGGGATTCTGATGAAATTGTCATACGCAGCATCCTACCGCACAGAAAAGGAGAAGGGACAAGAGTTGAGAGAATGGGCAACAGGAACTGCTCTGTAATTCGCGCCCTTTTTTCCTTCCTACCAGTCAAAGCCTTTCTTGCCGGGCGAAGCTTGAGCCAAGACTGAGCGGCGGCTGGTTCCCTTGCTTTTTTTACAGTACCCTTTGTTCCGTGAGGAACGTGATCACCTGCGATGCGGACGGCAAGGAGACCGGCACCTGCCCCACCGCAGATGCGCACGCCAACAATGGAATATTGCACAAAGCGTTCTCGGTCTTCGTCTTCCGCAACGGCGGGAACGAACTGCTATTGCAGCGACGCAGTGACAAGAAGCAGCTTTTTCCGCTGCTATGGACAAACACCTGTTGCAGCCACCCGCAACCGGGGGAAGATCCCATTGCCGCAGCGCAGAAGCGCCTGCAGGAAGAACTGGGGTTCTCCTGCCCGCTCAAGGAAATCGGCTCATTCGCCTATCAGGCAACAGATCCCAGTGGCAACGGAGCGGAACATGAGTACGACACCGTTCTGATGGGCAATGTGGAGGAGGAAACCGCCCTGAAGCCGGACCCAAATGAAGTAGCGGAAGTCCGCTGGATAACGCTCGAGGAGCTCCTGGTTGAACTGGATGAGAAACCAGAGCAATTCACCCCCTGGTTCCCGGAGGCGCTCGCCTTGTTATTCGATACGTAAGACTGCTTCTTAATGGCACAGCGCATCAATGCGAAATTGCCATATTACTGAATTGCTATTCTCCTCACGAAACCAGCTTTATACAGGTAGAAACAATCTAGCAATTTAACATTTTGACAATTTCACAACGAAATAGAATCTTCTTATGTAGAATACGTACAAATGCCCACAAATAAACTCCACCTGGCAATCATCCCCGATGGCAACCGCCGCTGGGCGAAAAAACATGCCTTAAACCCATGGGAAGGGCATCGGAAAGCAACTGAGAATCTGCAGGAAATTCTGGATTACAGCCGGAAAAATCCGGAAATCTCCGTACTAACCGTGTGGGGATTTTCGACGGAAAACTGGCGGCGAGACCCGAAGATGATCGACAACCTGATGAAAATGCTTGAGGAATACCTCCTCAACCAACGTGAATACCTCCACCGATACCACATCCGCGTGTTCCACTCCGGACGCACGGACCACTTCTCTCCTTCTTTGGGAACTCTCCTGGAAGAAATCGTTGAGGAAACGAAAACCTACACCGATTTCAGCCTCAACCTCGCCCTGGATTACGGCGGAAAAGATGAAATTCTACGTGCGATTCACAGAATGAATGACTCTTCCGCCGCTACAGAAGAATCGCTGCGTGCACTCCTTGATAACCCCGAACTGCCCGACATCGATTGCATCATTCGAACGGCGGGAGAGATGCGCACAAGTAACTTCTTCCTGTGGCAGAGCACATATGCGGAATGGATCTTTGCAAAAAAGTACTTTCCGGATTTCACTGTCTCCGATTTCAAGGAAGCGATCGAAGAATTCCGTAAGCGCACACGCCGTTTCGGGAAATGATTTTAGCGATCACGCTTCGTGAGCTGCTCTGCAAGCTCAATGAGCACCGATGCTTTTGTGCCGAAGGATGAAATATTTTGAACCGCCTCATCGGTCAACAAACGAGCCTGGGTTTTTAATGTATCACAATCATTCGCCGCCTCATCGAGGGAATCATCGATGAGCTGGAATGCCAGACCAACTCTCCAGCCATACGCCTGCAGAGCAGTGATCTCTTCGGGAGAAGCTTCCGCCGTGATGGCGCCAAGATGGCAGGATGCCTCGATGAGCGCGGCTGTCTTGCGGCCGGCGACCGAGAGCGTATCCGAGAGGCCGCGAATGTCATCCCACTGGCCGCCCTGCATGCCGCACGCACCGATTGCGCGGGCAAGAACGCTCGCGCAGCGCGCAGCCGCCTGGGGCGGCCGGATATCGTCCGCAAGAATCTGGAAAGCCAGCGTGAGCAGCGCATCACCAGCAAGAATGGCCTCTCCCTCTCCATACACCTTGTGATTGGTCGGTTTGCCTCGGCGCAGGTCATCATCATCCATCGCCGGAAGATCATCATGAATCAGGGAGAAAACGTGCACCATCTCCACAGCACATGCCACGGGGAGTGCGCGCTCTGCATCGCCGCCACAGGCATCCGCAGCTAGGAGCGTGAGGAGCGGCCGGATGCGCTTGCCGGGGTTGAGCAGGCTGTAGCGCATCGCTTCCTGAATGCCGGGAGCGCACCCTTGTATCGCCTCATTCGTATACCGGTCGAGAGCAGACTCAATGAGAGGCCGTGTACGCCCGGCAAATGCGGAAAATGAAGCACTTTTACCCACGGAGGAAGATTACCGCAAGGGGGAAGAACATGTAAGCTACTTGCGCATGAAACAGCGCGCCACCGCCTCCGGCAAAATCATCCTCTCTGGCGAGTACGCTGTGGTATTCGGCTATCCGGGCATCGCCATGCCCGCCCCCATCGGCATACAGGCTATTTTTGAACCGTCGCAGCAGAAAAACATAGAATTGCGCTGGGAAGATGCACCGCAGGAGTGGCTGGAATACCTTGGCACGATTGTCGAACGTTGCGGAGAATTGGGTGCGCAAAAAGGGAAAATCTCCATTGTGAACCAAATCCCGCTGGGGAAAGGCATGGGCTCATCCACCGCACTCGTCATCGGGGTGACACGCGCGTTCCTGGGGCAGGACTGCCGCACACAGGCGCTGACAGTGGAAGATGCGGTGAACCCCGGTCACAGCGGACTGGATTTCGCTGTGATTTGGGAAGGGAAACCCGTCCTCTTCCAAAAAGGAGAGACTGTGCAACCGATCTCATTGCCTGCATCCCTCCTACAAGGAGCGCTGCTCATCGATACCGGCACGCCGAACGAAACCACGCCGGAACTCATCGCCTGGGTGAAGGAGCGGGAGCAGGAATTGATGCCACATCTGAAAACAATCGGAGAGTGTACGGAGCGCCTGGCAACAGGTGAGAACCTGCAAAGCGTCCTGCGCGACCACCATCGCGCACAGGTTGCACTCGGCGTCGTGCCGGAGGGGGTACGGAAATTCATCGCAGAGATTGAACGCGCCGGAGGCGCGGGGAAAGTCCTGGGAGCCGGAGCCAGGACCGGCGGAGGCGGAATAGTACTAGCCATCGGAAACAACGATGTTGGGAAAAATGAAAAATGGAAAATGGAAAATGGTTGGCGCATCGTTGCTCAACTGTAATTTTCAATTTTCCATTTACCATTTACCATTGAATACCTATGGCTACCGCAATCTCCACTCCCAACATCGCCTTCATAAAATACTGGGGCAATCGGAATAATCCCCTGCGGCTTCCGATGGCGGATTCGCTCTCCATGACGCTCAGTGAACCGAGCGTGGAGATCACGATCGATCATGCAGATACACTGAAAATACAGTCGTCCACCATGGGGGAAGATCGGGAGGTAACAGGGAAACACCTCGACCGTTTCCAGAAGGTCATCGACCTTGCAAAGGAATACCTCGGAACGCTCGGCATAGACGATGCGCTCCCCGGGGAACTCTCCATTCGCATTGATTCGCACATTCCGCCGGCCGTAGGACTCGCATCATCGGCCGCGGTCTTCAGCTGCCTGGCACGCGCGATTGCCGCACTGATCACAGAGAAAAAGGAACTCACAGATGAGCAGGTAAGCATCATTGCCCGCCTTGGCTCCGGCTCCGCAGCACGGAGCGTGATGGGCGGGTTCGTGGCGCTGGAAGCGGGAGAAGGCGCATCTATTGATGCGGCGAAAGCCGTGCAAATCGCCGACGAAAACCACTGGCTCCTCCACGATATCGTGGTAATCCCCAGTCGGGAGGAGAAGAAAGTCGGCTCCACAGAAGGGCATGCGCTGGCGGCAACCAGCCCATACTTCGCCGCGCGCATCCAAGCAATTCGGACACGCAGGCAGCAGGAATGCATCGACTCGATACTGGAGAAAGATTTTGAGAAACTGCAGCGCGTATCGGAAGAAGATGCCCTCGACATGCATCATGTAATGGAAACGAGCAATCCCCCGCTCAAGTATCTTTCACAGGAAACGCACCGCATCGTGGGAGAAGTGAAGGCATTGCGAGAGACGAAGCACTTGCCTGTCCTCTTCACAATGGACGCGGGACCGACCGTCCACCTCGTGTGTACGGATGAAGCAACGGAGGAAGTGCGGGCATTCGCCAGTGCACAGAAAGGATGTACGATTTTTGAATCGCAGGTCGGGCCGGGGGCGAGGGGGAAATAAAGAGTTCCCAATGTTCGGTATTTTGGAACACAAAAGCCACTACGGTCGGGGTACCCGAGATGACAAATACGGTGTTCCTCGGGAAGTACCTGTTCTACTATGCTTAAGAGCATGACTCTTTGCTAATTATGAAGCAAACTCCGTACTCCAATATCGTCGTCAAAATTGGCACGCACGCGCTTCTGACCCCACAGAATACGTTGGATCAAGGCGTAATCGTTCGATTGATTCGTCAGATTGCCGCGCTGATGAAGGAAAACGTGAAGATCACGATTGTGTCCTCCGGAGCGGTGGCGTGTGGCAAGAACCGCATGGAACAACTCAAAAAATCCTCTGCCGAATCCATTGGCGAGCGCCAGCTTTTCGCAGCTGTCGGCCAAGTGGAACTCATGCTCAACTACCGATCGGCAGCACAGGAGCATACATTGACCGTCGCGCAGGTTCTTGCCACCAAGGAAGATTTCCGCACCAGAGATCACTACACCAACATGCGATGTTGTTTCGACGCTCTATATCAGGAAGGCGTTATTCCCATCGTGAATGAGAACGACGTGGTATCCGTGGAGGAACTCATGTTCACCGATAACGACCAACTCGCCGGGCTCGTAGCGTCGATGATCGGCGCCGATGCACTGATCATTCTCTCGAATATCGATGGCATCTTCGATCGCCCGATTGAGGAAGAGGGTGCTGAACTCATCAAGACGTTCCATCCCGTCAAAGATATAAACCGCATCCGCATCGGGCATAAATCCTCCTTCGGACGCGGCGGGATACAGACGAAACTTGAAACGGCACGGCTCCTCTCCGCACAGGGAATCACAACGCACGTTGCCAACGCCGCCACCCCAGACGTACTCCTGCAAATTCAGCGGGGCAAAGCGATAGGAACCACGATCCTCCCGACGCGCTCCCATCTGTCATGTACGCGCCGCTGGCTCGCCAGTTCCGCCGACCATCGGTGCGGGAGCGTGACCGTGGATCCCGGTGCAGGGAAAGCCTTGAGTGCGGATCAACCGGCGAATCTCCTTCCCGTGGGAATCCGAACTTTCGATGGAGAATTCCAAAAAGGCGATATCGTGTCCGTTCTTGATGAAAAAGGAACGATGATCGGACTCGGCATGGCCGCCTACGGCCACTCCGTTCTCATGAAATACATGGGGAAACGCGGATACTCTCCCTTCATCCGGGCCGATTACTTCTTCCCGTCCACCTCATGATTTCTACAGTCATCATCGGTGCCGGCAATATGGGTTCAGCCTTCTACAAAGGGCTCGCTTCCCAGAGAAAAACCGATCGGGTCTGGCTGTGCGACCAGCACAGAGACAAGCTTGAGATCGCTCCCACAGATCGCAGAATCGATCATCCTGCAAACGCCGGAAACGTTGCAGAATGCATTTTGCTTGCCGTCAAACCCCAATCCTTCGCCGCCCTGATGGCCGCAGTCGGCAAAATCTGGTCCGACAAATTGGTGATTTCCATCATGGCAGGGATCACGATGAAGGTCATCGCGGATGCCACGGGTGCCTCCGCTGTCGTGCGCGCTATGCCCAATCTCGGAGCGCGTGTCCGTCGCAGCATCACGGGGTGGTATCCCTCTCCTACGGTCACTTCTATACAGATAAAACACACCCAAGAACTATTCTCAGCTATCGGCATGACCGTGCGCCTCAAGGAGGAATTGCAGATAGACGGCTTCACCGCTGTTGCAGGATCGGGTCCCGCCTACGTTTTCCTCCTCGCCGAACTCATCGAGAACGCCGCACGCGACCTTGGGATCGATGAAGCAACAAGCGCGCAAATCGCCAGAAATCTTCTCGGAGCAGGAAGCCTCTTACTTGATGAGAAGGAGCGAAGCGCTGAGCAGTGGCGGGATGCAGTGACTTCCAAAGGCGGTACCACTGAGGCGGCAATGCGCGTACTCCAGGAACGCGGTTTGCCCGATATTTTCCGTGACGCGATTGCGGCGGCGGCGGAGCGCTCACGTTCCCTTTCCCATGATGACAAGTCTCACTGAACATCTGCAGGCGGTAAAACAAGCAAGCCGAGTGCTCGCCGGGATTCCGGAGTGGGATATTGAGGATCTGCTACTCCGACTCGCTGACAAGCTGGAGAAGGACGCTGATACCATCCTCGAAGCAAATCAGAAAGATCTTGCGCGCATGGACAAGAACGATCCGAAGTACGACCGACTCCTGCTCAATCAGGAACGCATCCATGCCATCGCCAAGGATGTTCGCACAGTGGCCGGCCTCCCCTCGCCCGTCGGGAGAACGCTCGAGGAACGCACGAGACCGAACGGACTTCGGATTTCGAAAGTCTCCACTCCCATCGGGGTGATCGGCGTTATCTACGAAGCGCGACCGAATGTAACCGTTGATTCGTTCTCCCTGTGTTTCAAGTCACGGAATGCCTGCACTCTCAAGGGAGGCAGTGACGCATCGTTCTCAAACGAAGCCCTGGCTGCCTGCATTCATCAGACTCTCCGTGATGCGTCCATCCCCAAAGACATGCTTCTCCTGCTTCCTTCTGACCGCAGTGCCGTACAGGAGATGCTCCATGCCCGAGGATTCATCGACATGGTCATACCCCGGGGCAGCCAGAAGCTTATCGACTTCGTGCGCGAGGAAGCGACTATTCCGGTCATTGAAACTGGTACGGGTATCGTGCACATTTACGTCGACAAATCGGCGGATGTCGATAGGGCATCTTCCATTATCTTCAACGCCAAAACACGTCGTCCAAGCGTGTGCAACACGGTCGATACCGTCATCATCCACGAAGATCGTCTCCGTGATCTATCGAAGATCATGAATCCACTCGAAGCATCGCACGTCCACATCTTCGCGGACAAGCCAGCTTTCGATCAATTACATGGATCCTACGATTCCTCACTGCTGGAACCGGCAAAGGAGGAACACTTCGGAACGGAATTTCTCTCACTGAAACTCTCCATCGCGACCGTACGGAATATGGACGAAGCACTCGCACATATCCGTCAGTATTCTTCCGGCCACAGCGAATCCATCATTGCGAAGGATCAGGAGGCAATCGAGCGTTTCCTCCAAGAGGTGGACGCTGCTGCCGTCTATGCCAACGCTTCCACGGCATTCACGGACGGTACCCAGTTCGGTCTGGGAGCGGAAATCGGGATCTCTACGCAGAAGCTCCACGCACGTGGACCCATGGGTTTGGATGCGCTCACGAGCTACAAGTGGATCGTACGAGGGAACGGACAGGTACGCACTTGATACTCCAGTAGCTCTCCAAAGACTACATAGCAAAGGAGTGAAGAAAACAGTTTTGAAAAATAAGAGCAGAACGGTCGCATGCCCGTAGTGGCAGGGAGATAAAGGAAACGAAAATGGAGCGTAGAAGCAAAGGAGGCGTTACAATGCGTACGCATTCTTGCTTTCCCCGTTTCCCGTTTCCCGTGGACCTGCGCACCCTCCCCGACGGCCTCTCGCCTTCCGACCGCTGCAACGTGCGGAGGCAACGTATGGAGGAAGAACTGCACGTGGACCTGAAGCACACCGCTCTCACCGCAGAGCAGATAGGCCATGCGGATGAGAAGAACTGCGAACAGATGTTCGGCGCGGTACCGGTGCCGGTGGGTTACGCCGGCCCTCTGCGTGTCACATTCAGCTCAGGAGAAAAGGCAGATCTGCACCTGCCGCTCGCAACGACGGAAGGCGCACTCGTCGCGAGCGTGAACCGCGGATGCAAAGCGCTCTCCCAGACAGGAGGCGTGACGCTCACATCCGTACACCATGGTACATCGCGCTCCATCGCATTCCGCATCCTTGAAGGCTCTCCCGGCGAAGCTCCGGGAACCGGAGCGAAGTCGGGTGTACAATCGTTCATTGCTTTCCTAAGCCAAAAAGAATCTGAATGGAGCGATATTGGAATCGCGACGAGCACCCATCTGCAACTCCTCTCACACACAATCGAGAGCGAGGGGAACCACGTCTTCCTCACGATCTACTGCGACACGGATGAAGCTATGGGCATGAACATGGTGACCATCGCCGCGCAGGCAATCGGCGTATGGGTAAGCGAGAATTACAAGGATGTTGCCTTCATCACCGTTGCAGG
This sequence comes from Candidatus Peribacteraceae bacterium, assembly GCA_028699155.1. Lineage (GTDB taxonomy): Bacteria > Patescibacteriota > Gracilibacteria > Peribacterales > Peribacteraceae > STF1-71. Next base: position 39,994 of record JAQVVD010000007.1, on the reverse strand, counting down.
CAATGTGGATAGTGATAAGAAACCGAGCAAGCGCACGCATGACCAGGGGCGCGGGTACGAAGGAACCGCAGAAGCCGTGCTCTCGGGAGAAGTGATTGAAACCGTGCTCAAATCTTCCCTGGAAACGATGCTGGAAGTGGCACATGCGAAACTGGAAATCGGCTCGAACGTTGCGGGGGCACTCGGCAAGAATCTGCATGCCGCAAATATCGTTGCAGCGCTCTTCCTGGCGACAGGACAGGATGCCGCGCACGTGGTAGAAGGATCACTGGCCGATACGACAGTGAAACAGTGCGAAGGAGGATTGAGAATCAGCGTACGGCTGCCAGCGCTCATGGTCGGCGTGCGCGGCGGAGGAACATCCCTGCCTGCGCAGCAGCAGTGCCTTGGTCTCCTCCTCTCCCCCAAAACGTCCCTGCGCCCATGTACGCAACTTGCGCAGTCGATCGCCGCAGGCGTCCTGGCAGGAGAAGTGTCACTCTTGGCTGCACAAGCCAGCCATACGCTCGCGAAAGCGCACCGCGAACTCGGACGGTAAATGTACGGGAGAATGTTTGAAAAATTGCACAATTCACGCCACCCTATGGAGGAGCCAAACTGCATGAAATCTATGCCGGATAATCATTCAGCCATCATCGGCTTCGGTATGTGCCTCCCCAACGAACGAATCCGCGTGACAGATATCGCGGCGCACTGGGGGCAGGATGGCGAGATGGTGAGTAAGAGTATCGGCGTGCGGGAGAAAACAGTGCCCGGCGAAGGGGAAGATGCATTCACGCTGGCATTCGAAGCAGGAAAACAGGCGATCGAGATCGCCGGAATCCAGTCATCGGAGATCTCCGCCGTTTTTGTGGGTTCGGAGAGCCATCCGTACGCGGTGAAACCGACGAGCGGCATGGTGGCGCAAGCGCTGGGAGTGCACCCGTTCTGCCACTGCGCAGACCTGGAATTCGCCTGCAAAGCCGGCACAGCCGGCATGCAGATCGTCGATGCGTTCGTACGCAGCAAGCAGATCCGCTACGGGCTCGCCATCGGCAGCGATACGGCGCAGGCCGCACCGGGAGATGTGCTGGAATACACGGCGGCTGCCGGAGCCGCAGCAATGATTCTGGGACCGGAGAAGTCGAAAGATGCCATCTGTCGGATTGAGCAAACGCTCTCCTTCACGACAGACACACCGGATTTCTGGCGCGCATCGAAGGAGTCGTATCCCAACCATGGCGGACGATTCACGGGAGAGCCGGGGTACTTCCACCACATGCGCGAAACGATCAAAGGAATGCTGGAAACAGCGAAGATGGACGTGCAGGAACTGAGTCACATCATCCTCCACATGCCAAACGGAAAATTCCCCTCCCGTATCGCCAAAGAATGCGGCTTCACCAAAGAGCAGATGGCGAGGGGATTCATCGTGCCGCACATCGGCAACACGTACAGCGCGTGCTCGATGATCGGACTGGCGCATGTACTGCAGGAAGCGAAGAAGGATGAGAAGATCCTCCTCGTCTCCTACGGATCGGGGGCAGGGTGCGATGCCTTCCTGATGACGATGCTGCGCGACGGCATTGCGCTCAAGCCCGATGAACGCGAAACTGCGTACGTGAGCTACAGCGAACTGCGCAGACGCGCGGAAACACTCGCAACACACTGAATGGAACAGACTATTTCACTCGTCGGCTGCGGACAAACCCCTTTCGGGGAGCACTGGGACAAAAGCCTGAGAGATTTGATCGATGAAGCGATCACAGCGGCAATCGATGCCTCGCCGTGCACTGCCCTCGATATCGACATGGTGATCGTGGCGAATATGATCGGTGAACGCGTGAGCGGGCAGGCGCACCTCGGCGCCATGGCCGCCTCCATGCTCCCCCACCATCCCCCGGCGCTGCGCGTGGAAGCGGCGTGCGCCTCGGGCTCCATTGCCATCCACACGGCATGCAGCCTGCTGGAGAGCGGCAGGGCGCAGAACGTGCTGGTCGTGGGCGCGGAGAAGATGACGGATGCAAGCAACGAGGAAATCGCCGCTGCCCTCATGGGCGCGGCGGACAGCGAGCTGGATGCGCCGTCTGGCATCACGTTCCCCGGTCTCTTCGGGCTGGTCGCACAGCGTTACATGCACGAGTACGGTCTCACGCGTGAGGACCTGAGTTGCGTGAGTGAGGCACATCACAGGAACGCCGTACAGAATCCGTTCGCCCAGTTCCGCAAAGAAGTGCCGGCACAGCAGATCTCTGCAAGCCCTCTCATCGCAGATCCGCTCAGGCTGCTTGATTGCTCCCCTATCAGTGATGGAGCTGCCGCCTGCATCCTCTCCAACACACATGCGAGCAGCATCCGTATTGCAGCATCACAGGTCAGCACAGATACAGTGAGCCTGGCGCAGCGCCCGTCGCTCACGTCATTCAACGCAACGAGGGAAGCAATAGCAAAGGCGCTCAAGGAAGCAGGAGTTACACGCAGTGACCTGAGTGCCGTGGAACTGCATGACTGTTTCTCCATCGCAGCAATCATCAGCCTGGAAGATATGGGATTTGCGCAGCCGGGAACCGGCGTGCAACTCTACAAGAGGGAAACCGGTCTGCGAATCAACGGGAGCGGGGGCTTAAAGGCGTGCGGCCACCCCGTTGCGGCAACCGGAATCAAGCAGATCATCGACGTGAGTAAGCAGTTGAGCGCATCGAAAGCAAGATGGGGGCTCGCCCACAACTTCGGAGGCACCGGAGCCACCTGCTGCATCCACGTTCTCGAACACGCAAATGGCTAATTCCGCACCACTCATTGCACGGGCGCAGAAGCAGCGCAGCGAAAACATGCAGGAAGGAGTGATCCTCTCCTACACGACCGTGCACAATCCGCCCGAAGGTTTTCCTTCTTCTCCGCGCAGAGTCGCGCTCATCGAACTGGCCGACGGAAAGAAAGTGATGGGACTGGTTCCGGGCAACGCCCCGCTGGCAATCGGCCTGCGGGTTTTGCCGCGCATGCGCATGACGCAGGTGAGCAGGCAGGGGCTGCGCCGGTACGAAATCTGCTACGAAGCCGTGGAATCGGTGCGCGAGAAACAGGAGAAATTCCCCGGGTACATCATTGCGCTCACAGGACCCTCCGGGGTGGGGAAATCCACGGTGAACAAGCTGCTCACAAACGTGGTATCCGACTACGTGCAACACGTGCCGATCATGACGACGCGCAACAGAAAGAAGGGCGACGGAAAGGAGTACCGGTACGTCTCGACCGAGCAGTTCCTGGAACTGAAGAACAGAGGAGAAATCATCGCAGCGACGGAGATTCCTTCCCGGTCGGAGAAACGTTGGTACGGGTACCGTGCGAGTGACATAGAAGCGATCTGGGAACAGGGCAAGGTGCCGACTGTCATCACCGAAATGCAGTTGCTGCAGGATCTTGCCCGCCACTACGGGCGCACATCTATCCTCTCCTGCGGACTGCTGCCCCCCGGGCAGAACAAACGCGTCATGCTCTCGCAGTTGCTGCACAGGCTGCGCAACAGGGGGCGTGATACGGAGGAGAGCATCCAAGACCGTCTGCGCAATGCGGAAGAAGACCTCAAGTTCTTCGATGAACGGAAGGACCTCTTCGACTTCGTCTTCGTGAACGAAGATTTGGACGCACTCATTGGGAAAATGAAGGATTGCATCCTCTCCTTCATCAAGCCGCTCGCCCCGCAGCAGGAAACGACGCTGTAGCCGCGCAGAGGAACTGAGGTACAATGCCGCCATGCCGCGACCGCCAATCTGGTACTGCAAACAGGTAGAACTCTTCGCGGATTTGAGCGAAGAGGAAATTATGGAAATCGTAGGAGGCGCTGCGCATCAGGAATATCCGGTGCATCAGGTGCTCTATACGCCGGAAGAGCCGCTGGAATCGACGTACATACTCAAGGAAGGAGAAGTGACGCTCTACAAGATGTCAGACAGTAAGAAAGTGATAGTGGATATCCTGAAACCCGGAGCAGTATTCGGGAACATCGGGTTCTCCCCGGAAATCGAACGCGGCGTCTACGCGGAAACATCGCAACCCTCTTTCATCTGCACGCTCCCCAGAGATTTCTTTCTGAAACTGCTCCAGAAGAAACCGCAAACCGCCGTGCGGGCATTCACGATGCTCAGCAAACGCATCGCGCAGTACCAGTCTCAGCTGCAGTTCCTCTCCAGCCTCAATGCGCAGTACCGCATCCTGGCAACCATCGAACTGCTGAATAAGAAAGATGACCGGAGCATCCTGCCGCCGATTCTGCGCAAGCGCACAGTCATCACGCATGAGAAACTCGCCAGCATGACCGGATTGACGCGCGAGACAGTCACGAAACAACTGAAGAAGCTCAGTCAGGAGGAGCTCATCACGCTGGACCACAAGTACATGCGGCTCACGAAGAAAGGATGGGAGACGCTGCAGTCATTGCACTAAGCATGGCAGAGCAACAGGAACATTGTGCTACACTTGTCGCCATGCAGAACGGTGAGCAGAATCGCATCGCACAAGCGCGCATTCTCGCAGTCTTCCTCTTTCTCTGTATTGGCATAGGAGGCATCGTAGCCTACGCGCAGAACGGGGAACCCGAGACGGAGAGCGGCAGCCTGCAGGACACCATTGATGCGCTCCAGAAGCAACGCCTGGAAGAAGAGTGGCAAACGCGCATCGCGCGCAGCCAGGAATTCCTGCAGAACCTGGCGGATGTGCGCGGCGCAGCCGCTGCGTTCCGCAGGGCGGTAGCGCAGCACCGCGAGCGGCGCAGCGAGCATCGCGCGACCTGCGCGACAGACCTGCGCAGCGCGAGCAAGTACACGAAATTCCCCATTGCACTGCGTTGCTACCGCACAGATCTGGCGCTCAATGCAGATCTGCTGCGCAAAGAGCGGGCATACCTGGAACAAATGGCGGGAGTATCGGAAAGCACGCGCGCACTGGCGCTCACGAGAACGGACATGCTCGCGGATTCCATCAGCGCGCTGATGACAGGCATAGACAGCGATGTCTTCGAAATCCTGGACGATCTGGTGGAGAGCAAGCAGAACCTGCTCAGGAACTACCGCATTCCCCAATGGCTGGCCGTGAACCAGATGAAAGCACAACAGCTTGCCACCTGGATCGACAGCCTGGTAACGCGCGTGGCGCTGCTCACGGAGAACGAGCAGGAAACGCTGGATGCGGCAACAATGGAATTGCTGCTGGAAGGAATCACCTGCCTGAACGAAGCGCAGCAGATCCTCGCGCAAGTAGCCGACATGCAGGAATATGAGCAAGCCAGAACGCAGCTCCGTACCGCGGAAGAACGCATCCAGGCATGCCTCGCGCCGCTGCGGGAGACGGGAGGAACGATGCAGGCGGAGGAGCAGACCGCACCCGAGCAGATTGTCCAACCTGAAATAAGCCGCAAACTCAGGAGCAGGCTGGATGAGCATTTCCGTATCGGGAATCAATAACCCATGCAGCAATCCCGATTCCCGTACCGCATAGAACGAACAAGCAACCGCCACTCGCGCGCCGTGCTGAAGGGAGACACCGTGGTCGTGCGCCTGGCTCGGAATCTCACGCCGACGGAGGAGCACGCACACACAGAAGAACTGCTGCGCCGCATGAAGCGCACGTTGCTGCGCAGCCGTGAAAAGGCGCTCATTGACCCGTTCCGTCCGCTTCTCAGCGGTCTTTCCTGCCACACCGTCCGACTGAACTCAGGCACAGAGTATGATTTCTCTCTCGTGCCAAGCACGCATCAGGGCAAACGCAAAACGCATGCGGGATGGGAAATCCGCGTCAGCCCCAGCACGAAACAAGCGGCGTTGCACAGGCTCCTGTGGAGCGCAGTCTCCTCCGAGCAGTTACCTGCGGTACAAACGCTTGTGCAGCAGATCAATGAGCGGACGCTCCGGGTGAATGTGCGGGGCGTGAGGCTTCGCATCGCATCCTCGCAATGGGGCAGTTGTTCCTCACGCGGTAACATCGCGCTCAATACCGCTCTCCTCTTCCTGCCGCAGGAACTTCTGGAGTATGTCATCGTACACGAGCTCGCGCACCGCAGGCACCCGCATCATTCCCGCTCCTTCTGGGAATGCGTGAGGACAGCGTATCCCGGCTACGAGGAGGTACGGGAAACGCTCAGGCAGTACCGCTTGCCAATGTTGTCATAGCAGAGCCAAAAGCGTACCATTTTGTCATCACTTCCCCACTGCCTATGTACAACGGAGACGATGACGACGATGCGAAAACAGACGAGAAGCAGGAGGAACAGTACGACCCAGAAGCCGGGAAGTACGACTTGGGAGAAGAGATTGGCACACGCATCGGAGAGCATGAGGAAGATCCTTCGATCTGATCACGACTGAAGGCTTTCGCCAAGCTGCCGAAAGAGTTGCTCGAGCAGGAAGACGGGGAGACCCACAACGCCGGGCCAATCTCCCTCGACGCGTTCGATGAGCAGCTGCCCGGGCCCGTCGATCTGGAAACCGCCGGACCGGTCTTGCCAGAGGCCGCTTTGCAACCACCAGTCAATATCTGCCTGCCGGAGCGTCTTAAAGAGAACCATGCTGGAGGAGAGGCCTTCTGCCACCTGCCCGCCCGGCGCCGCAACACAGAGACCGGAGTGCACGATGGAAGCAGAGCCGCTCTGGCGAATGAGCATTTCCCGCGCGTCATGCGCATGCGCCGGCTTCTCGAGCAGTGTCCCATCGGAAGCGACGACGAGCGTATCGCAACCGATCACGTACGCATCGGCACAGGAGGCGGCAGTATCCAACGCCTTCATCCGGGCAAGCGCGACTGCGCGCTTCGCCGGTTCACGCTCGGTGCAGATACATTCATCGATTGCACTGGGCTGCACGGAGAATTGCACGCCAAGACCGGCGAGCAGCTGTTTTCGCTGCGGGCTGGCCGATGCAAGAACAAGGGAGAACGACAAAACGGGCAGAGTATACCTGCGCCCTACCGTGCCTGATAGTGCGGCTGCTCTCCGTCCCCCTGGAAGATGTGTCCCAGAGCTTCCTGCGCCTGGCGAATACGATCGCGCAACGCATTCGGCTGTACGGCCGCACGCTGCAACCCACGTGCGGCACGTTCGTTCAGAAAACCACGGACATCGGATGCGGCACCGCTCTGCGCCTCCAGAAGCTCAAGGCACAGCGTGTAGAGCCCTTTCCCGGCGAGCGTAACCGAACAGAAACCACGTTGTGCGTACTGCTCCACAAGAGCACGGTCACGGACAGTGAGTTCCGAAAGCTTCGATTCAAGGGAGGGCGCTGCCGGATGCACAGACTGAGACACATCTGCATCTGTGCGGATGAATTCTCTGTAGGAGTCGATGTCATTGATATCCGGACACACGACGGTTGGATCCGTCATGCGGCGTGTGATGCAATCTTCCAGCGCGCGCTGGAAACCGAGGCGCTGCTGGAGAATCGCTGAACGCTGGTCCAGAGCCTGCTGCTTCACTCGTGCCTGCGCTGCGAAAGGCTCCGTCTCGTAGGAACGGACCGAACCCAGAATCGCGTAGGATGCGAGGGAGGAACCGGCAGTCACAAGGACAAGACCTGAGAGGAGTACAAACGAGAAACATCTGCGCTTCTGAAGTGTTTCCATAGGGTGTTGGGGTGTATATTAATACTATTATACAATATTTTATATTGAATTACAACCCCACGGCGCTGCGAACGCGCTCCATCGTGGCCTGCGCTACCGTGCGGGCACGCGCCGCACCCGCCTGCAGAACATCCTCGACATACGCATCGGAGAGCGCCTCGCGCGCGTTGCGCATGGCGGCAAAGAACTCCAGGTATGCCTCCAGAAGGCGTTTCTTGGCATCGCCGTAGCCAAGACCGGCCCGATATTCCTGCGCGAGAGCCTTCGCCTCTTTGGGCGAAAGGAAGAGTTTGTGCAGCTGAAAAATGGTGCATGTGTCGGGATCCTTTGGGTCATGCTGCTCCTTGGAATCGGTCACGATCCCCATAATTGCCTTCTTAATCTCGGCGTCCGTGCCGAACAGTGGAATGGTATTCCCGTAGCTCTTGCTCATCTTCTGCCCGTCCGTGCCGGGGACAACCGCGACTTCCTTGCGAATCACAGGCTCAGGCAGAATGAAGACTTCTCCGAATGTGTTGTTGAACTTCACTGCAAGATCGCGCGTAATCTCCACATGCTGTTTCTGGTCCCTGCCGACAGGAACCAGATTCGCATCGTAGAGGAGGATATCCGCTGCCATGAGCACCGGATAGGTGAAGAGGCCCGCCGTCGCATCAATCCCCTTCTGCACTTTGTCCTTATAGGAAACGGCTCGCTCCAGGAGCCCCATGGGGGTGAGCGTGGAGAGAATCCACATTAGCTCCGTATGCTCCGGAATGTCGGATTGGTAGTAGATAATCGCCTGCTTGGGATCGAATCCTGCCGCAAGGTAATCGCGGACGATATCCTTGCGCGCCTGGCGGAGCGCCTTGGGATCATGCAGCGTCGTCATCGCATGCAGATCGGCAATGAAGTAGAAGCTTTCTTCGGCCTTCCCCATATATGCAAGATTTGGCTCCATGGAACCGAAGTAGTTCCCCAGATGGAGCTGGCCCGATGGCTGCATGCCGGAAAGTACTCTCATGCAGGAGGAGTGTAGCAGGACGAGCGTGAAGAGCGGAATGGAAAATCGCTCAGAGCGAACGCAGGCGCTTGAGTACCTGCTGAAACGGCCGCGGCAACGGCGCCTCGATACAGAGCTCTTTCCCTGTGACCAGATGCGGGAGACAGAGCGAATGTGCATGGAGGAAGAATTCGCGGAGACGGAACTCCTGCGTGAAGAGGCTGTTGAATTTGGCATGCCCGTAGAGATGATCGAGCACAAGCGGATGGCGCATCTCCGCAAAGTGACGTCGGATTTGGTGATACCGCCCCGTCTCTATCTCAGCCTCGACGTAGGAGGAATACGCAAACCGTTCAAGGACATGGTACCGCGTGGTTGCTTCCACCGTTCCTTTCCCGCGAGCGGGCAGCGGGATACGAATCACGCCGTTCTCACGCAGGATTCTGCCCATCACCAGCGTCCTGTACGTCTTGCGCCAGCCGCGGAACCTAGAGGAGAGGATCTTCTCTTCCACCTCCTTGGTCTTGGCGAAGAGAACGACGCCGGACGTCTCGAAATCCAGGCGATGCAGTGCTTTGAGCCCGGACCGATCCTTCTTGAGGAAATCCAAAAGCGGCAGCTTATCCACTCGCCCTTTTCCGCGTACGACCAGCTCGCCGCTCAGCTTGTTTACAGCCAGGAGGGAATCATCTTCGTACAGAATGCGCTCAGGAGCGATCGGCATGCAGGCAGCGTAGCAGAGAACCGTCTGCACGAGGAAAAACCCGACAGGAAAGGTGGTGAACCAAAGTACATGCTATTTGAACTGTAACAAACAAAACTCGGTGCTATGGTGAACGGCCTTCGACCAAACCTTGTGAGTACTATATCACCATCGCGGCGTAGTCGAACGAAGTGAGACGAAGACGGATGGTGGACGATACTGGATTCGAACCAGTGACCTTACGGATGTGAACCGTACGCTCTAACCAGCTGAGCTAATCGTCCAAAGGCACGCAAAGTGTAGTGGCGCACGAGGAGAGATTGCAAACGAGTACGGGTGAATTATGCGGCCCTTGCGAACTCCGGATCGCTTGCCAAACGGCTGCCCTCCGGCAATTCCTGCCCCTGATACTTACTGTGAGGTTTCTTGCCATAGGGCATCTGCGCGGGGCTGGACATCTGCTCGAACGCGATCTGGCACACGCGCATGCCGGGGTACAGCGCAACGGGCACGCGGTTTAAGTTGCTGATTTCCAGCGTGATCGTCCCCTCGAAACCCGGATCGACGAACCCGGCAGTGGAATGCACGATGATCCCGAGCCGCCCGAGGGAACTGCGTCCCTCCACGCGCACGACCAGATCATCGGGAACGGCGATGCGCTCCTGCGTCACCCCGAGAATGAACTCGCCGGGATGCACGATGAACGGTTCCCCATCCGATACGGCGACCGTGCGCATGCTTGCGCTCAGTGACTCAGGAACCTTTGGATCGAGCAGAACGGATTTGTTGCTCTCGTAGAGTTTGAATGTGTTACCAAGGTGCAGATCCATGCTACTGGCATGAATGTACTGAAGGAGCTCAGACTGATTGGGCTCAATGCGAACGTGGCCCGACTCGATCGCCTTCCGAATATCCTGATCAGAAAGAATCACCTGTGAATCATAGCGTTCTTTTGCTCCCCGTTCTCCCTTTTCCTCTTTTTTCTCCTGCGCAGAACAGCGCACAAAATCGCAGGAAAGAAATTGTTCCGGCTCCGGTTTCGCGGGAAGATAGAAGCGACGATGGTCACGACGCAGGTGAACGCAGGCAGGGAACCGCTGCTAACCGCCGAAACCGGGCAGGAGAGCGACCATGCGGAAGATACCGCAGGACAGCGCGCGGTGCGTGAGCACCTGCGCGCAGAAGCGCTCTCCAAAGTGCGCGCAGCCGTGGCGAGCACGAGCGCGCTTACGGAGGCAGACCTCAGTAGCTACGAACGCATCGTGCTCTCGGAAGCAGCACTGGAGCAGGGAGGGGCACGAACGCACGAGGAGAAAATGCGTTTCCTGCAGCAGAACGTTTCGCTCTACATTCCACAGGTCATCGCAGATGCCAGGCGCATGGAAAGCCAGTTCCTCTCCATGGTGAGCAGCCTGGAATCGAAGGGAATGGACAGGGCGAGTGCACAGCGCTGGCGCGACTGGCTCAAGAAGGACACCCGGCTCTGGTACCAGAAGAAGAATTTCCTCACGAAGAATTTTCCGGTTCTCCACAGCCGCTGGACGCGGCTGCTCGCCGACGAGAAAACCCTTGAAACGAAAATACAATCCCGCAAGAAAGCTTCGGGGAAGAACCCGGCTCTCGAGGCATACCGCGCAACGGACTACCGGAGCAGCAGCCTCTCGCGGCGCGAAGTGATCGTGAATAATGCACTCGCGAGCCTGACGGCACATGAAAGCGGCCGGGATGCTCTGTTCGCCAAGGCGCAATCCGTCCTGCAGGGCGCCGCCGCGCGCGGCGTGCTGGCTCCGGAGAAAGTGAGCGTCTGGATGCGACGCATCTTCCAGAGCAACGCGGATGACAAGCTCATCGCAGATTTCCTCGATGGCGGAGGGAGCAACTCGCTCCCCTCTCTGGTAGGGCGATGGGCGAAAGTGCGCGGTCGTTTCGATGCGGTGGAGGAGAAACGCACGGCAGGTGGTGGTGCGCAGGGATTTCACTTCGTCACGCTGGATACCTTCCTGCGCTGGCACTACGACGCGCGCACAGCCTATGTAGAGCAGGCGGAACGTCGCCTGCAGGAGAGTCCGGAGACAGCCGGGTACGCAGTCCTGCTCGATATCCGGCGGGAACTGGACATGGAAGACTGGCGTTCCGCACAGTCCCTCATAGAACAGGCAAAGAAACTCCCGCTGTCGGAGAAGGAGCGCGGCGACCTTGCCTCGATGCAGCAGTACCTCTCGACCCAACAGTCCCTGCAACCGCAGACTGCGCAGGAGAAAGAGCACGAGGCAGACCCTAACGCCGATATGTTCAAGGCACTGGCGGAACTCCAGCAGATGAACGGGAGCGTCTACAGCCTGTATACGCGGGCGATGGCGCGTGGCATCGGTCCGTTCAGCGCACTCTGCTCCCTCATGTACAACCGCTGCTGGTGCAGGAAACAGGCAATTATGGAAGACAGCGACGAACACCTCCTGCGCGAGCAGGCAAAGGAAGAAACGAAGGACGTAGTGGAACACGGACATCGCAAAACGTACGAGAACAACTACATCCCGGGGTACGGCAACGATGCCATCCGCAGCCAGAACCAGGGAGAGTGGTCCCCGCAGGTACTGCACATCGCCAATGATCCGGGGGCGCAAGCCGCACTCGTTGCAAAGTGTGAAGCGCAGCAGAACAACTACTCCTTCAAGTACTGGTCCACGCTGATCCCGGAGAATCTGGGGTACTCGGAGCACCAGTACATCGTCTTCAACTTACACTGGCGCCTCAAGAGCGGCTTACGGCAGGCCGGTGCGCTCTCCAATGAAGCGGTCGTATCCCGCCCCGCCTCCACAAAGCGCAAAAAGGAGACGGGAGCCGCACTTGCGCAAGCTGCCTAGATGCTTGCAGAAACTGCCGAAATCCATACAATACTGTTCCCGTATTCCTCTCTCTTCTCCTATGAAACACTCCGCTCCAATCCTCACCGCAGCATGCGTACTGCTCGCAGGCTGCGCCAAGCCGGCTCTGCCCGCGGGGCAAGCCAACCCCGATCCGGAGACACTGATGACGAACCCGCTCTTCGTCGAACGGTATGCAGAGGAACTGGTCAACAGTATGGCAGAGCTGAAAATCCAGAACGACCCGATTCTGGAGGAACGGAGGAAAGAGGCAGTGATCGATGCCGCGAGAGTCTTCTGGATGGAACGAACGAAGGAAGCGCGGCGCAAACAGTTCGAGGGACGATCCGGCGTCTTCCTCCCGGCGAAGGAATTCGCCAGGGGCGAGGTACTGTTCCTGGACGGAACGATCTTCTTCGATACGCTCTTTGAAGTTATTCCTGGACCCGAGTTGCATGTGTACTTCACGACTGTCGTCGACCCGCGCGACATCGAATTCCCCGATGAGACAGCCATCGACCTCGGCGTCATACAATCCCCATACGGAGCGCAATCGTACACGGTCCCCGCACTGGAGAACCCCGTGCAGTACAGGACCGTCGTGCTCTGGGATGCGCAACTGGAACGCGCGTACGGATTCGCACAGATCAGCGAACGGCAGGAATAACGCCGCCTTACAGCCGCTGCAGAATGGATGCCTCAGCCGCCTCGATCGCCTGCGGGAGTTCGTTGGTTGGCACCTCCTTCCCATTCACGAGGAACGTCGGCGTTCCGCGAAGGTTGAGCATGCGCGCTTCGCTGTAATCCTGCATCACCGCATCGCGCTTGGCCCCTGAGGTAAGGCAACGATTGAAGAGAGCGGTATCCATGCCCAGCTCCCCCGCCCAGAGACCCAGCGCAGTATCAGAGAGTTCGCTCTGCCGCGTGTATGCGAGATCGATGTACTCCCAGAACTGCCCCTGATCGGCGGCGCACTCAGATGCCATGGCTGCACGGAGCGCCATGGGGTGAATGGACTGGAGCGGGAAGTGCCGGAATTCAAAACGGATACGCTCCCCGTACTCCTGGAGGAGGGCAGGCACCAACTGAAGGTGCACGGTGCGGCAGGCGGGGCACTGAATATCGGAGAATTCCTGCACAGTCACGACGGCATTTAGATTGCCCTTTGGTAAGCGGGAGGACTCCTTGGAAATGCCGGAAGACCCGCATCCTGCGAGGAGCATGCAGCAAAAGAGAGCGAGAGAAACAGGCGAACGCATGCAGCCAGCATAACAGGGGGAGGTGGCGGCGCAAACAAGGAGGAATCTCAATTTCCTCTCAACCATGTTTCGCGCTATTCTAACCCTCCCGCCATGTCACTCTACAGACAGTACCGGCCGCAGACATTCGCCGATGTAATCGGGCAGGACCACATTGTCACAACGCTCGAACAGGCTACTGCGCAGGAAAAACTGGCGCATGCGTACCTGTTTGCGGGCAGCAGAGGCACGGGGAAGACTTCTGTGGCGCGCATCCTGGCAAAGACAATCATGGTACAGAATATCCGCGATGAAGCCGTGAAGAAGCAGATTATAAAAGGCGTGGAGGAAGGGAGCCTGGTAGACCTATTGGAAATTGATGCCGCAAGTAACACAGGTGTTGATAACATTCGCGATCTCATTGAAAAGATTCAATTTTCGCCGGTTGTATCAAGCGCAAAAGTCTACATCATTGATGAGGTGCACATGCTCAGTAAGGGTGCATTCAATGCACTCTTGAAAACCCTGGAGGAACCTCCTCCCTACGCGTTCTTCATTCTCGCAACCACGGAATTGAGCAAGATACCCGTCACCATACAATCGCGCTGCCAGTGCTTTCCGTTCCGGCAGATCCGCGACGAAGACATCATCCGGCGGCTGCAGTACATCGCAGATTGCGAGAAGATCACAGTGGAACGCGAGGCGCTACGCGCCATAGCGCGGCATGCGGAGGGCGGCATGCGCGACGCGATCGCGCTCCTGGATCAGCTGCGCTCGCTCGAGAAAATCGCCGTTGCGGACGTGCAGGAGCGCATTGGTTCGACAGGGAACGAATACATCGAAGACATCTTCCTCGCGATCGACGCGAAGGATGCCCAGTCGCTGATGAAAACGCTCAAAGCATTGGAGGAGAACGGCGTTCCTACCGATGTCTTCCTGCGCCAGCTGCTCTCTGTAGTCCGACGGAAACTCCGAGATGCAATCATGGAAGAGAAACCGAGCGCCTACCTCATCGGCATCGTGGATGCGTTGCTGCATGCCATTCGCGATATCCGCTCTTCTCCTCTGCCCGGTCTCGCACTGGAATCGGCGCTGCTCTCCATCTGCTGTGCAGAGAAACCGGGTGAACGGCTGCCGCTCGCATCAGCGCAAGAGGCGCAGCCGAAACCTGCCAAAGAGGACGTTGCGGAAAAGAAGGAGAAGAAAACCGGGGAACAGATAGCGAAGAAAGATGTGACGGAGAAAGAGGAAGCACTGCTGGAAGAAAAGGAGAAGGAGGAGAAACTCGGAAAAGCGATCGTGGAGGCGGTGGAACTCTCGCTCAGGAACGTCCAGGAACAGTGGCCGAACGTCGTCGCGCAGGCGGAACCTGCTTCCGTACGCATGTCACTCAAAGACGGGCACGTGCAGGGAATCGAGGGCAACACGGTCATCGTGACGTTCGGTTCCGCATTCCACCGCGACAAAGTGACGGAGATGGAAGCGAGCAGGAAGGTGGAACAACTCATGGAAAAAATCTTCAGGCGGTCACTGCGGCTCAAGTGCACGATTGACGAGTCGGGAACGAACGGCCTGCATGCAGAAGGGGGAAACGTGAATCTCGCAGATGCGGCGGCAGAAATTTTCTAGCGCGCATGATTGCTGATCAGAAGGCACAACTCCGGCGAGAAATAACGCAACGAATCGCACTGCTCTCACCCGAAAGACGAAAGGAGGAGAGCGATGACATTTGCAGAACGCTCCTGCCGCTCATCCCGCCGACAATGGCTGTCTGCGGATACGCGCCGCTCCCGAGCGAACCGGATATCACGCCGTTGCTCTCGGCATTGATCAAACAAGGAAACGCTCTCTATCTCCCGCGTTATGAGAACGGCACTGTCGTGTTTCTGCGAGTGGAAGACCTCTCCAAGCTGGTACGGGGGAACCAGAATATCCTGGAACCGCCGCAGGATGCCCCGCCACTGAAAGAATCGGAAGCAGATACTATCCTGGTCCCCGGCCGCGCATTCGATGGGAGAGGAAATCGCCTGGGACGCGGAGCCGGAGGATACGACGCATGGATTGCAGCGGCACGGGAAAACAACAAGACGATGCAGTGCATCGGCATTGCCTTCGCATGCCAGCTCGTGGACGATATCCCCACGGAACCTCATGACCAGAGAATGGATTCGTTGGCTCTCCCGAGCGGATACCGGGCAGTGAAAGGCGAATGAAAGTGTTCAACGCCCTTCTCTTTCAGAATGCATGTGATACTCTGAAAATGATCTTTCCCCCGCTCCCGCATGTACCTCCCCGGACTCGCCCAGACAGATCCAGAAATACGCGACCTGATCATCGCGGAGGAAAAAAGGGAATGGGAGAAAGTGCGCCTCATCCCCTCGGAGAACTACGCATCCAGCGCAGTGATGGAAGCGACCGGGAGCGTGTTCACGAACAAGTACTCAGAAGGATACCCGGGGAAACGGTACTACGAGGGGCAGCAATTAACGGATAGAGTGGAGAATCTGGCGATAGATCGCGCGAAAAAAATCTTTGGGATGGAGCACGCAAACGTCCAGCCGTACTCAGGAAGCCCCGCCAACATGACGGTGTACCACGCGCTCCTGGAGCATGGAGACACGATCATGGGATTGGCGCTGCCGCACGGAGGGCACCTCACCCACGGCTGGAAGGTGAATTTCTCCGGCAAGAGCTACCACTCCGTCCCCTACGAGCTTGATCCGGCGACGGAACTGCTCAACTACGACAAGATTCTGGAGCAGGCAAAGGAGGTGAAGCCAAAACTGATCATTGCGGGCTACACGGCGTATCCACGCACCATCGATTTCGCCAAATTCCGCGAGATATGCGATGCGGTGGGAGCGTTCTTCCATGCGGATATCTCCCACATCACGGGGCTGATCATCGGCGGAGCGCATCCCTCGCCGTTCCCCATGGCAGATACGGGAACGACGACGTCGCACAAAACGCTGCGCGGACCGCGCGGCGCGCTGATCGTGAGCAGGAAGGAATACGCAGAGAAAATAGATAAAGCGATCATTCCGGGCCTGCAGGGCGGGCCGCACAACCATACCACCGCTGCCATCGCAGTCGCGCTGAAGGAAGCCTCCACTCCGGAGTTTAAGCAGTACGCGCAACAAGTGGTGAGGAACGCCAAGGCGCTCGCGGAGGAACTGAATGCCAATGGGTTCCGCCTGGTGAGCGGGGGGACGGATAATCACTTAATCCTCTTTGAAACACTCAAATCGAAGGGAATTTCCGGGCGCGATGCGGCGAAAGCATTCGACAAGGCAGGCATCGTGACGAACTGCAACACTGTGCCGTTCGATCCGAGCTCGCCGTTCAACCCCGCCGGAGTGCGCATCGGCACTCCTGCCATCACCTCGCGCGGCATGAAGGAACCGGAAATGAAGAAGATCGGCAAGTGGATGAACGAAGTGATCGAACACCACGCCGATGAACAGGTTCTCGCCCGCATCGCGGCAGAGGTGAAAGAGATGTGCCAGAGTTTCCCCTGCCCCGGCATTAATCCGGGGAACTGGGAGAGCTAGAAACTTACGGAATAAGGCAGCGTTCCGGAATGTTCACTTCCGGGAACACCTTGTAGAGGATGTCGTAGTGGTTCCCTGCGCTCCACACCGTAAAGCCGCACGCGCCCGCATCGTAGACTGCATCAATCTCATCGCGCAGATCCTTGTTCGTAATGTAGTACCCCTGAATCCACGGGCGCAGCTTGGCTGCGTGCTCTTCGCCGAGAAGCTCCGCGTACCCTTTGAGCGTCTGGTACACCAGGTAGTACATGCGGCTGCGCGGGTGTGTGGCGGGATTGTAGTACGCACCGGCAGCAAATGTGGACGGGTATGCCATAGGAGAGATGATATCGACGAGAGGAGCGAAACGGATCACATCTTGCCCCAGGGGCTCTAAGTTGACAGGGTAGTTCCATCCGAGGATGGCGTACGTGCTCAGGCCCAGAAGGACGGAAGGGTTGTACTCATCGATGGTCTGCCGCGCCATCTGCACGAACTTCTCGATGCGATCCGCTTTCTGCTGCCCTGTCAGGCCGATCTGCCACTGGGCATACTCGGTCGGGTACCGGATGTAATCGATGTTCAGCTCATCGACGCCAGCTGTAACGATGTCGCGAATGACCTGCTTGTTGTACTCGATCGTAGTGGGATGCCCCAGGTCCACCCATTTGCTCCCGACTGCAACGCCGGTCTGGGGATGGCGGATGCGTACATCCGGATTGCGCAGGCCGAAGACTGGATCGCTGGCGGCAATGAGACGGGCAATGACATAGATGCCCTTCTGCTTCGCTATGGACACAATCTCCGGGAGCTCGTAGAGCGGACGGACGAGCTTCATTTCCTCCGCAAGGGAGGAGGTTGTCGGGAAGTAGACGTAGGAACCCTTCACATCCACGACGAAAGCGGAAGCACCCGCCTGCTGCAAACGATCGAGCGTCTGGGAATAGAAGGATGCATTCGCCACGCTATCGGCAGTGAGGTACACGCCGACTTTGTTGATTCCTCTCTCGTAGGAAGCTGCGGCGTGCGCAACCGACATGTCCTCAAGGTATGCATCAACCTTGTTCGCAGTGCCGCGGTGCTGCTCGAGGAACCGATGCACATCCAGAAGAGCCTGCCTCTGCTCCTCCGTCTGTGTCGGCATAGCGGTAGGAATGCGAAACTGCACGTACCCCGCTAACGCCCTGTACTGCACGCTCAAAAGGAAAACACAGAGAACGGCGAACGCCGTCATGACGACACACTGCAGTTTCTTTGAAGTACAGGACGGGAAAAGCATGTGTTCTTTTTCTGTGAGGAACATGTGTAGTATACAGAAAAATCGTTCTCTCTGCAAATTCCTGCGCGAAACAGGCAATTCAGGCCTTCTTCTTTTTCGCGATCTGGTCCTGCAGCGTCTTGCTGACCTCGGGAACGCCCCCTGAGTCCCGGAGCTGTTTCTCCAGATGCTTGTACTGCTTCTCCTCCTCGGCAGAAAGCTGTTCCCCGATGAGAGCGCGCTTGCGCAGGGCATTGAAATCATTCAGCCACATCTCACGGTCACGCCACTGGCGGTACTGCTCGATCGTCATGCCCTTCTTCTTGGCGCGCTTGCGCTCTTCTTCCTCTTTCTCCTTCCCCTTCTCCCGTGCGAGCACTTCCTTCTTCGCCTCGGCGCTGCCAGCGGCCCACTTGAGGATCTTCTCTTCCACGATCTCGCGCTTCTCGCTGTAGCGTTCCCGCGAGAGGCGGCGCAGGACCTCCAGCCTGTCGGCATCCTGCTCGTACACGGGAGGCGGCAATGTCGAAACGGAGAACGGTCTGCTGGGCATGCCGTCAATCATGAGACGGGAGTACGCATGGTACTTGGGAAGGCTGAGGATATCCTTGGGCATGACTGTCTCTTCGAATTGCAAACTCAGAACTTCCGCATCGTCGGAACCGACCTGGAAGCTCATGAGCGTTCCCACGTTGCCGAAGACCGCATCGCGCAGCGTCGTCCTGGAATCGCTGATGAGCAGCTGCGAGACGTACTGGTTCGCCATGGTCAGGCTCAATCGATACTTGCGCGCCTCGCTCAGGATTGTCGCGAATGACTCCGTTGCGAAATTCTGGAATTCGTCGACGTAGAGGAAGAAATCGCGGCGTTCTTTCTCCGGAATATCGGCGCGGCTCATCGCATCGATCTGGAACTTGGTCACCAGCATCGAGCCGAGGAAGGCGGAAGTGTCTTCTCCCAACTTCCCTTTGCTCAGATTCACCAGAATGATCTTGCCCGTATCCATGGCATGCCGAATATCGAACGTGCTCTTCACCTGGCCGACGATGTTGCGAATGAGCGGAGTGGAGAGCAGCTGTCCCACCTTGTTCTGGATGGCTGCAACGGCTTCTGTGCGGTATTTTTCGCTCCAGGTCGCATACTCATCCACCCAGAAACTCCGCACGACGGGATCGGTAATGTGATCGACCACCTTCTTCCGGTAGTGCGCATCGGCATACATGCGCATGATGCCGAGCATGGAGGACCCTTCGTACTCCAGAAGAGCGAGCAGGGTATTGCGCAGAATATGCTCCATACGACCGCTGAACGCATCAGGCCACAGTTTGGTGAAGACGCTCATAATCCCGGAAGCAGTCAGGACGCGCTGTTCCCTGTTGGGGCAATCGAGCACATTGAACGAGATAGGGTACGCCGTATCCGAAGGATCGAAGAAGATCACGTCGTTGCTGCGCTGTTTGGGAATGAACTTCTGCACCGCATCAATCAGGTCGCCGTGCGGATCGATGACAGCGACTCCTTTGCCGCTGTGCACATCGGAGAACACCATATTCTCGAGCACCGTGGATTTTCCCATGCCGGTTTTTCCGATGATGTAGATGTGCCGGCGGCGGTCATCTAAACGGATACCGAACCTGTTTCTGCGCCCGCGGAACACGGCCTCACCCAACTCCGTTAAGGCGGAGGCGGGATCGGTGACATCGGGAACCGGCAAATTGCTGGGGGGCTCGAGCTTGCGGCAGAGCACCCAATCGATATTGGGCGTCTGGACGAGAATCGTGGGAAGATGCCACATGGTTGCGATTTCCTCTACCGAGAGAATGAAAGGCTTACGGCGAATGCCCAGCGGAATTTGAGGGGCAGTGACGGGCTTGCGCAACGTGAATTCATTGCTCTGCGGCAAGGCAAACTGGCGGAAACTCCCTGCGATCTCATCAATCTTCTGGAGCGCAACATCGCGATGCCCCTTGGGCGCAATCACGCTCACGCGCACATTGCAGAGGAAGAGCAGCCTGTTCACTTTATCCTGCGCGCCGCCCACGGCATCCTCCCTGTCATGGCTGCGCGCGCTCGTACGTTCCTCCTCATCGGGAGCAAAAGAAGACTTGCCCCCCTCTCCGGTGAGCGCAGGCAGGGAAAAGAACCTGTTGAATCCCGGCCAAGCACGAAATCCCCCCATGAAGAATGCAATCGGAGCATAGGCGAGCCTGCGCCAACCGCGAGCCAGCTGCACCTTGGCAAAGAACTTCGCATACGAATCGGAGATTCCCGAAAATCCCGTTTGCAGCAACGGCAGGAAACGCAGAGACCGCTTGCGGAACGTCCCGCGAAGCGGGCGCATGCTGATCTGCACATGCCCGCGCATGCCGGGAATGCTGTACCGCGCGAGAGTGGACGTGATTCCGGCAATGGGATCCACATTGACGCGCGTCAGCATGTCATCGAACTGCGGATGCCGCTTGATAGGGAAAATCTCAGTGTAATCGAGCGCCAGATCGGCGCAGAACACTTCTTCCCCCTCCGCAGCAACGAACGGATCCGCCTGCAGTTCATCGATCTCAATATCAGGATACTGCGCATACAACTGGCTCTCTGCCAACTGCGCGACGGTTTTGGATCCACGAACGTAGAACGCAATATGCGCATTCGCCATGCCGATTTCCAGGTTCACCTCTCCTGCAGCGCCGCTGATGGAATGGAGCGCGGAGAGCGCCGACTCCACGTAGAGCGGACCGCGTTCGTTCTCATGCCCGGCTCGTATCTGGAGAAGTGTGTGTCCCATACAATGCGAGAAACTATCCCTCTGCACGGAGGAACTTGGCAACCATATCGAGAGCCACCGTGTTGAATTCATAATCCATGCGCATGGGACCAAGAACGCCAATGACGCCCTTCTGGTCACGCACGGTATACTCAGTCACGATCACAGAACAACTCTGAATCTGCGGAAGCACGTGCTCTTCTCCGATGTAGTAACGAATCTTCTCATCCGCCTGGAGCGATTCCATCACATCGGCAAGATGGTCCTCCAGCACCTCTACAACACCGCTCGCAAGCTGCGGATTCGACTGGAATTCCGGCTGGCGCAACACATTCGCCAACCCGAGGAAGTACACCCTGTGCTTGTGCGGAACGGTGGCGAATCCCACATTCGGGGTCATGTGCGCCAGGAGTGCGACTGCATCGAAAACGCGCTCCTGGTCCTTGCGGTGAAAGTACTGCTCCTTGAGCGTTGCGAAGCGCTGCCGTACCTGCTTTTCCGCCTTGGAAGGCTCCATGTGCTGCTGCACGTACATTCTGTACCCCTTGGCAGTCGGCACGCGCCCCGCGGACACGTGCGGCTGTTCCAGGTACCCCTCTTCACCGAGGAGACGCATCTCATTGCGCACCGTCGCGCAGGAAACATGGAACATCCCCCCCTCAATGATGTGATGAGATCCTACGGGGAGCGCCGTCTCGATGAACTGGTCGATAATGGCTTTGAGCAGCTTGCTTTGGCGCTCATTCATACAGAAATTATAGCACTCCCGGCAAAAGAGTGCTACTCAAACGGAAGCGGAAAGGAGCTACTTCTTCTTCGCCGCAGCGGCGCGCGGACGGGGAGCGCCCGCCGCCTTGGGCTCGGAGGTAGCATGACCTGCCGCCAGCCTCTTGCGGAAGCGTTCGATGCGGCCGCCTTTCATCTCTTTCTGCTTCTTCCCCGTGTAGATAGGGTGGCAATTACGACAGGATTCCACCTTCTGCTCCTTGAGCGTGCTGGGAATGGCAAAAACCGACTCACACGTGGTGCACGTGGTCTTGGCGTCCTGAAAAACCTGCGGATGAATACCATCCTTCATAACGGGGAGATTCTACCTATGGAGAGCACGGGAGCAAGGAAAATCGAAAGAAAGTGGCAGCGGCGCGGCGCGGCTCATTTCTTCGCAGCAGCTCTGGGTTTCTTGGCAGGGACGACTTTTTCCTGCTCCGGTTCTTGCTCCTCCTCCAGGAATCCCTCTTGCTGCTCCGCATCGTCCTCCCCTTCCACCGCACCGTTCTGCCCCTCCATGATCACGCTCATACTCGCCACCTTGTCCTTCGCATTGAGGCGCATCACGATCACGCCCTGCGTGGCGCGTCCGAGCGAAGGAATATCGCTCAGGCGCATGCGGATGGTCTGCCCCTGCTTGCTGATGCAGATCAGGTCCCCCTCATCGCCATCGGCGAGCACGCAGCCTCCCACGATATCGCCGGTTTTCGCCGTGAGTTGCGCCGCTTTCACTCCGCTCCCGCCACGGCCCTGGAACCGGTACTGCTCCACCGGCGTCATCTTGCCGAGCCCGTTCTCCATGACCACAAGCAGCTTGCTCGTCTTGGGATCGGTGATGACCGCCGCCTCCACTACTTCATCCCCCTGTGCGAGGCGGATGCCGCGAACACCAGCCGCAGAACGACCCATGGAACGCACGTCTTCCTCCCTGAAACGAATAGCTTTGCCCTTGCGCGTCACGAGAAGCAATTCATTCGCACCGGTCGTCGCCACCACCCACTTGAGCTCGTCTCCCTCGGAAACCTTCTGCGCGATGAGGCCCGACCTGCGAATATTGTCGAACTGGTCGGTCCCAGTGCGCTTGACCGTGCCGTGTTTGGTGACGAGGAACAGGAACTTCTTGTCGCTCAAGTCCGCCTTGAGGATTGCGGTAATCTGCTCCTCGGGCTTGAGCTGCAGGAGGTTGACGATCGCCTGCCCTTTCGCGATGCGGCTGCCCTGCGGCAGCTCGTACACGGGCAGCTGGAACACGCGGCCCGTGTTGGTGAAGAAGAGCAGGTCATCATGGTTCATCACGTGCAGCATGGACAGGATTTCATCATCATCTTTGGTCGTCATGCCCTTGATGCCCTTGCCGCCGCGGTGCTGCGCACGGAACTGCATGGGGCTGAGGCGCTTCACGTAGCCGGCATCCGTGAGGGCCACGATCATCGGCGCATTCGGAATGGTATCCTTCGCGCTGAACTGACCGACTGCATGCGGCACGACCATCGTACGGCGCTTGTCGCCGTACGTCGTTTTGAGGGCAGTGAGCTCCTGCGCGATGATCTTGTCCACGCGCTTCTTGTCCTTGAGGATCGCCTCGCACTCCGCAATGAAGGCGCGCTTCTCCTTGAGCTCGTCTTCGATCTTCTTGCGCTCGAGACCCGCGAGCGTCTGCAGGCGCATCTGGAGAATGGCATCCGCCTGAATCGCCGTGAGCTTGAACTTCTTGACCAGGTTGACCTGCGCCTCCTCCTTCGTGGGGCTCTTCTTGATGGTTTCCACGACTTTATCGATGTCATTGAGGGCGATACTCAAGCCCTCGAGGATGTGCACGCGCTCTTTGGCGCGGTCACGGTCGAACGTGACACGCCGAACCGTCACCTCGCGCCGGTGCTTCAGGTATATCTGGAGAATCTCGGCCAAATTGAGCAACCGAGGCTGCAACCCGTCTGCCAGAGCGATCATGTTGTACCCGAACGACGTCTGGAGATCGGTGTGCTTGAAGAGCAGATTGAGCACCTTCTGCGGGTAGGACTCGCGCTTGAGCTCGATGATGATGCGCACGCCGTCGCGGTCGGATTCGTCGCGCACGTCAGAGACGCCCTGCACCACCTTGTCCGTCACCAGCTTGGCAATGCGCTCGATGAGCGTCGACTTGTTCACCTGGTATGGAATCTCAGAAATACGGATGTGGAACCGCCCGCCTTTCGTTTCCTCAATCTCCGCAACCCCGCGCACGACCACGCTGCCGCGCCCGGTGAGGTACGCCTGCTTGAGCACTTCCTTGTCGTACACGATCCCTCCCGTCGGAAAATCCGGTCCCTTAATGTACTTGAGCAGATCCTCCACCGTGGAATCCGGCTGCTCGATGATGTGCAGAATCGCATCGCACAGCTCCCCCAGATTGTGGGGCGGAATATTGGTCGCCATGCCCACGGCAATGCCGACCGTCCCGTTGAGAAGCAGGCTGGGAACCTTGGCGGGGAGCACGGAAGGCTCCTTGCGCGAATCATCGTAGTTGGAAACGAAATCCACCGTGTTCTTCTCGATATCCTGGAGCATGTCATCGCAGATGCGCTCCATCTTCACCTCTGTGTAACGCATTGCTGCGGCGCTGTCTCCGTCCAGCGAGCCGAAGTTTCCCTGCCCGCGCACCAGCGGATAGCGCATGGAGAAATCCTGCGCCATGCGCACCAGCGCATCGTACACGGCGCTGTCGCCGTGGGGATGGTACTTTCCAAGCACGTCTCCTACCACCAGCGCAGACTTTCGGAATTTTGCGGTGCTGCGCAGCCCCAGTTCGTGCATAGAGTAGAGGATGCGCCTGTGTACGGGCTTGAGGCCGTCACGCGCATCCGGCAGGGCGCGCGAGACGATGACACTCATAGCGTAATCCAGATAGCTCTCCTCCATCTCTGTCACAATGGGCCGCGGTTTGATGCTGCCGATTGCAGCGAGCGTTTCACTGAACATCTGCGCCGGCTGCGCTGCAGGCGCTTGTTCCTCGTTCTTCGGAGACTCATCGCGAGGCTCCGCATTCTTGTCATTCTCCTTAGGCATAGAAAAAGGGGCTGAGAGAGGGTGTTAAAGCAATGATAGCGCAAGATCGGAAGAACGGAAGAAGATCTCTCCGTTTTCCAGTGGAATGACAAACAGAGGCATTGCGCCATGGTTCCATTGCCAAATTGGTGCAATTCCTTGGGGTCAACCTGCGTTTCGCTTGCGAACAATTGAACACTGTAGCAATTGAACCATTTAACAATGGAACAAGTGCATATCTGCCCTATACTGCCTCCCGAGAAATGTTATCAATTGTTGCAACCCCCATCGGCAATTTGGGCGACATCACCAAGCGCGCCCTGCAAACGCTGGAATCCTGCAGCGCCATTATCTGCGAAGACACGCGCGTAACAGGGGGTCTGCTCCACATGCTTGCACTAGAGAAGAAGGAACTCCTCAGCATGCACAGCTACTCCGATCCGCAGAAGCTGGATGCCATCCTCGCACGGTTGCGCAGCGGCGAGCATCTGGCGCTCGTGAGTGATGCGGGCACACCGGGCATCAGCGATCCGGGCTACGCACTCGTTTCCCGGGCACGGAAGGAGGGAATTGCCATCGAGGTGGTCCCGGGACCGGCCGCGTTCCTGGCCGCACTCAGCGTAAGCGGCCTCCCGATCAACCAGTTCCTCTACCTGGGGTTCCTCCCCCTCAAGAAAGGGCGCAAGACCATGCTGGAATCATTCAAGAAAGAACCACACACCATTGTCTTCTACGAATCGGTCCACCGCATCGAGCGCACCCTGGCTGAGTTGGCGGAGGTTCTGTGCGACCAGCCGGACCGCCAAGTAGTCATCGCCCGGGAACTGACAAAACTGCATGAGGAGGTGATCTCTACAACCATCGGAGAACTTGTGAACGCAACGAAAGATATGGTGAAGAAAGGTGAGTTTGTTGTGGTGATTGGACCGCAGGGAAAACGCAGGAACGAATATTGTATCACCGATCATCATCTGGCAGAGTGTTCTCACTATGGAAAAGGCGACAGAACCAAATGCTCATCATCATCCTACAGATAGTACGGAAGCAGCCGATACCCCACGCATGGTTCCTGTCTGTCGACTTTCAAAAGAAGCATTCGATGAACTTATGCGACTGAGAGAAGCCTCTCGTGCTCAACCTGGACTGGGCTTCTTACAGAATGGTAACGACGCAAGCAAACCAAGATAAAGTGTGAATCGCTCAACAAAGACTCCTTCTTTTGGTTGTCGGAATGAAGATGCCATACCAAAATACACTAGATGTATGCTGAGAAGATTTGCACCAGACCATGAGCGTCCTGCTCCTGATCAAGTAAGAGAATGGCATGTTGGTAACATGTTTGACAAAGAAGGAACGCCAGTTGATGTAGAAACAGGACTGATAATCCAACAATTTTTGGATAGTCCAAATGCTGCGATTTCTGCGATGATTGTCAGTAGAAGGACGCATTTGAACCCCTTTTTAGTAAGAAGTTATTGCAGACAAATGTGCAATCCTTGTATCAATGTTTTGGAAGAATTACCACCTTTGGGTAATTGCTTTCAGCTCAACACAAACACTACTGACCTATACGCTCAAGAGCTGATAGGTAAGATTCGACAGACATGCAGTAAATATCAGTAGAACAACAGAAAGCAAATCTACGGATACCTCGTAACTCGGGAGAAAAGTGACGATCCGGCAACAGCGCCTATATGGGTCGCCCCGCAAACGTTCTATGACATACCTTACGGCAGCACCTCGATCGGATTAATATTCACACCGTCACGAATGACCTCAAAGTGCAGGTGAGCTCCCGTGGTCATAGGACCTGACCCGGGCGTGCCGGGCACTCCCCCGCTCAAGCCCACAATCTGCCCTTTATCAATATCATCACCGGGTGTGACGCTGATCTGCAGCAGATGCCCGTAGAGCGTGGCGTACCCGCCACGATGCCCGATAAGGACGTAGGAGTACCCGCGCGAGCCGCCGTTCTGCACGTAGTGCACGACGCCGTCGGCTGCCGCGCGAATGATGCTCCCCTGCGACTGTGCGATATCAATCGCCTTATGCGGAACGCCGAAGTGCACGGCGTACCCGGGGTCCAGGAATCCGGCGGTAATGTTGCCCGTCACCGGCCAATCGAAGCGCGGCACGGCGGTAGAGGGGCTGCGCCGCTCGGAGAGGAGACCGCGCGCAATCAGTTCGCCTTCTGCACGCAGGCGTATGCGCTCGTCATACGCCGACAGATCCGCCTGCATAGCACGAACCTGCTGCTCTACGGCCGCAACGATGCGCTTGATTTCCGCAAGACGCGCATTGCTGAGCGCGATCATATCCTGCGCATCGTCGTACGCAGTGAGTGACTCCTGGTACGATGCAATGAGTGATGCGTGCTCAGCACGCAGGTTCTCCAGCGTGCCTGCAATGTCCACCACTTCCTGCGCGGAGGTGAGGATGCGCAGGCGCATGGTGGCGAGCGCCCTCTGGCGCAATCGTTCCTGCACCTGCTCTGCCAGCGATTGGTCCATGAGCTGCAGAAAGGCCGGAACCTCCGGATCGGCCGACACAGACCCGGCGGCAAAGTGCAGGCGCCCGTACGCGCGCAGGTGCACTGCAAGGCCGGACCTCTGCGTATCGAAGAACGCGGCGAGCGCATCGGAATCCAGGGGATCAACGCCGTACCGGCTCTGGAACGCATCGCGGCTCTGGAGAGCGGCGGCGATGCGCAGGCGCACAGCATGCTTGCGCTGGCCGTACTCCTGCAGCGCTTTCTGCGCCTCTGCGAGCTGCGCTTCCCCCTCCTCGCGCAACGCCTGCACGCCGGGAACGGCAGAGATGGTGTGTGCCGATGTTCCCATTGCATCGCGGAGCGCGTCCATTCTCTCCTGGCGTTCCACCGCAACCCGCTCCGTGGAGATCACGGATGCATGGAGGAAAGGAATCGAACCGGCGCAGAGCACGGCGGAGAGGAAGAGGCACCCGGCAGCGAATCGGCGAATTGTGTGCATTTTCTATATATTATAAAACAATTTAGTAATATTTACAACTAGAAGGGGATAAATCGCTCACTCCCTCAACTAGGGAGGGACTGGCGCGCCACGGGGGGGGTGAAGGGGAAGGCCTTGCCGCGCAGCGCCGACGAACCGGCTGCGAATCCTTGGAGAAGCCGGTAAGGAGGCACAAGGCCGAGCGGAGTGAGATTTGGCGCGCCGGCGCTTTGGCACCACCTTTGTCGCCGGACAAAGGTGGCAGAAGGAATATGGGCTACAGACAAACGGGAAACTTCTGGTACTATTGAGTCTTCCATGATTACAAGACTTCAGGGAATCATCGAACGGCTCTCTGCAACAGAAGCACTGGTGGATGTGCACGGAGTGGGATACGGGGTCTCTGTGCCGGTAGATACGTGGGAACACGTGAAGGATGGCAGCGAAGGGACGCTCTGGATCTCCACCTACGTGCGGGAAGACCGGCTGGAACTCTACGGGTTCGCAGAGAGAGTAACGCTGACGCTGTTTGAATTGCTCATTGCACAGTCGGGCATCGGGCCCCGGGTGGGACTGGAACTCTGCGCCGTGCCGCGCGAACTGCTGCTGCGCGCAGTGCAGGAAGACGACGCCGACCTCTTGAGCAGCAGCGTGAAAGGGATCGGGAAGAAACGGGCGGAGAAACTCCTCTTGGAGCTCAAGTCGCTCATGGAGAAACAGCCGGAACTCTTCCGGGGCAGCGGCTCGACGAATGGCATAAGAGCAAACCAATTCGACCAGGATACGATTGCCGCACTCGCCGGCCTTGGCTACGACACGCAAACGATTCTCCGCGCACTCAAAGAACTTCCTCCCGAGCTCTCTTCTACGGAAGAGCGCGTTACCGCTGCGCTTCGCGCGCTCTAACCCCTCTCCGCCATGCTCACACTCGATATCGCAGGAACGCTGGGCAAGACCATCACCCCATCCAAGGGAATCCCCGAACAGGAAATCACAGGGTTGAAAACCCGCATGAAGAAGTACGTGGAACGCTGGCTGGCGGAGCGCCAGAGCGGTGAACATGCCTGGTCCATGGACCCGTACGACAAGCGCATCCTGCAGCAGGTGAAAGATATCGCGCAGTTCGCACGCACGGAGAAAATCCGCACGGTCGTCTGGATCGGCATCGGCGGATCAGGATTGGGACCCAAGGTCATCCAGGAAGTGCTGGAAGGACCGAGAACCATGGAATTCGTACTCATGGATACGCTGGATCCGGCGGTGCTGCAGATGGAACTCGCACTCATCGACTGGAAGCAAACGCTCCTCGTAGTCGCCAGCAAATCCGGCGGCACGCTGGAACCTATGAGCCTCTTCTTCCTCTGTTACGAAGCGATGAAGAAGGCGCGGGGAGAGAAGGCGGCGAATTACACCATCGCACTCACCGATCCCCACACGGGCACGCTGCGAAGAATCGCGCTGGAGGAAGGGATAGAGATCCTGCCGATCCCGACGGCTGTGGGAGGCAGATTCTCCATCTTCACCCCCATCGGCCTGCTGCCGATCGCGCTCCTGGGAGGAGACACCGCGGCATTCCTGCGCGGAGCGAAGGAGATGGACACGCTCTGCCAGCAGACCAACGTGGATGACAACCCGGCTCTGCAACTCGCGATGGTGCAGTTCCTGCTGGAATCCAAACGCCGCTATCCGATCAGGGTGATCATGCCGTACGCGCAGCGGCTGGAATCGCTGGGACGCTGGAACCAGCAGCTCATTGCAGAGAGTTTGGGGAAGAATGAATTGAGTAACCCGATTCCGGTGGCGGCGATCGGAACGCAGGATCAGCACTCGCTCCTGCAGCAGTGGATGGAGGGCCCCCGATCCTGCTGGCACCTGTTCATTCGCGAGCAGGAGAAACCGCGCGTCACCGTGCCCCAGGACGTGGAAGAATCGTTCCATTACCTGGCGGGAAAGACATTCGGTCAGCTCCTCGATGCCTGTTATGAAGGAACGAGCCGCGCACTCACGGAGGCTAAACGCCCTCACGCAACAATTACGCTGGAGCGCCTGGACGAAGAGCACCTCGGGCAACTCTTCTTCCTGCTGCTCACAGAAGTAGTGTTCCTCGGCAAGCTCTACCGCATTGACCCGTACGGGCAGCCGGGAGTGGAAACGGGCAAGAAGATCACGAAGGGGCTGCTCATGCAGAGCATGGCAGAAGCGTGAACACATCATCTGTGAACAGGATTACAACACGAACCCTCCGCCATTTCACAGGGGGCAACGTGCACGGTATACTCATGGCGAACTTTCATTTCCTCCCACATTTCCCATCATGGCAAAAACGATTTCCGACGCAGAATTCGAAGCAGAAGTGCTGAAGTCAGACACACCGGTCCTCGTGGATTTCTTCGCCAACTGGTGCGGACCATGCAAAGCGATGCTCCCCGTAGTGGAGGAGTTGGCCGGCGAGTACGAGGGGAAGGTGAAAGTGGTGAAGATAAACGTAGACGAAGCGGCGGAGACGCCGGCGCAGTTCGGCGTCATGAGCATCCCGACATTCATCATCTTCAAGAAAGGAGCGCCCGTGAGCACGTTCGTGGGCGTCAAATCCAAGGAGGACATCAAGAAGGAACTTGATGCGGCCCTGGAATAAAGCAAGAATAGAAACGTGGATACATTCTTCGCAATCATAGGACTCGTCATTGCATTTTTCCTCATCAAAAAGCGCGAATCGGTCGGGAACAGCCTCGGTGAGTACGAGTGGATGAGCTACGTCGGCGGCATCTACGGCGTCGTGATCATCGTCGCAATCCTCATCTTCTTCTGGAGCCTGGCAACGCTCACCGGTACGCAGGATTTCTTCTTCACGCCGCTGCGTCTGCTCTTCCCGTTCCTCTTCAAAACCGCAGAGCCTCTCCCGACAGACACCAACCCATTCCTGTAATCGGATCTCTGGAATTTCGCATTTCCTGGTCAAAGTGTGCAAAGTTGCCATGGCTGCGCCACGCTGTGCCACGTTCTACGTGGTGATCGCGCGCAGCCACGTAAAGCCGCTTCACGGCGCGAAGTGTGGTGGACCACGCCTCACATGTGAGGCGTGGTGGAGCTGAAGGGATTCGAACCCTTGACCCCCGCGTTGCAAACGCGGTGCTCTAACCAACTGAGCTACAGCCCCAGGGAAAACCTAAAAGAAAAAGTAGGAAGAGAAAGAGCAATTGAGTGACTCGTCCGCCGGGACCATAGTGCAGGCGGGCAGCCCCACAGGTGAAATCTTAAAATGAAAAGGCGAAAGAGCAAAATAGATCCTCGGCTTTACGTCACCACCTCCTCCACGCGCTCCTCCTCCACCGCGCGTTTGAGTTCCAGCCCAATGCGTTCGCCAACGCTCATGGAATTGCCGTAGAGGTACCCGGAGTACGGCGTGGCGGAGATGCCGGGTGATCCGGGAATGCGCAGGGAGACGTCGAAGATGACGATGTCCTCCTTCCCCTCCTCTGCAACCACGGCCCCCTGCAATGCGAACGGACCGATGATGCCCTTGCCGGAAGGATCGAGTGCTTTCGGCAGCTTCTTGCACTGGTCCACGAACTTCTGACCGAGGTCGTACGCCTTCACAAGAATGGACTCTTTGACAGTGCAGGCAATGTGGCCTGTTTCAATCATCTTGAGGTCGATACCCGACTGCAACGCTTTCGTCTGCTGCGGAGCGGTCATGCGGAGGAATCCGTCCAGATTCGTCTGGCGGCGGGTATCGGTGCCGAGCAATTCCAATTCCCCCGTGAGCGGCGAGTAGAAGAAGTTGAAGTTCACCGGTGCGCCGACGATAAACTCTTCGATTGCCGCACTGCGCCACTTAGCAGTGACTTTCCCTTCTTTCTCAAGGCGCACGCCCTCTGCTTCCCATGATTTCTTATCCCCCGCAACGAAGAACGCCCGCTCGTAGCCGCGGTGCGCTTCCGCCGCTTTCACCAGCACGGGACGATCTATGTCTTCCGGCTTCGCGAAGATCTTAGGGGTCCTGATGCCTGCATCTTGCAATAGGTGATACTGGTTGTACGGCTGGTCACGCTCCTCGAGCTTGAGCAGCGTGCGCGAGCCGAAGATCGGAACATGGAACTCATTCTCCACTTTGGAGAAATCGCTGAAGTACACCCAGAAGTACCTGTTGTGGACGAAGATGGTATTGAGTTCCCGCAGCTGCTCCTGCACCTTTGCATCCAGGATATTCTGGAATTTCGGAACCACGATGACTTCATTGATGCACCCGCGCTCGTATTCGGTTCCCTGTTCCCGGATACGATGGAGTTCGTAGGGTTGCTCCCGCCCTTTCTGCGCGACAATCACGGAACGGAAACCGAACTGGTTCGCGCCGTGCGCGGTATCCAGCCCGCTGTGGCCGCCGAGCGCGCCGATGGTGAGGGAATCGAGATCGTAGCCTTTGAGAAGTTTGGCGGCATCCATGATCAGAATGGTAAATGGAAAATGAAGAATGGAAAATGGAAAATGAAAGTTATAGAAGAGCAATCGACCAATTTTCCATTTTCAATTTTCCATTATCCGAGCACTTCCTCCAATCGCCCCTGCTCAATCGCCTGCTTGATGTCGCGTGCAAGGCGACGGCCGGTGCTCATCGGTTCCTTGTACTTGAGTGCCGTGTACGGCGACCCCTCGATGAACGGATTGGTGCCGGCAACGATGCGCGCGCTGATCTCGAAGACGAAAACCTCGAGCTTCCTCGTCACGATCGTCTCCAGGCAGAACGGCCCGAAGAGGCCTTTGCCACAGAGATCCTGGCTCACTTCTACCACGCGCTCACCCATCTCAAAAAACTGCGGAAGGAGGGATTCGCGCACCACGACGGGGATGTTCCCGACGATCGTGTAGCTCGTGTGGATATTCGCAGTCAGCTGGTCCTGGGCCTTGATACGACCGATCGAGTCCGCGTTGGATTCGTAGCGTTTGTCAAAACTCATGATCTCCAGTTCCTTCGTGAGCGGCGAGTAGAAGTAGTGGATATAGAGGGGAACGCCGAGGATGTACTCCTGGATCACGAAGTCATTCTGGTCCGGATACTTGCGGTTCTTCACCTCGTAGAACTGCTCTGCTGTCTTCACCACGAAGTAACCGAACCCACCGCCCGCTCCATGGAACTTCACAATGACGGGCTTGTCGATGTCCTCGGGTTTCGCGAACACTCGCGGGAGTTTGAGATTGGCTTTTTCCAGCCACTGCCTCTCCATGGTCCGGTCGGATTCCCAGTGGAGAATCTCCTTGGTCCCGTAGTACATGGCGCGCATATCCTGCACGCGCTCATGACCCATGTACGCGATGAACGACCCATGCGGAATCACGATCGCATTGCGCTTGATCAGCTCCTCCTCCAACTCCTCATTCCACTCGGACCAATCGTCCACTGTCAGGATCTCATCAGCGACGCCGTAGCTCTGGTACGGGCGCTCAGAGCCCTTCTTGCAGATGACGAGGTTCCGCATGCCTTCATCGCGCGCTCCTTTGAGGATCTGCAGCGCGGTGTGGCTGCCGATCGTCGCGATCGTGAAGTCTTTGGGTTCCGTAGAGGCCGGCAGGATGGGCTGGTCCTTCTTCATGGTATTTCGCGAATTGTACCAAATTTGGTATTTCTGGCAAGAGGATCTTATGCACTCCGCTGAGAATCCAGATAGAACAGCTGATCCTGTATGATGGGAGAATGCTGATGATCTTTCTTTCCTGTGGAATCGAGGTACGGGAACGAGCAAACGAGCCGGCACCCGAGGATTGCGCCGCTGCTGGCGCGCACATCGATTAATCGTAATTCGATCAGCGCCGCAACCCCCCGCCAGCCTATGTCGTGATGCTCAGCGGCGCTCTTAATCCATTTGCAGACAGCGAGATTCTCACGCATGCGCTCTTGCAGATCGCGAATCCCCTCTTCCATAGTATCCATAGAAAAACCGCGGGATTGGCATAATTCCCGCACATGCGCAGCAAAGAGATGAACCCACGCACATACGACATCATGCTGCTTCTCGGTATCGTCCGGTGGCACCTCCTGAAAGACAGACCAGCCGGTAATCAGCGCAGCCTGGTGCCGGTTGAATTCCGCTGAATGTACCGGATCGCCGTTCCTTAAGTGTAACTGACCCATACGGGTTGGAAAGGATGCTATGCCGGATAAACTTTGTATGCAAGCCTTTTCGCGGCATCAAAACATTTGTACCGCTCAAGCGGTACAGAAACAGGAGCAGCAAAACGTTGTGCGGCACGGGGGAAACACGTACCATTGCTCAACCTTTCCGCCTCTCTCCAGTGAACAGACGTCTCGCGTTCGCGCTCATCGCCGCATTTCTTCCCGTGATTGTGTTCGCGTACCTCTATCCCGAACGCGCGCTGGACGGGAGCGGGAGCGAACAGGAAGCAGTCTCGATCACGGGCGCAAAGATGGTGGTCTTCGTGAGCGATAGCTGCCCCCACTGCGCAGACCTCAAGCGCTATGCAACGAAGAAGTCCTGGGAACTGGAACTGCTCGATA
Organism: Candidatus Peribacteraceae bacterium; assembly: GCA_028699155.1. Classification (GTDB taxonomy): domain Bacteria; phylum Patescibacteriota; class Gracilibacteria; order Peribacterales; family Peribacteraceae; genus STF1-71. Next base: position 5,799 of record JAQVVD010000007.1, on the reverse strand, counting down.
TCACGGAGCCGGAGAATCAGGGGCTCTTTCGCAGGCTGCAGGAACGTGCGCCGGCGCTCCAGCAGGGAGTACCGACCATCTACGTCAACGGACACGTGATCCAGGGCTACAAGACGGATGAAACGACGGGGGAACTCCTCGATTTTCTCTACCAGACCTGCAGAGAGAACTCCGCGGGCTGCGTGCCGTTCGATGCGTTCCTGGAAACGCCCGTCCACGTGAAAGTGGAAACAGCGGAGGGAATTTGCACAGAAGGGTGTGAAGTGAATTTAGATCAGTTCGTCTTTGACTTGCCGCTCTTCGGGCAGGTGGATTTGACGCTGCTCTCTCTCCCCACACTCTCCATCGTCATGGGATTTCTGGATGGATTCAATCCCTGCGCCATGTGGGTGCTCATCACGCTGCTCACGCTGCTCATTAATACACGCGACCCCAAGAAAGTCTGGCTGATCGGCGGAACGTTCCTCTTCGTCAGCGGCGCTGTGTACTACTTCTTCATCGCAGCGTGGCTCAATGCCTTCCTGCTGGTCGGATACAACGTCTGGATTCAGAAAGCCATCGGTCTCATCGCGATAGGCGGAGGCGGTTTCTACCTCTACGAAGCGCTGGGCAAGGACCCGAACGCGTGCAAAGTCGGCGATCTGAAATCCAAACAGCACACTATCGCACGCATGAAGCATGTGCTGGAAATAAGTTTCTGGCCCGCCATGATCATCGGCGTTGCGATCCTCGCCTTCTCCGTGAACATGATCGAACTCGTCTGCACGGCAGGCTTGCCTGCGGTCTTCACGCAGATTCTCGCATTCAACGATGTGAGCCAGGCCGCACGCTACGGATACTTGGGACTCTACATCCTCCTCTACATGATCGATGACATTGTGATATTCGGCATTGCCGTCTTCACACTCCATGCCACGGGACTCACGAAGAAGTACGCCCGCTTCACGCTCATTTTCGGAGGGCTGCTCATGTACATTCTCGGGATGCTGCTCATCTTCGCACCAGAAGCGCTGGTGCTCAGCGTGTAAGAAGATACGTCGCGAAGACGGGCTCCGCCCTTCGTCACATCGTTCCGGCACCTGTCCTCCTTCGCTCCTGCGGAGCTACGGAGGACACAGTGTCTTCGGCCTCAAGCTTCGCTTTTGAAGCTCGCTTTCGTCTCGAATTCAACTGTGGAGGTGCCGGTGGGAATTGCACCCACGTATGGGGGTTTTGCAGACCCCTGCCTTACTACTTGGCTACGGCACCATTGCGATGAGAGATCAAAGGACAATGCGGTACCGGTACTACTTGCCACGTCAGCTTAAGCTGACGTGGCTTGGCTACGGCACCATTGCGATGAAAGATCGGAGGGAGGCGCGGTACCGATACCGGCACCAAGCACCAGGAAGCATAATGAAAACGACCCTGCCTGCAAAGCAAACCGACGCCCTCCCTACTCTGCGGAATCAGCGGTCTTCAGAATGCCGAAGCGTGCGTTCCCCAGGATGAACGTAATCTGCTTCTCCAGTGCATCTTCGATGGAGACAGGCGTTGTTGCAGTGACCGAGTATCCCCTGTCCTTGAGAGCCGTACTGACCTGGTAGAACCTCCGTGCAGGCTCATCCGGAATCGGCTGCGCCGTGAAGACGTGCAGGCGCACATCTGCACCGTCGAGCCGCATAGCGGGGCTCTCTATCAGCGTGTAACCGGGCAGCACGCTCACAGAACGAATGCTGGCATCGCTGTACGCTTCCGGCGTCGTGGGTTGCGACAGCAGCTCGCGCGTCACGGTCACTGTGGGGAAATGCCCGGATACCGCTTCCTCCGCCTGCAGGGCGGCAACTGTATCATCAGGAACGCCGCGCTGGCGCAGCGTCTCACGATCAATCGCAGCCCAGCCGCTCGGCACGCAGATCACCACCTTCTCGACATCATCGTAGTACTCGCGGTCACAGGAGGGAGAATCAGAAGGAGTGGAGCCGCATCCGAAAAGAACCAGGAGAGGAAGGAGGAACAACCAGGATCGTCGCATGGGCGCAATCATACGCCGATGAATGGAAGATGTCAGCTAGCCTCTTTTCGGTTTTCTTTTCACGTTCCCCTCTTGCCCTCTATGCACCAATAAAAAGAGGGGTTGGTATCAACATAGTGAATTGAATGAAAACGGAATACGTGCTCTATCTTTGCCACATCATTCGTGTAATGCTATACAACTTTCCTATGGAAAATTTTAACTCACACGAAGAGGGGGATGCTGAGAATCTCGAGCGCCGTGCTCGTCAAGTTCTTAGGAATGCCTTGCGCCTCGCTGCTCTTGATTGCCTTGGCGATGGACGTCTTCCTACTCTCGATACCAATGGAATGATGGCAGATGCTCAAATTCGTCCGCAACATCTCGCTGCCATACGAACATTGGTGGAAACAGAATGGCCAGCTGTAACCCTCCTACAGATACGAGGAAGTTATGGTATAAACGATCCTCATTTGGAATGTGATATATGTATCCATCCTTTCTCAAGAAAAGGGCAACGTGATCACTGGGCACTCGCTGATCAGATAGATGCCATCGCAGGAAAGGAGAAACTGCATTACTGCTTCCTTCCTCATCTAGAACCACGACCATACTCGAATACTGTTGAAATACTCCGGAGAGATCCACCGCAAAAGAACATGACAGATTCGGCGGAAATGCCTAGGTAAAAAAACAAAAGACGAATAACGAGCAACGCATAACACTCTTCTCCCTTCGTAGAGTACTCTGGACAAATACAGAGACTCTTGTTTGGTAGCAACATAGTGAATTGAGTGAAAACGGAATCCTTGCTACAATGGTTTGATGTCTTCCAAAAAAACACACACATACGCCCTGACCTGTGCGGCACTCACTCTGATTCCCTGCACAGTGCTGGGGGCAACGATCACCGCCAAGGACTCTGTCGCGGGTCTCGGAACGGATGTCACCGTCTACGAAGCGCCCGCGGGAGCGGACCTCGTCGTGATTCCGCCGTTCGGCAGCGAATTCGTCCATGGAATACAGACGGGAGAGGAACCGGTGACCCTGCACATCCCGGGGAACGAACTGGAAGAGGCCGGCGCCTACACGCTCAGCGTGGAAACGAAGGAAGGCTCCATAGCGGAAGCGACATTCGAAGTGCTCCATGACACCGTGGACCTGAGCGCATCCTCTCTGCAGGCCGACCGCGACGAACTGCGCATCGATGCAGGAGACGCGGCAACGGTGAGCGTGATCCTGCGCGACAGGTTCGGCAACACGATCCCCAATCGGCCGATCAAGCTCATCTCCAGCCGCAGCAGCGACGCAATCCGGGATCTTGGGAAACAGACGGATGCGCGGGGCGAGCAGCAGTTCACGGTAACGGCAACAGAGGCGGGCAACCTGACGCTCCGTGCAGTAGACCTCTTTAGCGGGAATGCGCTGGATGCCGAACTCACGATCGCCGCAGGCACGCTGAGCAGCGGGCGCGGCGGATCGTACGAGCCGCAACGGACCGTGTACAGCATGTACCAGCCATCCGTATCCGCAGGCACGCAGATGATCGGAAACATTGCGGGCCGGGCGCTCTACGGGCAGCTCGTTCCGTTCGACGTTGTGGAAGGGTTCGCCATCAGTGCGCCGCAGGAAATGCAGGCGAACGTGGATGAGAGCATGACAATCACCGCAGTGGATAGGAACGGCCAGATCGTCGAGGATTACACGGGAACGGTGAACCTCGCATCCACCGACCCCAATGCCATCCTGCCCAGCTTCGGAGCAGTCACATTCCGCGGATCTGACCTCGGGAAGAAAACGCTCGTCCTGGGGCTGCGTTTCTCCACGCCCGGGGAACACATCCTCTACGCAGAAGACAGCGGCAATCCGAATGTGAATGGAGAGACTGCCATACGAGTGAGGGGGGGCAGCGCCGTGGAACCCAAGCAGACGATCGCCATCGAGAGCCCGATGCAGGATTCCATGGTGAACTCCGTCCACGTAACAGTAGAGGGAATGGCAGCGCCGTTCGTGAACCTGATTGTGACGGGCGGAAAGGATGATGCATACGGAGACACGGACGAGGAAGGGCGTTTCGCAATTGAGACGGAACTCAATCCCAAGCAGCTGGATCACACGCTCCGCGTCAGGGACGACTCCGGCCAGAACGACTCCGGAAATCTGCGGATCAAGTTGGATGTGGAAGCACCAGATGTCTCCAAATTCACCTTCACTCCAGGCGACCCCGAAGAAGAGGAAGATATCCTGGTACTGGTGGAAGCAACCGACAACAGCGGAAACGTCGTGAGCGCAACGCTGGAAATCGACGGGAAAACGTACGAGCTCCAGCCGTCATTCGGTTCGGGCGCATTCCAGGCGCTGATCTCCTTTGAGGAAGGCAAGCTCTACCAACCCATGCTCATCGTGAAAGATGCTGCGGGGAATGCGAAGGAACTGGTGAGCGCGATTGAGGTGCGCAAGCGCGGGCTCCCAATCGTACAGAACGTGACCGCAGAGGCAAAAACGAGCGGCGCAATCGTGCAGTGGGAACCTGTTACCACCGCAGAACCGATTACAGGGTACAGGCTCTACGTCGGGGACAGCCCTACGAATTTCCTGTACGTGCTGGATACGGACACGACGGTTGCCAATGTCGCCGGACTGCAACCGGGAACCAAATACTTCATCGCAGTGACGGCTGTCCGGGGAGAACTGGAAAGCGAGAGCAAGAGCGAAGTGATCGAGGTGATTCCGCTCGGCCTGAGCCTGACTGTGACCCCCGGGAACAGCAGTCTGACGCTGGAATGGACCTCGCTCAGCGAAGATATTCCGCTGTCGCAGTTCATCCTTGAGTACGGCGTTGAACCCGACGCGCTCACCGAGACGCGCATGATCAACGGGGACCAGGCGACATTCACGCTCCGGGACCTGCTCAATGGCATTACGTACTATCTGAGGCTGACGCCGGTAACGGTCACGGGCGAGATCCTCACCGAAACTGCGGCGAACGGCGAGGGCACTCCGGCATCCAGCCTGGGGGGATTCCACCCCGGTCCGGGCGATCCGATCCCGGATGGTCTGGGATCGCTCATTCAGACAGATACGCTCCCCCCTCTCGCGCTGCATGAAGGCGCTCCGCAGCAACCGGCAACCGGGTTCCCCGCGCTGAAGTGGTGGATCCTGCTGGCAGGAATCCTCGGAGCGGGAATGTGGTACCGCAACCGCCGCCGCAGCATCCGCACGACAGATGCATTCCTGCAAACGATGCATGGGCAGTATACTGGCAGCGGTTCATGGACGAACGCCCGGTAGCACATGCAGAAAAAGCGCACCATTTCCATCGGCGGAGCGACCTATGACCTCTTCGTCCAGACGAACTCCGATGTCGTGCAGACACGAGAGGGACAGAAGGTATTCGACCTGCCGCTCGGAGCGAAAATACGCGTCCAGAACGTTGTGGAAACGTGCGGCGGAGGAGCATCCAACACCGCGGTGGGTCTCGCTCGCCTGGGGTGCGACGCGAAATTCTGCGGCATCATCGCAGACGACCAGTGGGGCCAGAAACTACTGGAGAACTTACGAAGGGAGAAAGTAGACACGCGGTGCGCCACGATCGTAGAGAAGGAGGTTTCCAGCTTCTCCCTCATCCTCTCCGCCAGCAGCGGTGAACGCACGATCCTCTACGAGCCGGGGGTGAACGAACACCTGCACGATGCGAACTTCAGCAAAGAAGCGCTGAAAGAAATGGACTGGGTGTACTTGAACCACATCCAGGAGAACTCCTGCATCATCCAGGATGACATCATCGAAATCCTCACGAAGAAGGA
>JAQVVD010000027.1 GCA_028699155.1 Candidatus Peribacteraceae bacterium | reverse complement strand
CAAACACACCTTCTACCTGCATCTCAAAGAGTGTGAGTGGAGGTTTAATCATCGTCACGAAAACCTGTATACTGTTCTCCTGTCACTCCTCAGAAAATCGCCGCTCAACGTATCTTGAGCCTATGTTTTATCCCCCTATCATTCAGCGTTTTTTTATCAATTCCCTACTTTTGATCCTGCAAACTTTCTCCTTTTTTGGTGGGCAGTGGATAAAAATGCAATCAACAGTCGAAATTTGCGGGTGCGCTCTGACCGTGTGGCAATTTGGGGTGCCACGGGCAGATATTATGCGTTGCGGGAATGGTGCGGAACGCTTCCAGGCGTGGATGTCTATCCGCGTGAAATTGCCGGTCATAATGCCACAAGTAGCCAATACTATAGACGTATTACTGATTTTGATGCCGCGATTTGTGCAGTCAGTGAAAACCCTTGCGTGCTGTATCCCGTGGCAAAAATCAATGAAATTGCAGCCTCTGGGGCATTATTGTTTGTGCAGGAAATGCCGGACCTTGCATTACACGGATGGAACGAAACAAACTGTGTACCGTTTACCCGTCACACATTACCCGAAAAGCTGCAGGAGTATCGTCGGAATCCAGAATCATATCTTCCCATACGCGAAGCAGGAAGACAGCTGGTAATCGGACACCACACTATAGAGCGACGCATTGATGAGTTGGAAGGGATTATTTCGATTCTTAGCAAGTGATTGGCAGTGTTGTAATGCGGAGAAGATGCATTCTCCATCCCTTTCCAAGTCGCAGTGATGCGATCTCGAACTGTGTAAAGATTTGAGAGCCATCTTCTACAAAAACTTGCCATCCTATTAGTATACTTGTAGACATTCAAAGAGGCTTGTATAAGCTATGCATGATGTTTCATGCCTGTCTGTAACTAATGACATTACATAGAAGTCAGCTGGCAATTTTAGGCGGCACTCCGATTTTCTCGGAAAAATTGTATGTCGGTCGGCCAAATACAGGTGATCGGCAAAGTTTCATTCGGCGGGTCAACGACGCCCTCGATCGGCGGTGGCTGACAAACGATGGGCCTTATGTACAGGAATTTGAGCAGCGCGTCGCACAGTTTTTAGGCGTACGCCACTGCGTGACAACCTGCAATGGCACAGCCGGGCTACAGCTGGCGATACGCGCATTGGGGTTGGAAGGAGAAGTAATTGTTCCGTCATTTACATTTGTTGCCACACCACACGCATTGCAATGGCAAGGGATCACTCCATGCTTCTGCGATGTGCAGCCAGACGGATTTCATCTTGATCCCGCTGCCATTGAAGCAGCAATAACATCAAAAACCACGGGTATTCTTGGCGTGCACCTGTGGGGACGTCCATGTGAGATAGAGAGACTGCAGTTTCTTGCCGAGCAACATAATCTTAAATTACTTTTTGACGCGGCGCATGCTTTTGGCTGTTCGTACCATGGCCGTATGATTGGCGGATTCGGAGATGCTGAAGTACTGAGTTTCCATGCGACAAAGGTGCTCAGTACGCTTGAGGGAGGTGCGATTGCCACTAATAACGATGCGATAGCTCGGGAGGTGCGTTTGCTGCGTAATTTTGGCTTTGCGGATGGCGATACAATTGCATCGGTCGGGATCAACGCAAAAATGAATGAAATTTCGGCGGCAATGGGTCTTGCATCCCTTGAGCGTCTGGATGCGGTTGTCGAGGCAAATCGTCAAAACTACGATGCATATCGTACTGGTCTGGCTGGGATCAATGGGTTGAGGCTGTATATGTACGATGAATCTGAAACAAATAGCTATTACTACATTGTGATCGAAGTGGATGAACAAAGAATGGGGATTGATCGGGATACGTTGTTGCAGGTTCTTCATGCGGAGAACGTTATCGCACGCAGATACTTCTATCCCGGCTGCCATCGTGTGCCACCGTACACGTTTACCAAAGCTGGCATTTTACCGCAGACTGAACGGCTTGCCTCATGCACACTAAGCTTGCCGACGGGCGAAACAGTCGGTGCCGAAGATATACGGAAAATTTGCCAGATCATTTCCCAGGCATCGGAAGATGCCGAAAAAATTAGATGGAGCTTGAAAAGAAAGCATTTCGTTCGCAGTGATTACCCGACATCAATATGCCTCCAAAAGTAGCTGTCTCCATAGTGACGTACAATCATGCGCCTTACATTGCGCAAACTATTGAGAGTGTTTTGATACAGAAAACAGATTTTCCGAGTGTGTGCCAAATTGCATATCTCATGCACTCAGAGGGGAATTCGATCATTCATCTTTGATAGGCAAGAGCCATGAGTTTGCATATAGTTGTGCATTCTGATATCTGATATCTTAAGTGCGAATTACCTCTTATTATTCTGCAAGAATTTGTGTTGCATAGGGCTTCTCCATTCTTCAGGCACCGATGAAAGACGCTCAGAAAAAAATCATTGTACATATAGTTTACGATTGGCAGTTAACAGATCGCGCTTCTGGTCAATTTGAAGCCGTGGCGCCAGGCATGAACAAATTTGTGATCTTAGGGAAGGATCGCCCCTTACGATCCATCAAAAAAACCAGTGTCGAATTTTATTCGATCAGGCGCATTGTACGTTTATTGAAATCCAGGGAATGTGCAGCAATCATTTTCCATTCACTGCCTCCAACATTGTGGCATCTGCTCTGGTGGATTCCAAAGGAGAAAAAGGTAATCTGGATTGGCTTGGGACATGATTATTACGAGATGTTTCTCTCTTCATTGTGCCCCAATGGTTTGTTGATGGAAAAGACAAAAAAAATGCTTCAGACAATGCGCAGAGATGCTCGTAGCAGTGCGCCAATATCCAAAAGCCGAATATTTGGTTCTCTCCGCAATATCGCTCGAAAATGCCACGGACAGCATACCCTGACACGGGTAGATATCTTCTCGCCCGTATTGGACATAGAATACGAACTAATTCGGCAGCATAATCCTTGGCTAAAAGCGAAATACATTCCATGGAATTATGGTAAAATAGAGGAGGTTATTTCTTCTCATGTTCAGAAGGAGCCTATCAGCGAGTCGGGTCATGATATTCTTGTGGGAAATTCGGCTTCTCCATTTAACAATCATTTGGAGATATTCGATCTGTTGAATGAGCATGTTGATTTGTCCGGAAGAAGGATTTTTACTCCGCTTGGCTATGGAGGCAACGAAAGATATGTGCAACAGGTCGTAGCAGAAGGCCAAAGGCTATTTGGAGAAAAATTCCATCCCCTTATGAGTCTTATGGATATAGATGAATATAGAAAACTGTTGTTGCACCAATGTGGATATGCATTCATGAACCATTTGCGCCAACAAGCTGCTGATAATGTGAATATTATGTTATACAAAGGAGCCAGTGTTTATTTAAACACACAGAGTCCTCTGTACACATGGCTAACGAATAGAGGCTTCAGCATTCGATCTATGGAAGAAATTTCCAAACACAGAAAAAACGGTAAATATAGTTTGCAACCCCTCCGCCATGATCAGCAGTCACTTAATATTGAAATGATGAAGAAGCATTGGAATGCGGATGCGAACAGGCTTCGAACCAAGCATCTCGTTGATGCCGCCCTGGCATCCCGATGAAGTTCAACGCATTGCTTTTGTTTTTAGTCGTGTCTCAAGATACGTTGAGCGGCGATTTTCTGAGGAGTGACAGGAAAACAGTGTACAAGATTTCTGCTAAAAAATCGAAGTTGCAGATTATAGAACATAGGTTGCTCTATGTGGAATTTCCACGCAATAGACCGGAATCGAATGACGAGCCATCCAAAATAGGAAATTCATTTGAAACTGAAGGTCAGAACCGTCAATCTTTCGATAATCTTAAGAAAGCAGTGGAAGATTCTTAAGTGGAGGATTTGATCTATACCGCGGAACGAAGAAAGTTGGCACGCTCCGTGGTTCCAGGAACGCAGAGAAAGCATCTGCACAGCAGGCTATGCTCGATTCCATGCGTGCAGGAGGGGCACTCCAGCCAGACGAATATAAGAATGGATTGGAGAGAATACAGTCAAAGTAATAGACACGAATACTCATCACTGAAGTACAAAGTAATCAAACCACTTCCAATGCGGATCTTACGAGCATAAACATTGTTGTACGTGCCGAAAAACCCATCCTGTGGGGCCAATATACGTCAGTAACTCTACTACAACAGCAATATGTGGCGTACCATCAACGTGTGGAAAGCTACGAACCTTTGCTGCACGCATTCGCTAAAAATAGAATCCACTATCTGATTGTTGGCGGCGTTGCTGTAAATCTTCATGGATATCCGCGCTTCACCAACGACCTCGATATTCTCCTCGCTCTCGATCAGGAGAACCTGAAAAAAATGGCGGAGCTTATGGACCGTATGGGATACCAGCAGAGACTGCCCGTATCCATTCAAGAGCTTTCCGATGAAAGAAAAGCCCGTATATTTATTAAGGAAAAAGACCTGACTGCGTATTCATTCATCCATGACAAATATCCTCAGTTCAACGTGGATGTGCTCGTTGCGCAGTCAATCGACTTCGAGAAATTTGCGGTGCACACCATGCGTGCGGAGATATGGGGAATCGATGTACCTGTTGTCTCCATAGACGACCTCATTGCTATGAAGAAACATTCCGATCGGGAAAAGGATATACAGGACATCGTTGCCCTCCTAGAATTGAAAGGTCTGTGAAGCAAAAAACGTCACGAACTTCCGGCTTTGATGCAGACCAGCTTCGGCGCATGAAATATGCATCCGTCGAAAGTAAGCTCAATACACTTACAGGAATGATTGCTTTTACAAAGGAAGCGCAGAAAAGTTGTAAGAAACGCGGAGCAAAGTACCGTCCTGCGTTTTCATCACCTCCGCAATAATTCTCAATTTTTTTGCTACATTCTTCCAGAACGAATTATCCATTATAAGCGTTATAATAGTGTTTGAATTTGGGAGCCACCTTCTCCAAACACTTGCCATCCTATCCAAATTGTATACAATTCTATTCATCATGAAATCTCTGCCCCGTCATCAGTGCGCCTCTTATTACACCCGCTCCACACGGATGTGAGCGGTTCTATCTGATTTATATCTTTTCGCCCCTCGCATCCGCGGGGGCTTTTTGTATCTATGCATTTTTCCCCTTTCATCACCGGCTCTCTGACGTACTACGAGCTCATTTGCAATGCGAGCGGGTATCGGTATCGAATCGCTGCTTTCCTTTTTACTTACTTCTGACTATTCTCATTCACTTTCACTCCTATGAAAAACTTATCGACAATCATCGGCAGCAGAACGATTGGCGTTGTAGGTGTAGGCCAATGGGGACAACGCCTCGTCAACACGCTTCAGCCACATACGCCACATCCGGTCCTTCAATCAGATCATCCGCGTGCCGAGGAAGATAGGGAATTTCCACATATTCCCCTGTCCGATTTAACCCGGCAGTCAGACATCATCTTCCTCTCCACTGATCTCACCGCAATTCCGAACATATTGCAGGAAATTCGGACTCAACTTCGGGCGCACCAGGTGATCATTGATATTGCATCTTCTAAAAGAGCGTTCCTGCCTACATTGAGAGAAATCGATGCATCGGAGCGCGCCATTGTCGGCTCAATTCATCCGATGACAAGGGCAGATCTCCCCTCTCTCCGCGGACAGAACGGCATTGTGTGTACTGTGAGCGAGCGATCGCAAGAAGCGGAAGAGATTGGAGAAGCGCTCTTCGCAGATCAGGAAATGATTGTCCATAGAATGCGGCTTGAAGAACATGATCGCATGATGGATCAACTGCAGGGAAAACCTCACTTTTTTCAGGTGGCAGCATGCGCATCAATGGCTCGTGGCTTGGGGAAAGGGGCAGTAGCTGATTTGGAGCACATCGGCTCTCCTAATTTCCAACTCTTTGCCATGTCAGTCGGCCGTGGGGCACTGCTCAATCCGGATCTTCAGGCAGATATTATCACGAGCATGGCCTCATCTCCTGAAGGCAGAAGCGATCTGGAGCAGATCATCCGAATGCAACGAACAATTCTTGATCTCGCATTGCACGATGCCGCACTGCAGGGCACTAATCGATTCCAACGTGAGCGGCAATTGCCTGCATTTATAAAAAATATGCGCGAAATGCTCGATCCCACTGGCACGTGGCGAGAGCATATGAGGAAGCAAACGGACACGATCATCGTGCGATTGGCAAACATCAAGAAGAGATGCATGCGTCTCACGGCAAAAAGGGATACGCCCGGGATGCTGAAGCGCGTCTGCGAAATCCTTGAGCGCCACGGGATTGATCTCAATGCCATTGATTCAATGCCCACCAAAGATTTCCCCAAAGGGATGGTATTTGAACTTGGGCACAAAGATGGGGCGCCGATCGATATGCATCAATTAGCACAAGACCTTGATGCCATCGATGTCATCCTTCAAAAGGAAGAAACCAATCAGTAAAAACATGCTACGGCAATCGCCGACACCCGGGTGTCGGCGATTGTTTGTAGAGACATGGAACTCAGTTCAGAACATCCCTGCCTTACCGACAGGCAGTCTACAGAGCCATTCCCTCTTATGCCTTCCGCGGATTCTGCTCAACCATGAGCGCGAGCTTAACCGCGAAGGCGTGCGCCACAAGTGCTGAAACCGCCGAGAAGAAGGGGGCAAAAGTGCATCAGGTCGACATCAGGTGCAAACGCTGCAGTAGACAGCTCCTTTTCATGATTGCGCGAGGAAGGATCTAGGCGGGGTGATTATTGGCATCTGTATATTGTGCCATGAGCCCTTCAAAGATTTCCCTGGTGGTTCTGCACGTATTGATGAGTTGAAGAACACCGTTTTTGCATTCCTGGACATCAGGCTGCGCGCCTTCGATTGCCTGCAGCCGAAAGCTCGTCCGCTCGTCACGCATGGCATGCGCGTACTGCAGGCAGCGGTCCAGCTGTAGTTCGGATTTCTCGTCCGAGTACGATCCGCCGATTGCCAGGATGGTACCATGCTCATCCAAACAGAATTCCTTCTGGTTTCCAAAGATGTCATAGAAGCCGTGGAGCGGCTTCGTGTAACCGACAGGAGTCATTTTTGCCTGGTCCTCGGCGAAATTTGCATGCTCAGTCGTTAGTGTTTCCAATGCATTGCCGTACTGTTGGTGCAAGGTGTCATATATTGCTTTAGAGGGCAATCGGTATCCCCGGAACGCGGCGTACGCCATGCAGGCGGTCGGTGTCGCAAGTATCATGGGTTTCGTGGCGTTCTGTGCCGTGAAACGCCGTTCCAGGTGCCCGCTTGTTGTATCCTGCACCGAATGTTCGCTCTCCTGCATGCCGAGTTTTTCCAGGACGTCTTGTATGCCTGCATCCAGGCATGCGTTGAGGAATTCTGCGAAATCACCGGTCATCACGACCCTGTTGGAGATCTGTGCTCCGCTACCTACAGGGATGAATGATAAGGAGGGTACTTCGACTGCCCGGCATGTCTTGTTGCGTGCGAACCGGGGGCAGAGCTCTTCGTGCCTTTCTCCCAGGATCCGTTGAATGCTGCCCCATGACCGTTCATCCATATGCTCGATCCACTTATGAGGTGATGTGGCATTCTTGGTGCCGTGTGTTTCGTACTTCTCCCGATGTTCAGGGGCATCCAGATCCTCCACATCTGTTTGGACGGGAAAAGGCAGTACATCAGCCGGAATACCGTCATCGCACATGTCTTCGTACTGCAGAACAGTATCCACATGCTGCGCTCCTTCGAGTGATTGGATAGCCAGGTGTGCCAGCAGGCGAGAGCATCGCTTGTCACCAAAAACGACGTAGTCATCTGCCCGTGAACAGATTTGCAGGTACTCCTGGTAGCGTCGTATGCGGTCCGTCATGATGGCAGCTACTGCGTCGTTTGCCGCTCTATCCACCTGTGAACTGCACTTCGTCACTGTGTCTTGCAAAGCGAGACGGATAATGTGTATACGTGCTTCGTAATGCCAACGATTCCAGTAATTTGGGATGTTCATGTGAGAGTGCAGCGAGCCGCACAAGTGTCTGCGCAGGAAAACAAAGTACGTGTCCCGCAGCATCCTGCGAAGGTACGAGAGCTGCATCAGTCCCACCGTTTCCTTGGTGAGAGTATTGCGTCGTGTGTTCATGAAACGGAAGTGATCCAGTACTCTGTCACGTTCGCACGCGTCCACAGGTATGTCATTTGCTTCCAGGAGATCCGCGTCCTGCTCATGCAGACAGGTGGCGTGGTAGAGTTTGGATCGCATATCGCCGCACAGGCGCCGCAGCGGCTCCTCGTACAAATCCAATCCGTACAGTTGTTCCAGTCGTTTTGCCAGCCACGTGGACCCAGATCGGGGTACCGCTGCCAGATAGCAGTTTTCCGGCTGTAGCGATGCGGTACTGCTGGAATTCAGGCAGGTATTTGCCATATTTATTATTGTATTCCAAAAGGATATTTTGTAAAAAAAAATGGACAAATTCTCCACAGAGGAGTTACAGTTGCTCACAATGATGCCAAACTCGTTTCTGTTTTAGATCCATGCAAAAACCATTCCTCATAGATAGGGGATCGCATCTTGAGCGGCAGTCTGCATGTTTGCAGCCGTATGCTGTGCCGCACGATGAAGCGCAGGGACTGGGCAGGGCGCACCAGGAAATTCCGGACAAAGATGAGGGACTGCGCTTCGCCATAGATAGGAGCAGGGTCACATTCAGCGAGTTCTTCAGGCGCCTTGGGGACAAGGTGCAGGTTATGCCTGTTCAGCGGCCGGATTACGTGCCGGGGAGCCGGCTGTCGCATACGTACGAAGTTGCAGCCCTCTCGCGAGATATAGCATCAGAACTGGGCGTCAATGCCGATCTGGCAGAAACCATAGGGCTCATGCACGACCTGGGGCACTGCGGGCTGGGGCATGAGGGCGAGCGCCCGGTGCATGCCTGGGCAAAGGAACAGTCGGACGGCGCAATCGGATTCGATCACAATGCCCAAGCGCATCGCATCGTAACATTGCTGACGGATCACATGAGCCCCGAGACAATGGGGACGTACGGTTTAAATCTGAACACGGAGAGCGTGGAAGGTCTACTGGTAAAAGACATGCCGTACAATGATCGCGACAAGCCCGAGCGGTCACCCAGCCTGGAAGCGCAAATTGTGGAGCAGGCAGATGACATCGCATATCTGGCACGCGATACAGAGGATGCATTACAACTGGGCATCATCAAAAAACAGCACCTGGTTACACATACGTTCTTCCATGAAGTCATTGCGCGAGCTGATGGATGGTATGCCAATATCCGATCTCGCATCATCGCCGCACTCAAGTATCTGCTGAAGCAGGCAACGCAACAGAAGATCAAGAACATGCACATTGAGTCCATTGATCAGGTCTATGTGGCTTCCGAACAGATTGTGCGCTTGCCGGAGGAAGCAGCGGTGTGCATGGAAGCATTCCGTCAGACACTGTACAACACCATGTACCAGGGTGTGCACAAGAGGGATTTTTCCGATGCATCGGAAGATGTGATGCGGGCGTTGGCAGAGAACTACTACGCCCGCCCTAATACGACGATTGAATTCTATGCATTCAAGGCGCAGGCAAATGAAGATCATTGCCCGCGCGTGCGTGCAACGTGCGATTACATCGCACGCATGACGTACCAGCAGGTGTTGCAGACGGCAAAAGCCATCGGCGTGCAGGAGCGGGAAATCACTGCCCTGCGTTCCATTGAGTGGAAATGAGGGCTACACCCTCCGCGGATTCTGTTCCACTGTGAGCGCGAGCTTGACTATGAAGATCGTGATGAATGCCGTCATGAGCATCTGCGCCACAGGCAAGAGGAGCCCGGCGATGCGCATACCCAGGAGAGACAGGACGAATCCCGCGAGCAGCTGGGCAATGAACAATACGATGCTTACAACAATCATGTTCCCGAGGATCTTCCCCCAGAATCCCTTCGTCTTTTCATAGCTCAATTTCGCGCTCTCAAGCACGCCCTTATGGTCGCGTACGAGCAGCACGGGGCTCAAGGCGAAGCGCGGTCCCAGGATGATCACCGTAATGATGCCGATGAAGGGAATCCACATGAATGTCCGCAGGAAAATCCAGAGCGAGAGGAGGAAGAGCGGGATGATAAGTCTCGGCGCGCCTGCCAGCGCCTCCTGGAATGTCACTTTCTCATTGAGGGCAATGAGCAGGAAATACGCGGATGCGATGAGCGAGATCACGCACATGAGGAGCATGGATACGCCCATCATCGGCAGAAGTTTTTTATACATTGAAAAGATTGCGCCAGTCAGCATCTCCTGCTGTTCCTCGCTGCCGCCGAACTGCTGCATAGCCCCCGCAAATTCATTGAACGCCGCTTCGTCCCCCGCCTGCATGCGCTGCTGCAAATCCTGCATCTGCTGCATATCAATCCCCAATCCGCCCAGCGTAGAATCTGCCTGCTGCGCGACACGCTGACCGACAAGCGACTGGCCTACGCCCAGAAGAAGACCGAAGACCACGGCGCCGACAAGAAGCGTCACAAACACGCGGCGAAAGGAACTCCACGAATCACCGAGGAGCGTACCGAGAGGAGCAACCATAGCTGGAGGGGGAAAGAATCTGACGGATTGTATCCTAATCTGACTCTCTTATTCAACCTGCCATTGCACTCGTATCACTCAGTCGTCACGCCTTCAAACTCTTCATCATTGGCTTCAGCTTCTTCTTTCGTTATCCGGACAATGCCATCCTTGTGATGTGCGGGTGAATAGATCGTATACAGCTTCAGATCATCGGTGGCGGAAGTATTGATGATGTTGTGTTCGGCTCCCGCAGGTATGACGATTGCCGAACCGTCGCGCACTGCATACTCATTGCCGTCGATGATGCATGTCCCCTCCCCTGTTTCGAAGCGGAAAAACTGGTCATTGTCCGGATGAACCTCCATGCCGATTTCTTCATGCGGCTTCAGGCACATCAATACCAATTGGCTGTGTTTCCCCGTGTACAGCACTTTGCGGAAATTCGTATTCTCCAACGTTTCCTCTTCGATGTTCGCGTGGAATCCTTTCATAGGATCGTAACGTAACACTCCTGATGCGTTGAATCCAGGTTATCTCATCCACTTCTCACAACATTGTCGTACGGAGCTACTCACTTGCCCGCTGATACAGGTGTCACCAAACGGAAGTTTCTTTTGCACGGCAACAACGATGCCAGTGAAAAGGGTATCTTCGTGCAACCATTCACTGTTGTGCTTCCTCCCGATACACATCCAACAGCGCGGCAAGCAGGCTGATGACGAGCGGACCAAGGATGAAACCTGCGATCCCGAACAGCGCGATGCCTCCGATCACCGCGAAGAAGATGAAGAGGGGGTGGAGGCGCATTCCCCTACCGACGAGAAGCGGATGGAGCATGTTATCGATCAGCCCCACTGCCACTGCGCCCCAGATGAGGAGCCCGATGGCTGCGAAGTAGTCCTGTACGATGAACAGGTAGAGAATGACGGGAGCCAGGACAATCGATGTTCCGACAGTCGGAATCAGTGCGCCGAAGGCTGCAATGCTCCCCAGGAGAACCGCATTCGGAATACCGAAGATGGAGAGACCGATCCCGGTCACGATCCCCTGCAGCGACGCAATGATCATGGACCCGCGAACGACGGAATTGATCGTGCGCTGCAACCGGGAGAGAATCTTGCGCTCATCCTGGTCGGAGAGCGGGCTGAGTTCGGTGAATCGGAGGATGAACTTGTCGCCGTCCTTGAGCAGGTAGTAGAAGGTGATGATGCCCAGGAACAACCCCAGAAACGTGGAAGCAGTCCCGACGAAAATCGCCTGCACATTCCCCGCGATCCACTGGATGATCTGCCCCGCATAGGAGGTAAGGTCGAGCTCCGCTGCGGGCGCGTACCGCTGCACGATGTCTTCTATAGCGGCAATGAGGGAATCTGCGAACGACAGGGAAGAGGGATTCTCCACGATCTGCGCATAGAGTTCCGCTGCCTGCCTGGCCACCAGGACACCGATGAGACTGAGCGGCAGCAGGAGAATGACAATCGAAAGCAGTACGGTCAGGAAAGCGGCCACGCTCCTGTTGCGCACCTTCTTCTCTATCCACCGATAGACCGGATGGAGCATGACCGCAGCCGTCGCAGCGACTGCGATGGAAACGAAGAACGGGAGGAAGATCGCGATTGCCAGGATGAGCGATCCCACGAGGAGAACGAGGAAGAACGAGTGGCGCAAGAGTCCTTTCTGCATGCCGCTCAGGTTACCACATTCCGGCACTGCCGTATGCAGGAGATAGCCAGGCACGCCAGAAGAGAGCACATATCCTTCAGATGCATTCGGAGGAATGGCGCCGGGAGCGGCTCTCCCTGTTATCTGCGCGCATACGTGCGCGCAGCCAGCCACGTCGCGATCGGAATCGCGAGCAGGAGCCCTATGCTCCCCACGATTGTCCGCACGACTTCCTCTGCGATGAACGCGCTGTTGATCGTCACCCAGAGCGGCACGTCTTCGTTGAGGGAGAAGAGGAGGAAGAGCGGCAGCGATGCACCGATGTACGCCAGCGCCAGCGTGTTGATCATGGAAGCGACATGTTCGCGGCCCACGGAAATCCCTGCGCGATAGAGAGAACGCCATCCTGCCAAACGATCGGCTTTGTGTACTTCATCGACTGCGGCAATCTGTGCCATCGTCACGTCATCCAACACGCCCAGTGCGCCGATAATGATGCCGCCGATCAAGAGCCCTCGCAGATTCATCGCTTCTGCCATGCCCGATTGGAGGAAGACGCTCTCTTCGCTCCCCAGACCGAAGAGCTTCGTGACTGAGACCGCGAGCGCCCCCAGCCCGATCGTCAACAGCAACGTTCCAGCGGTTGCAATGACTCCCAGCGTCGCGCGCAGGTTGAACCCGTGCGAGAGATAGAGCGTCGTAAGCGCGATGAGGAACGCGCCGGCTCCGCACACCAGGAGCGGGCTCCAGCCAGCCACGATGAGCGGGAAGAAAACGAGTGCAATGATCGCGATGGAGACGGCAAGCCCGAGAATGGAAGTGCACCCGCGCCACCCGCCGACCACCATGCCCAGCAGCAGGAAACAGAGGAGGAGCGCGCCCAACCAGGGGAGGCGGTACTGCTCCTGCAGGAAGAAGCTCTCTGTCCCATCGGCGCGCGTGAGATGCTGCAGGATCACCCGGTCCCCCGGGGAGAGCAGGAGATCCGCGCGGTTGTGCACGACGATGTGCTCAAAGCGCACTTCTGTGCCATCGGCCAGGCGGGCGTGCACGATCTGTACCGGATCGGCGGCGCCTGCCTCCTCCGATGCCGCTGCAATAATATCCGCCCGAACGTATGTGATCGTTGCTTCCTGCGCCGCTCCGAAGGATGGGATTGCAAAGAGCGCGAGTGCCGCTGCGCCGGAAAGGATACGGTAGAAACTGGACATACCGTGCGGCATTATACAGGTACATGTCCAGAAAGCGGCAGAAGTCATGCTGCTTCCCGCGCTCGATGCGAGTTATTGACTTTCTATTAAAAAGTTTTACTATACTATCCTCAGAAACAATTGTTCCGCATGCATCCAATGGACGTAGAACAGATGAAAACAGAGGCATGGTGCCAGACGCGCCTAACACCGATCGAGTTGGTGCGCCTGGTCATCTTCGGCAAGATGCGGTATGACTGGAGCAAACAGTGTGACGAGCGCTGGCGGTATCTGCTCAACGTCTGCAATGTGCGCGCATCGGAAGACGTGACGCTCTCCACTCTCTCGCTGGAAGAAGCTGAACGGCTGGCCGCTGCGCTCGAACCCGAAGACCTGGACTGTGAGAACCACGCAGATCTGGAACTAGACCAGAAGTGAGTTGGTTTTTCTTGTGAGGAGGGCGGAAAGAACAGAGACACGAGTCTTGTAGTCGCGAATATTGTACCGAAACATGAATTCCGAAAGAAACATAGGCAGTGTTGC
>JAQVVD010000038.1 GCA_028699155.1 Candidatus Peribacteraceae bacterium | reverse complement strand
CGTATTTGTGTGCGCCTGCCGCACCGCAGGAAAGACAGAAAATTGTTCTTGCAGACATAATCGGGAGGAAATGGCTTATAGAAGCCTACCTCACAATTATTACCAACTCATATCTGGTCTACTGCCCACTTAGATCTCATCGGCAGTTTTTATAAAGGCAAGTTTGATATCCACATCTTCAACCAGAACATACCATACTCATGGACTGAATATAATGGGTACATATCTTCAAGTTCTGAATTTCCATCTCATACTGACCCTGGCTACCACGAAGCATTGCGAGAATTGCAACTACTTTTTGAAAGGTACAAAAAAAATGGAAACTTAAAAATAGAGTATCAAACAAGGTTGTACGTTGGAACATTAGCATAGATGGAACGACTGTATAGAGCAGCGCTTCGCCGGCCGGTTCAGTAAAACGGGTTCCACCCCAAACTGCGTGATTCTCTTTCCTACTTGCGGTCAGAGCTTAAAAACGGTATACTATTTTGATTTCCTGATACGAAATCCAATACCGACACACAGATCCATCACACCACAGCAGAGCGCCGAGAGGATGATGCACATGCGTGCATGGTCATCCTCCTCTCTGCTTTGAAACGTCGTCCCGTAGATGAGAGGTCGCTCCACGGGATGCGCCCCTTTACTCCCCATGGATCCCTCCGCCTCTGCGGGGCCGTGATCCTGGCACGGGGACTTCGGTGGGTTCCGAGGAGAAACAAGAAACCCGATCACGGCAGAGCAGTCGCAGGCTCCTCCCTGCAGTCCGCTTCTAGTCACCGGCTCAGTGGCCCATCGTTGTCACCGATAGCCGAGGAAGCACGACAAAAAAACACAAAGAAGACCAGAGGTTACTTCTGGTCTTTTTTGCTGTGTCATTCTTTTGCAAGTTTCTCCTTCGCACTCAGGAGGAACGGATCGAGCTGGATGGCCTGCTGGTACGCTTCCCGCGCTTCCTCCTCCCTCTTCTGGGCGCGCAGAGTATCTCCCAGCAGTTCAAATGCCCGTCCTTTCTGCGGGAAGCGTTCCGTGGCGCCGCGCGCGCCAAGTTCCGCGCGTTCCAGCTGCCCGAGTGCGATGCTGGTCTGCACCAGTCCTTCGAACATCTCGATTGTTGCATCTTCCTTCTGCACGAGGAGCGCGTACTGCGCGAGTGCCACTTCTCCCTTGCCAACCTTCAGCGCTTCCCGCGCGAGTTCCTGCCGTGCCTCCGCTTCCGGTTGAAACCCGTTGGCAATCGCGTACTCCAGGAAGGTGATCGCATTCACGGAATCCCCGGTTGCGGCGTGCGCGCGCCCGAGGAAGTACTGAATCTCCGGTTTCTGCGGATCTATGTTGTAAGCCTGCTCGAGCGATACGATTGCCTGCTGTGCGCGTTCCGTCGTGAGTTCACAGTATCCCTGCACGATCCATGCGTCCCGGTAATCCGTCTGCTTCTGCGTGACCTGATGGAGCAGCGGGAGGGCCAGTTCGCACTCCTGTACCTGCGCGAGCGCGCGGGAGAGCAGCGTGACTAAGTGGATCTCCGGGCTCTCCGGAAAGAGCGCGTACTCATCGTATGCCGACAGTAGCGTCTTCGCATTGGAGCGCAGGATCGGTTCCCAACCGTTCATCACCAATTTCAGTTCCTGCTGTACCTGCTCATGCGCTCCTTCGATGATGCCAAGCAGCGCGAGCCCATAGTGTTGCTGAGGAGAGTCCTGTGCGTTCTCCAGGATGGTGCGTGCTTTCACGAGCTCGCCGGTGCGCAGATGGACGATGCTCTCGAGCAGGAGCAGGTCTTCTGGTTTCGCTCCTGAGGATTTCATCCGTTTGATCGTGGAGCGTACTCCCTCGATGTCGCGCCGTTGCAGTTGCGCCTGCGCAAGCTTGCGCAGCGCAGGCAGGTCGCCCCCTTCCCCCACAGCCAACTCATAGCGTTCCTGCGCCTCTGCCCATCTTCCCTGCAGCGCCAGCAGATCTCCCTGCCTCAGGTATGCCACGGCCGCGTTGCCTGCGGGGGCGGTTACTCCCTCCGTAGGCGCGTCGCGCCTGATTACCTGCCCCGTTTCCTCGTGTTCCCCTTCTGTCAGGAGCTTGGCTGATTGGGCGAGTTGCCACCACAGGAATCCCATGAGCGTTCCGGCACAGAGCAGTGCCAGGATGATAGGTGCGGCAACGCGCGCAGGGAGTTTCATTATTCAGAGACTAGCAGCACTGGTACATTTCGTGCCAGCAAGCAGAGTTGCCATCAGCCCGGAAACGCCTCTGTCTCAGGAGAGAGGCTTGAGCTCACCGTCATCTTCCGATTTGACCTTCGACTTCTTCACCGATGCTTTCGCCGCGGCCTCCGCCAGGTGTTTCGGGATGACTGCTTCCACCGTTCCCCACGAGACTTCCCCTTCCTGCGGGAGCAGGATGGTAACCTGGTCTCCGATTTCCGCACGGTAGAACGTTACAGAGGCCAGCAGGACGCGGTATGCCTTTCCTCCGGCAAGCACTTTGTACTGACCGTCTTCCTGAATGAGTACGCCGACGACGGTCTTGCGCGGCACGGGCGCAATCTGCTTGTAAATGAATTTTCCTTCGTCGGTGATGGTCAGTTTCATTCCGTCCCCTTCCACGAGCTTGCTCTTGGATGCGTAGTTTGCGGGGACCGGGTAGGTCTGGTTATTGGCGTCGACCATGTTCTGCCCGTCGAATACGCCTTCCACTACTCTGCCGCTCACCGTATCACTTCCCTCTATTTTCTGCGCACGGTTCACCAGGCGTTCATGTGAGGAATCGTTGACGCCCGTCATATCGCGCATGAGGGCGTTCGCGGTTTTCAGCGATGACATGGCCGATTCGATCAGTTCCTGAATCTGGAGGAGATTATCCGACATGCGCAGCGGGAGGGGAGTTGGTGGTAGGTTAGGCGAGTGATTTCACCGTAACTTCGATCGGGGCGAACTTCAACTGTTCATGCATCTTAGTTTCTGTGAGAAGCCCCGCTTGTGCACCCAGTGCACCGATGACGCTCGCAGCATTCATCGTACCAGCGCGCAGCACATTTGGCAAGTCCATCCCCTGTACGAGCGCCCATGTCGCTCCCGTTCCGAAGGCGTCTCCTGCTCCGGTGGTATCTACCACATGCACACCTGCCATGACCGGGCAGTGGTACAGCACTGTGCCGTCGCTCGCTATGGCGCCGTTGCCTCCGTCCGTGACGCACACAATACGTGCGCCAATTGTTTGCAGGTGCCTGATCGCATCCTCAACAGTCTCTTCTCCCGTGAACCGGAGCGCTTCCTCTTTATTCAGGAGGAGGAGGTCCGTCTGCGCGAGCAGTGCGTGATTCTCCGTTTCCTGCGTCCCGGCATCCATCTGGTGGCCGCCCGGGTTCCAGGTGAAGTGCACGGCGTCCTTCTTCGTGAGGATTTCGATGATGTCATCCTGGATGATGCAGGAGTTCTCCTGGATGTGGTTCAAGTACACCCAGTCCATTTCTTTCAGCGCTTCTTTGCTGAAGTTCGCATCGTGCAGGTGTT
>JAQVVD010000006.1 GCA_028699155.1 Candidatus Peribacteraceae bacterium | reverse complement strand
GCAACACTGCCTATGTTTCTTTCGGAATTCATGTTTCGGTACAATATTCGCGACTACAAGACTCGTGTCTCTGTTCTTTCCGCCCTCCTCACAAGAAAAACCAACTCACTTCTGGTCTAGTTCCAGAAGGTTCGGAGATTCCTCTCTGGCGGTATTTCTGCTATAATAAACGGATTCACACGCACACTATGCGCCTCCTCCTGCTGCGTATCGCGCCGCTCAGGCTCCTGAGGATCTTCCTCCGGCGGTTCCTGCCGTGGTACTTCATGGCGCAGCCGGTACGCATCCTCAGGGCGTACGTTGCCTACGCTGCAGCATTCAGTGAGATTTTCTCCATCTTCTTCCTGCTCAAGACGCTCGTGAGCCCGTGGAAGAGCATCGCAGAAACCTATCCGAAGAATATGCTGCTGCTGGGGAGGGTGATGCAGGTCTTCACGCTCAACTGCACGGCACGCGCTGTCGGCGCGGTGGTGCGCACCGGAACGATTTTTCTCGGTATCCTTGTGCAGATCGTGCTCGTTGCCTGCTTCGCAGCGGCGTTTCTCTTCTGGATCACGTTCCCGATCCTGGCGGTGCTGGGGTGCCAGCTCGTCTACAATTCCATTGTTTCCTGAATGAAGCCCACACACATCAATCTTCGGGCAACAGACACCTACTGCGGCGTACAGCTGATGCAGCTCTTCTTCTCGCTGCCAGCTGGGATCGCGTACGTGCTGATTTTCTCCTCACTTGCGCACTTTTCCCTGCTGCGCGGCGACCGTACCATGCTGGTTGTGGGGACGGGCATCATGGTCTTCACGCTCTTCGTCCTCTTCCGCTTCCTGCAGTCAGTCCTCCTGAGCGATGCGCCGTACGACAGGGAGAGCCCGAACCTGGCAGATGCCCTCTCTGCCGCAATGGTGGGCAGCCTCGTCCGCGCCGGAGCGAACGGATCGTTGCCGTTGCTCAAAGCGGCGCTCTCCACGAGCCGCGGCGCGTTCATCCTGGGCGAGATGGGCATCACGAAACACGCATTCCTCGAACGGTTCGAAGTGCTGCTCAACGATCGCATTCAGGAAGAAGATTTTCTCGTGCGCGCTAGGGAGATGGCGGAGAAACTGGGGGAGAAGCGCGTGGACGCGAACATCGTGCTCTACCTCTTCTTCCAGCTGCATGTGCAGCTGCAGGCGTTGCTGAATGAACTGGATCTCTCTGCACGGGATCTGCGCAACATCATGCAGTGGGAGAAGTTCCACTACGATTGGATGAAGAGCGAGCGTGCATGGAGCCCGCGCAAGCTCGTCGCCTCGGTCGGCATGATCGGGCGCAGCTGGGTGATGGGGTACACGCAGGAGCTTGATTCCTTCTCCACGGACTTGAGCGAGGCTGTGCGCTACGAATCCAGGAAGCGCGTCGTTTCACACCGGCAGAAGCTCAAGGACGTGCTGCACATCCTCTCGCGGTCCTCGCGCCAGAATGTGCTGCTGCTTGGCAAGCCCGGCGTCGGCAAGCAGACGCTGGTGCGCAATCTTGCATCGGTGATCCACACGCATGAAGCCGAACACGCACTGCCGTACACCCGCATCCTGCTGCTGCACACGGAGCAGCTCCTCTCTGGGGCGCAGCACCCTGATGCAGTCCTCCTCTCCGCCCTCGGTGCCGCACAGAAGGCGGGGAAGTTCATCTTTGTGCTCGACAATCTGCCGTTGCTCCTCAAGTCGGAGAGCAAGGAGACGGTTGCCGTGCTCATGAAGTTCCTCCAGTCGCCGGACATGTCGCTCATCGCGGTTGCCGATGCGCAGGACTACCACGTCCTCGTGAAGAAAGATCCGCTGCTCGACGAGCAGTTCGAGAAGGTCCTGCTCGACGATGCGAGTGATGAGGAGACGTTGCTCGCGATGATGACGCACTACTTCACGCTCGAAGACCGCGACGACGTGCACATGACGTATCGTTCTCTCAAGGGAATCCTGGAACTCTCCAGGCGGTACGTGGCGAATGAGGGATTCCCCGGAAAGGCGATCGCCGTCATGGATGACGCCGTGCTCGCAGCGCACAGGCGTGGGAGCGATACGGTGACAGAGGATGACGTGCGGGAAGTCGTCTCGCTGAAAGCGCACATGGATGTGACCAGGGTGTCCGAGGGCGAGCGCGACAAGCTGCTCAATCTCGAGCAGGAGCTGCAACGGCACATCATCGGGCAGAGGGATGCGCTGGCGGCACTCGTGAACGCGCTCAAGCGCGCACGGATGGGCGTGCATGACGAAGGGCGGCCGTTCGGGACGTTCCTCTTCCTGGGACCGACCGGCGTTGGGAAGACGCAGACGGCCAAGGTGCTCGCCAAATCGTACTTCGGATCGGAGGAGCAACTCATCAGGCTGGACATGAACGAGTACAGCGGGGAGGAAGCAGTGAAGCTGCTCGTTGGTTCCCCCGACGTGAGCGACGCTCTCGCGGAGGGGTACCTCGCACGGCGCGTGCAGGAGAAGCCGTTCTCCCTCATCCTGCTCGATGAGATAGAGAAGGCGCACCCCAGAGTCCTCAACGTCTTCCTCCAGATCCTGGACGAAGGCCAGCTGACAGACAGCCTCGGCGTGAAGACGGATTTCCGCAACAGCATCATCATCGCGACGTCGAATGCGGGAGCCCTGTTCGTGCGGGACTTCGTGCAGAAGCACGGCGATGCGGTGCAGGACAGCGAGTTCAAGAAGGTGCTCGTCGACACGATCCTCAGAGAGAAGATCTTCACGCCGGAGTTCGTGAACCGTTTCGACGAAGTGCTGCTCTTCCGGCCTCTCTCGTTCGAGGAGGCGAAGCGCGTGAGCATGATGATGCTCGATGGCATCATTGCGGAGATGGCGGAGAAGAGGGGCGTGCGCGTCCGCATAGAGGAGGATGTCGTTGCGGCACTGGTAGAGAGGGGGTTCAGCCGGGAATTCGGCGCGCGCGAGATGCGCCGCACCATCGTGGATACGATCGAGAACTACCTCGCGGATTACATGCTGAAGCACGGAGTGAAGCGGGGGGACGAGATCCTCATCCGCAGGAGCGACCTGCAGATCTAGCGCCCCCGAAATTCGTCGAGCTACTCGTTCGTGGCGCGGTCGGTGAGGAGCCTCTGCGCCCTGCGCTGAATGTGGACGCGCAGGAAATCGGGCAGCAGAGCCATGGCATCGTTCAGCATAGCCTGCGCGCGGGGGTACCATGTCCAGAGGTGCATCCCGTACAGGTCGATCACTTTCTGGCAGTAGCCCAGGCGCGCATCACGGAGTATCGCATCTGATCCGTTCATGGCGTGCCGCGCGAAGAGGGTGCGCAGCGCTGTATCGAGGACCGCTCTCTGTTCGGGCGTGAGTTCCCGTGCGTCCGGAGGCAGGTCTTCCGCCCTGGTCAGGGCTGCGGACTCGTCTTTCTCCCAGTCGGATATTCCAGAATCGATCGTGTTGGAGCTGTGTTCCATGAACAAATATTGTGTACAAGAAGCAGGATCTTGGGAGTCTCCGCAAGACCGGCTAATCGCGTTCCAGCTGATCGGCAATGGTCTGCGATGCCAGCATGTCCAGGTCCGCCGGGTCCTTGGATGCGTCTACCGGATCGAGGCCTCGTCCAAGGAGGGCATACAATTTCTTATGGTGCAAATCCTGCAGTTCGCCGGGCACCAGGGTAAACGCAGGGTCGTTGCTCGGACGGTGGGGAATGTCGTCGTAGTGTTCCGGTGCAGAGGTTTCGGCGTAGTCGTTCTCATCTGGAGTGCGCATGGCGTTGGGTGGGAAGAAGAAGGGATCGTTCGTCAGGCGTTGCCGCTACGGCCGAGCAGACCCCAGAGGTTCCTGAGCGTTCGCTGTTTCCCCCGCGCTACGGCATCGAGGTCATCGATGACTTCGCGGTTGTGCGAGTGCGTGCCGGTGAGGATGTAGACGGCGTGCAACCCTTCGCTCTCCGTCGTGATGCGGTAACTCCCGTCGCTCAGCAGTTCAATCTTCTCTACAGGAGACGTGTCCCAGTACGGCGGCGGCCTGTCGCCGTCTGCGCGATCGGTCGCCTGATCCCGCTCGATGTGGAACCGCAGCCTCGCGCCCGGGAGCACGCTGCTCGTGAAGCCGTAGACTCCTTCGTGGATGGAGGGGTGCTTCTCATCAGCTGGAGAACGCTTGCGCAGTTTCCCGTCGCAGAATGCTTCATCCTCTTTGTTTTTTGGAATACGCACGCCCACGCAGTGGAGCCGCTCCAGCTCGCGGAGGACAGTGGGTACTTCCGGATGTTCGGGGATTTCTGTCACAATTCTATTGTACCACAAGACTATGGGGATGTCATTGCGCCGCCATCCTCATTCCAGCCTGATGCTCGTGACGATGGCATCGAACATCCCGTACCAATCCCGGACGATCTGCGGAACGTTGCCGGTTGTCAGTGCACGATAGAACTGATCATGTGCGGGAGGTTCGGCTTCGAAGTTCCAAATCGGGATTCCTTCCCCGCAGTTCTCCTTCGATTCGTAAAAGTACTGCGGCATCGCATCTACGAAGTGCTGGACAGGACCCCTGAGCGTGATGATGACTTGGTAGCCGTTCCTGTAGAAGAGGAGGACGCGGTCGAACGCGATATCACAGACTTCGAATCGCCCCAGTGTCATGTACTGCTTCGCATGCGTATCGGAGCCGAGGGGGACGACCGCACGTGACGTATCGAGCAAGAAATCAACGTTGGGCCCGAATTCCTTCTTCGCGAGAGCTGCCATGTTCTCCTGAGCATCCTCTCTGGAGTGGAGGCCCGGACCATCTAAATCATCCACGCGTGTTGCCTCGATGAAGAGCGATGTCTGGTCCTCTCTGGAGGTGATGCTCGCAGGATTCACCAGGATGCCCTCTGGTACGGTGAGGCTGAATCCGGCTTCCGGATTGCTGTACCGGAGCCCCTGTTCAACCGGCGGAGTCTCTGTCTTCGGCGTCGGCGTGCAACTGCCGAGGAGCGCGGAAAGTCCGATGAGGAGGAGTGCAGTGCGCATAGGAGGACAGAGGGTATCGTAAACTCCTGCGTTCATTCTGCAAATACAAAACCGCGCCCGGTAGCACCGGGCGCGGTAAGAACGCTCTGTTCTGCTTTTAGAAGTCCATGCCTCCCATTCCTCCTCCGCCCGGCATCGGCGGCATGGGGGCTTCCTTCTTGGGGATTTCGCTGATGGCGACCTCCAGCGTCAGGAACATGGAGGCGACGGATGCTGCGTTCTCCAGCGCGGAGCGCGTCACTTTCTTGGGGTCGATGATCATGGCCTTGACCAGGTCTTCGTAGACGCCGGTCATGGCGTTGTAGCCCTCGCCGCCCTTCTTCTGCAGGACTTTCTCCACCACTACCTTGCCGGAATCGCCCGCGTTGTTGGCGATGTTCACGAGCGGAGCGAGCAGCGCGGCTTTGATGATGTCCACGCCGATCTGCTCATCCTTGTTCGAGACCTTGAGCTTCTCCAGCGCGGGGAGCGTGCGCAGGTACGCGACGCCTCCGCCGGGGAGGATTCCCTCCTCAGCCGCCGCGCGCGTGGCGGAGAGTGCGTCTTCCACGCGGTGCTGCTTCTCCTTCTGCTCCACCTCCGTCGCGGCACCGACTTTGATGACGGCGACGCCGCCGGACATCTTGGCGAGGCGCTCCTGTAGCTTCTCGCGGTCGAAGTCGGACGTGGTCTTGTCCAGTGCGGCCTTGATCTGGTTCATGCGCGCCTCGATCTCGGATTTCTTGCCCGCGCCGTCCACGATGAGCGTGTCATCCTTGGTACAGACGACGCGCCGCGCCTTGCCGAGGTCGTCCATCCCCGCGTTCTCCAGCTTGAGGCCCACTTCCTCGGAGATCACGCGGCCGCCGGTGAGCGCGGCGATATCCTTGAGGATCTCCTTCCTGCGGTCGCCGAATGCCGGAGCCTTGACCGCGAGCGCCGAGAAGGTGCCGCGGAGCTTGTTCACGACCAGCGTCGCGAGCGCCTCACCTTCCACGTTCTCCGAGATGATCACGATTTCCTTCCTTCCCTTCTGCGCCAGCTGCTCCAGCAGCGGCAGGATCTCCTGGATCGAACCGATCTTCTTATCGGTGATCAGGATGTACGGGTTCTCGAACACGGCCTCCATGCGCTGCGTATCCGTAATGAAGTACGGGGAGATGTAGCCGTTGTCGAACTGCATGCCCTCCACGTACTCCTTCTCTATGCCGAGTGTCTGGCCGGCCTCCACCGTCACCACGCCGTCCTTGCCGACTTCATCAATCACCTCGGCGATCACGTCGCCGATCCCCTCATCCTGTGCGGAGATGGTGGCGACGGCCTTGTACTCCTCCTTGGATTTCACATCCTTCTTCATCTTGTTGAGTTCGGCGACAACCGCATCTACGGCCTTGTCGATGCCGCGCTTGATGGAGATGGCGTTGGAGCCGGAGGTGATGTGCTTGAGGCCCTCCTCCATGATGGCGTGTGCCAAGACCGTGGCGGTCGTGGTGCCGTCTCCCGCCGCGTCATTCGTCTTCGTCGCGGCTTCCTTGACGAGCTGCGCGCCCATGTTCTCTACCTTGTCTTCCAGCTCGATCTCCTTGGCGACGGTCACGCCGTCTTTGGTGACGGTCGGCGCGCCGAAGCTCTTCTCTATGAGCACGTTGCGGCCCTTGGGGCCCATGGTGGAGCGGACTGCCTCCGCGAGTTTCGCGACTCCCTTGAGGATCTTCTCGCGGGCGTCATTACTGAAGATGAGTTGCTTTGCCATAGTGAGTCAGGGGTAGGGTGTAAGAGGTAGGTGGTAACGAATTTAGGCGATTTTCCCGAGGATGGAATCCAGGTGGAGGATTTTGACCTCCACTTCTTTCCCGTCTTTGCTCTTGAGCTTGACGTCATCGCCTGCGTACTTGCCGAAGAGCACCTTGTCGCCGACCTTCAGGAATTCCGCGGGGTTGGCGCAGTCTTTGCCGACGCCGCCTTTGCCGAGTGCGAGAACGAAACCTTCCTGCGGTTTCTCGCCGGAGGCGGTATCGGGAATCACGATGCCGGACGCAGTGACCTGCTCCTGCTCCATCGGGCGGACGACGACACGGTCTCCGAGGGGGGTAATCTTCACGGCGAGATCCTTGTCTGCCATAACGAAGTGGGGAAAAGGAAGTAGAAAAGTAGCAGAGGTCTGCAGAAGGCGGAACGCGAGCACGCAGAACCGCCGATTAGCAGTCGAAATTATAGAGTGATAAAAAAGAGAGTCAAGCAGAGAAGAGATGCAAGCACTGCTACTTGAGCAATCCGTCCACTGCAGTGCGGTAACTGCGGATGCCCGGATCCGCGGAGAATCGCATGGTATCTGTGAGCAGGAGTGCCAGCCGCGCACGCGTGACGGGGAGGAAGAGCGATGCCCCCTCCTCTTCATTCAGCAACGCCTGAGCGAGTGCGAAGGAAACGTATGGATCGTACCAGTGGTCACCCGCGGGAAGGTTGGGGATGGAGAAATCTTTCGCAGCGTAGCCTTCTGGAATGGCATCCGCGCTCCGGAGTGCGATAACCAGCGCTTCCAGGAGAGTGGCGGGATCGGAAGGGCGCGCAGTGTTCTCCCCGCCGCCGGTAATGATCTCCTCCGTGGCGGCAGTTGTGAACACTCTCGCGGTGAGATCGGCGGTGACCTCCCCGCCTCCTTCCGGATCAATGTCTGCGAAGGGGATGTCATCGCGGTTGACGGAGAGGGGAATCCGGATGCACTGGGAAGAGAGGGCGGCGCGGAGCACTTCCAGCCTTGAGGCGCTCCCGTACAGCGTCGTCTGCTCCGCAGACAGCACGCGGTCTCCCGTTGTGCGCAGGCTGGTAGAGCCGAGGAGGGAGAATGCCTGCACGGCGCCTGTAGGAGGAAGCGCATCCGGTACCAGTTTCCCTGCGGCACTTGGCGTAAAGAGGCAGGTGTTGATCCTGGTCGCGCGTTCCTCGCAGGTGAGCGTGTCACTGCCCGGTTCCAGATCGCCGAGTTGCGGCAGCGGCGCATAGAAGAGTTCCTGCGGCGTAAACGATTGCGCTTCCACGTCGATCTGGGCGATGTACGCGGCGATGGCGGGATCGGGATCGAGCGCCATGATGTGCACCAGCAGCGCGCTTACATTCCCGCGGTCCATGGATGCTCCCGGATCGAACGACGGACCGATCAAGTGGTTGGCGGAGGCGAACTGCAGGTACGGCTCGTACCATGCAGATCCCTCCCGCGCGGTGAACCCTTCCGGCATGGCGCCGGAGGCGCGCAGGAGGAAGGCGAGGATCTCGGCGTTGTTCGCCTGCCCCATCGGGCGTGCCGAGCCATCCGGATACCCGGCAACGATGCCGTATCGTGCCGCCGTGTAGAAAATCTGCGCCAGGAAATCCTGCGCCGCATCGCCGCTGGCCGCCTTCGGCACGTCCGTGAACGTGCGCTCAGCAGAGAAGTCTCCGCTCTCGATCCCCAGGCAGTTGGCGATCAGCGCCATCTTCACCACTTCCAGGCGGGAAGGCGAACGGTCGGGCTGGAAGGGGAATGTCCCCGCGCGGAACTGCGCCTGCTGCTTGCCCGATGAGTGGTTGCCGTGCCCGCTCACGATGAAGTCTCCCGCAGAGCGGATACGCGTCTTTTTGAGCAGTTCGATGTAGTCCTTCGATGGGTGGTGCACGATGTCGCTGAAGGTGATGGCGCGGTCCGCAACGAATTCAAAGCAGGAGTCGATCTCCGCGAGATCAATCGGTTCCGAGAGCGAAGCGGGGATCGGGCATCCCTGCGCATCGATGGGGATGACTCCTTCCTCAGCGCCTCCTCCGAATGCGCCCGGAGCAAGGGCGCTCTCCGTCGTATCGCTGCCATTCCCGTTCTCCGTCGTCGTGCTGTCTGTTGTTGCGGCAGTGTCTCCGCCTCCATTCGTGGTGGTTGTCGTGATGGTGACGACGGGAAGAGTGACGCTTGCGGTATTCTTTCCCTGTTTCTCATTCCTATCTCCCTGCGTCTGCACCGTAGCGGTAGAGAGCACGCTGGGGAGTGCATGGGAACCGATGGCGACGGTCAGTGCAATGGGGTCCGCGGAGGCGCCGGCGCCGATCGTTCCCACATGCGTGCAGGTGACCGATTGCCCGGAGATGGCGCAGGACCAGCCGCCGCCGGATGCGGCGGTGAGCGAGAGGCCGGATGGCAGCACGGTAGAGACGGTCGTTGCTCCCGTGGTTTGTCCATCTCCACTATTGCGTACCGTGAGGAGGAGCACGCCTTGCTCACCCACGAAGAATTGCGCTTTCGGCTGGATGCCGATTGTCATGTCCGGCGTAACGTACGTGTACGTCACCGTTACCTTGCTGGAGGCGAGCAGCGTCGCTTCCGATTGGAGGTTCCCTGCGCCGTCGAACCCGGAGACGCCTTCTGCACTGAGAGGCAGCGCCACCGTTCCGGCGCCGCCAAACAGTGTGAGGTCATTTGCCGAAAGCTCCGTTATTGCAGCGTCTCCCGTGCCTTCGGATGCGATGTCGTAGCTCCTGCCGGAATCTCCGCCGTAGTCCACGGTGCTGTCGAACGCGGAGAACGTATCCGTCTTGGTGTCTTCCGGCGCATGGGTGAGCAGCGCCGATCCGTCCGGGCGTGCGAGCGTCAGCTGCGCCGCAAGGCGGGAAGTCACGGTGCTCGGCGCGCTGTCGATACTCTCGACCTTCAGGGTTCCCTCTATAGAGGAGGAGAGTGTGAAGGCAACGGACGTGAGCGTGCCGGAGGCGGTGGGGAGTTTAGGAAGAGTGACCTGCTGCGACCAGTTGGTCTTGATGAGCGGAATGTCCATGCTGTAACTCATGCTCGCCCCGTACGCTGTCTCGCAGAAGAGCAGCGTACTGACGAGTAGTGCGAGGGTCTTCCCAATGGCAGGTATCTTCCGCGTCACAGGAGATACAGTACTTGCGCTCACGCGTCAGCAGCAAGACCGATTGGGGAACGGCTCTCCCGTTCCTTAAGAAGCGCGCGCAGTGCTGCGCACTTTGGCGACGGCTTCCGTCCCATGCGTTGCGATGAACACAATGGGATTGACGGTGTAACGTTCCGCTTCCGCTGGGGTGAGCATGCCTGTCGGCCAGAAGCGTTTGTGCGGGGTTTCCCGACCGCGATCGAGTTGCAGGTGCAGGTGCGGAGCGGTGGATTGGCCGGTCATGCCCACCGTGCCGATGACGGTGCCCGGTTCAATGTCTTCTCCTTCCTCCACGCTCACAGAGCCCAGGTGCCCGTACAGGGAGTAGAGCGTCCCTTCGTCGGGGATGCGGTGTTCGATGATGACGTGAAGTCCCATGTTCCTGTCTTTTGCAACACGGTACACCCGACCGCCGCCGATTGCGCCAATGGGAGTATCCAGTGCCAGCTTGATGTCCACGCCCGGATGTATGCCGGAGAACTCTCCCGCATCCAGATCGTACGCGCCGAAGAATCGCGTGGAGTAGAAGAGCTTGGCGGTGAGGGCGCCCACGTTCTTCTCGCGGTTCTTCAGGAGGAGCACCGTGGGCTGCGTGAGAGTCGCGATGTCATAGCGGGGGACCGGCACGAAGTCCGCGCGTGTCATCTGGCCGTACGTCCGTTCCCACGCGTCGGGCGTGCGCATTGCACCCCAGTTGGGGATGGCGGTCACAGGGAGCACTGCGCGATCGAACGACGGGAATGCCTCCGCAGGTTTGGTAGAGAGGAGCGAAGCGGGCAGGCGCTGGCTGCCTTTGGCCACAGGCATCGTTGCTTGCCTGCGGCGCCAGGAGGCTGCCGGTTCGTATTCCACGCGTTCGTACGCCTCTTCCGGCGTTCTTCCCTGCATGTGTCCGGCGGATGGGGCTGCATGGAAATTATCCTGCAGGAAGGTGGCTCCGATGCCGAGCGTCAGCAGGAATCCCGCTGCGCCGCACAGGGCTGTCTTGCGGCGTTCACGACGTCGCCACGCTGCATGCATCAGATCGGTACTCGTGTTTGTGTGTGGTATTAACTAACATTATAACATATAATTATATGTTTTGGAACATGTTGCATAGGGGTCGCATTCTTCATGGATGCAATTCCATCGTCGCACCGGATAACCGCAGGCTACCATCACGGTTTCACTCAGCGAGTTCTACGGTGGCGAAGTGCGAGTAGCAGACCGGGCTGCTAGTCGGGGCACTGAGGGGAAACTTCCTGAGGCGGAGCGTGACGGGGGATGCGGGCGTTGCGCGCAGGATGTCACTGCTCAACGCGGCAGGGAGGAGGAACTCCTGCATCCCCAGCGCATCAGAGGCGTTCTGGTAGCGTATCCTGCCGCCTTCCATGCACCCCAATGCCACGAAATCCGGTCCCGCGTAGGCGTTGCCGGCAACCTGCGCCAGGAAGCGGTGCAGAGCATCGCTCTCCGATGCAAGAATGTGGAAACGGATGGAGAGCTGGCTGTCGCAGTCGCCCTGCCCGCAGGAGGGATCATCCAGGACGGATGCCGTCACGTAGCCCATAGCCAGCGCGTCGATGCTCGGCTCGGGCGCGGCGGAGAAATCAGCCGATTCGGGCGTGGCGGCATCCAGCCCGAACTGTGATGTGCACAGCAGGAATACCAGGAACCCCGTGCCGATAGCGACCCAGTGGAGTTTCATAGGAAAAAGTGCGCCAATGCTATGGATCGACGCAGCGCTGTCAACACACCTTTTTTAACATCCGCCGCTCTTTGAAAAGAAGCTTGTCACGGTGCAAAGCAGAGTAGGCAGGATTTGCTCCTAGAACTGCTGCCGGTGGTGTGACATCCAGTAGTGCGTGAGGTGCTGCTCCAGTTTGCGCAACCCCGAAGATTGCACGATGATCGCACCGGCCATGATGAGCGCGGCGCCCGCCGCCTGGTACCAGTGGATCGGTTCGCCCAGGTAGAAGTGGGCGAAGAGCAGCGCGGTTCCCACGACCACTGTGGAGAGGAGCGACACGCTCGCAACCGGCAGGTGCTTGAGTGATTCGTAGAAACTGAAGACCAGGAGGAACCGGGAGATGAAACCGTACGCGAGGAGCACCGGAATGAGCGCGAGGGGGAATGCCATGACCTCCGAAATGAAGGGGTGCGAGATGAACGGCGAGATCAGGAAGAAGAGGAGAATCGCGGTGGCGGAACGTGCGAAGATGATGAGCTCGGGAGCGGTGCGGTGCAGTTTCTTGCGGATGATGGTACCGCCGATGCTGTAGGAGAGGCAGGACAGGATGATGAAGATGTCGCCGGTGTTCAGTGCGATGCTCTCATGGAATCCCTTGAGCGTGACGATCAGGAGGCCGAGGGAGATCACGATCCCGCCGCCGATGTGCGCGCGGGTGATCTTCTCCCGTGCGAAGAAGGAAGCGAAGATCATGAGGAAGAGCATCTCTGTCATGCCGAAGAGCTGCGTGTTGATCGCGGATGTGCGTGAGAGCCCGCTGAACCACAGGTAGGGCGCCACTCCTCCGTTGATCACCCCTATGGAGAGGAGCGCGAGGAGCGTGTGTGGCTTCTGTTTGAGGAGCTTGTGTACCAGAGGAATGCCCCCGAAGGAGAAGACCGCGAACAGCAGCATGAGGAGCTCGCTCACCAGGAGCATGGAGAGCGGCGAGAATGTGCCTGTGAGCTGCTTGCCGAAGGAAGAGGTCGTCGATCCCGCCAGAATCATCACAGAGAGCGCCGACCAGCCGACGGTCATGCCGCGCGTTCTGGTTGCGGCGCGCCTCTTTGCCAGCGGGGAGGGGAGCACGTCACTGATTTCCATTTCTCTCTATTGTAACAGAAAAAGAGCTCTCAGACCACTCTCTGCGGGTCATCCTGAGCGCAGCGACGGGTCATTCACTCGCTTCCGCTTCCTCTGCCACTACCGCGACGCACGATCCGTCCGCGCAGAGGCAGCCTGCCAGATCCTGCGCAAGGTACGAGCTGCAGTCGCAGTCGCTGTCTGCCGTGCAGACGACGGGTTCCGTAAATCCGCCGGCATCTGTGCCTTGCGACGGGATGGGACAGACGACCGCGCATGCGCCGTCTATGCAGGCGGAGCCGAACGGGCAGGCGGAGCGTACGAGGAAACTTGCCGGCGTTTGGCACTCCTCCGAGGAGGTGCAGGCTGCGCCGACGTTGCCTTCCGGCAGTGCGGGCGGCGGTTCCGTGATCGGTACGCATTTGTTCGCTTCGCACGCTACTCCTTCGCTCGCGATGCAGGAGTACGTGCAGTCTGTTTCAAACACATCCAGTTTTGCCTTCATGCGCTGCGCTTCATCCTTGTGCACGTAGATGTAGCAATCGAACGGGCACACGCTCCCGATCAAAACGCAGTCTTCTGGGGAATCGCAGCGGTTCGCCTCTGCGAGTTCCTCGCGGAGCTTCTCCTCCGCTGGCGCGCAGGCGCAGAGGGCGAGGAGAAGGAAGAGCGGCGAAAGGATGCGTACGGTGCGTACTGTCATATAGGAGAGAGGAACAAGGAAGAGTGCGGATTTCTACCGGATGCCGAATGATGCCCGTACCACCGCCGTCACCTTCTTTTCCAATGCGGAAGTGTCGTACATGCCGTAGTCGGAAACTTCCACCGAATTGACGGCGGTCACCTGCAGCACGCCCATGCTGGCTGCGCGCAGTGCGCCCAGTTGGGAACCGGCTGCCTCTACCATCCTCCTCGCACGTTCACGTGCATCAATGGTCGCCTGCGCGAGAATATCCTGCTTGATGGATTGCAGCCCGCTGTAGAAGTACTCGAGTGACATGGTGGAAACCAACGCGCCTTTGTTCAGCAGGGAATTCACGTTCTCTGCCGCACTCTTGATTTTCTCGATGTCATTTCCTTCCACGACAACCGTCTGCATCAGCATGTATCCGCTGGGTGTGCCGCCCTTGTTGTAATCGTAATTCGTATTCATGGAGACGGGCTGTACGGTGATCCAGTCCGGTTCAATTCCTCTTTCCGAGAGGAATGCACGCAGTGTGCCAAGGTCGGCGCTGATGGCGGTATTCGCAGTTTCCAGGTTGTACAGGTCCGAGGACTGCGTGAGTTGCAGGGTCCACTTGGCGACATCGGACATCACGGTCTGCTCCGCAGAACCGGTCACGGAGATTGTGTCGCTGAGTGAGCGCATCCGGAAGATGCCGATCACGCCGATCGATCCTGTAAGAATAATAGCCAGTGCCATGATGGCGGCTGCGGTGGTGATGGGGTTGCGTTGCATGGGCGGATTGTACCCCGGGGGAGGGGAGCCATCAATACATCAAAGCCGCACCCGTTCCTGGGTGCGGCTCGTCATGTTTTTCCAAATAGCCGCACGCGAGGACCCTTCAAATCAGGGTAAATGCATGTGGCTATTGACAGGCATATTCATGGGTGTGGCTTGGGTTCTTGCTACGCCACGGATGGCGAGCAAGATTGCATTTTGGTGGGCGATGTGTTCAGATTGTTACACATCAGCTTGTAGGGTAAACAAAATGAACGATGCAGAAATTCGAAAGCGGCTTAACGAGATTGATTGTACCGACAGGCGAACCCATGTAGAACAAATAGAAGCATTCCGAAAGGCTGAACCCAGCCTAAGTGTTGAATTAGTGCAGGATTGCACTGGTTGGGATGATAGCTACATTTGCCATCTCTATACATTTGGTGTGCCACAAGATTCAGATATTTTTTTTCAAAAAGAAAAAGTATTTCCGATTTATCCTACTCTACGACACTGTGCAATCTTTGAAGACCTAGAAGGTCATGGTCTAATTCAAAAGGTTGCAATCATGCAAGATGCAAATTTAGTTCTCTACTATCAGCTCAAACAGGGAAAGGAATGTCATATTCATTCGGGAAAAGTGGATGGGCAATATGTTATTTCAAAATGGGGTAGAGGACATGTTTGGCGTCATTATCCTCAACATGTTGCAAGCGTTTACGAAGACAGTGGAGTCTTGCGTATGCATTTTTACAAACACACAGATCCTAGCCAAACAATGCAATATTTTGCAAAGAAGGCACGAAGCTAGCAACAGCGGTAGAGATGCGCAGAACAAAGAAGCTAAGAGCGGTTCTTTGGGGCTACAACTGAGAAAGGATGGTAGCGAGGGAGTTACTGAATTCTATATTATCATCCTCATTTTTCACGAGGTTTGTGACGAGCATCAACCGCAAACATGAATCCAATATCATTTAAATGCTCGTACAATTCATCAATTAGTAGAATTATGCCTTTTATGTCTTCTTCCGAAATATTTGTCACCAAGGTTGCAAAATCATACTGATTTCCACGCGTGATCTGTGGATATCTAAATAACTGATTTTTAGGATCGGGAACAGGGGCGATCCCTAGCTTCTCATTAAGTATCTGATTTTCTCTGAGCGAGATAATTAAATGTTCCAAACGAGGTACAACTTCATCTGAAATTCTCATTATTTCTTCCTCGCTTAACTCGCATTGTCCAGTATCCAAGTAAACTGGCTTCCACTTTGTTGTCAGGATGATTTTTTTAATTGTTTTGAACAATTCGATTGTGTCATGACTGGTAAAATTGGGGACACCCAAATCAATCAATGCTGATTTAAGGAAAAGTTCGATACCATGTTTAATTGTGAAGAGAATTCCGGGAAGCAAATCTGAGGTGTTATAGCCCACGGGGAAACTCTCATGCCAGTCGGACGGAACCCTTGAATTACCTTCGCTCCAATGATGACTTGGTTTAAGTAATTCCTGGCAGCAAAGTCTTGCCAGTTTTAAATAGCCTTGGGCATGAAAGAGCCAATTGTCTTTCTCCGGATTAATTCCCATAAAAATTAAGTATATCTGATTTAGAAACCGATATATGGTGCCGATGGAGAGACTCGAACTCTCACAGGATTGCTCCTACACGCTCCTGAAGCGTGCGCGTCTACCAGTTCCGCCACATCGGCACGTCGCTCACGAGCGACGTGCCAGGGCAATATGCAGGCAGACGCTCGGAAGAAACGAAGATTTCCAAAGGACAAGTGAAAGCGCAGAAAGGAGTATACGGAGGAGGGCGACTTGTGCAAAGATATGGCGTGCCTTTCCTCACTGGCTGGTTCCCGTGGGGAGCAGCTATACTGTAGTCATGAGAGCATCTCCCAAGCCCGGGAAGGCAACGGATCAGCAAGGAGTTGCCGCACTCTTCCAGATACTCGGCAATAAGACTCGTATGCGCATTGTGCAGGAAATTGCCGCGGGAGAGCAGTGTGTTTGCACCATCTTCAAGGAACTTGAACTTCCGCAGAACCTCATTTCACACCATCTTGGCATCCTCCGTGAACACGGAGTGATTCATGCAAGGAGGGAAGGGAAGTGGGTGTATTACAGCCTGAACAGGAAACTCCTTGTGCATGTGGGCAAGGCCATCAAAGGCATCCTTGAGGCTCCGGAGAGGAAGAGAGCATGCTGAAGAATCTCTCTTTACATATCAAATAAGGTTGATATGATTTATGCCTATGCCAACCTACAACTTTAGATGCAACAGCTGTTCTGCCCGTTTCAACGTGCAGGCAACCATTCGGGAAATGGAGGAAGGGAACGCCGCGAAGTTCGCCTGTCCATCCTGCCATTCGAATGCCACGAAGAAAGTGTTTTCCATCGGCAGTTTCCTCGGGAACGTATTCGCCAGGGAAACGAAGGGATGCTGTGAAGGCGGCTCCTGCTGTGGGGGCCCCAAGCAAGGGGAGAAGAACTGTTGCGGGGGATCATCTTCGAGTTCCTGCTGTTCCTAACTCCGATCATGCTTCAAGCGTTTGCAGACTGGTTTGTTTTTTCCCTCCTCGGTTTGGATGCCGCATCGAGGCTTGGGAGCAGCGTCAACTTCTTCGTGTATGACACGGTGAAAATTTACCTCCTCACCTTCACGGTGCTTACCGCCGTGGGTTTTCTGCGGACCTTCCTCTCGCCGGCAACCATCCGCCGCGCTCTTTCCAGGCAGCGCTTCGGCGCCGGCAATGTCCTGGCCTCGGGAGTCGGAGCGGTCACCCCATTCTGTTCCTGCTCCTCCATACCGCTCTTCATCGGGTTCCTGGAAGCGGGCATTCCGCTTGGGATCGCGTTCTCATTCATTATTACTTCTCCGCTCGTGAACGAGGTGGTGTTCGTGCTCATGGGGGGACTCTTCGGCTGGCGCATAGCCTTCCTCTACTCGCTTTCTGGCATAGCCCTCGGCACGATTGCGGGAGTGGTCATCGGGAAGATGGGCTTGGAGAAGGAAATCATCCTGAACGGCGGCATGAGCGGGGAGGCGCTTGACCTTCCCTATCTTCCGAAATCCTTCGAAGGCAAGATGCAGCATGCACTCCGGGAGGGGATTGCGATGTTCAGGAAGCTCTGGTGGGTCATCGCCATTGGCGTCGCGCTCGGCGCAGCCATCCATGGCTACGTCCCGCAGGAGTTCTTCGAGAAGTACCTCGGAACGGGGAGCTTCCTCGCCGTTCCCGTTGCCGTTCTGATTGGCATCCCCATCTACGCGGGCTGTTCCTCCCTGGTTCCCGTCATTTTTGCATTCGTGCTGAAGGGCATTCCACTGGGCACCGCCCTCGCGTTCCTGATGGCCGTATCGGGGCTTTCCCTGCCCGAGGGCATCATGCTGCGGCGCGTAATGACAACGAAACTCCTTGCCATCTTCTTCGGGATTGTCGGAGTGGGGATTGTGATCATCGGGTACCTGTTCAACGCGTTGCAGTAGTGTTGGCTGTCTCCATATTTTTGTGCAAAGATAGGGCGTGCCTTTCCTCCGGAAACTCGTTCCCACCGCCGACCAATGGAGGCGGCTTGCCCTCGCAAGCTTCCTTGGCGCACTCGCGTTCTTCCTGCTCTGGAAGGGCGGCAAGCCGCTGGAAGCAACGTGGCTCCTCACCGTGCTGGCATGGATCTGCACGTACCAGTTCTGGAAGACGGACAGTAAGGAGGGCGCACGCGAACCGCTGTGGCTGTGGGGCATCCTGATGCTCTTCGTCGCGTGGACGTTCGTGAGTTACCTGAATACCGCAACGGGGAACTACGGACTGGATGAGGTGCTGCGCACGGGTGCGCTGGTGCTCATGCTCCTCTGGGTGCGCAGGCGCGCCGCGGACGGGTCGGGCGCACTGGAGAGCACGATGATGCGCACGATTGCGGTCGCGACGTTCGTGGCGTGCGGCGTGGGGTGGGTGGTCTACGTACTGCAGCCGGTAGAGCGGTTCGTGGGAACGTTCTTCGATTATCGGTTCCACACGGACTACTGGCCCAACGCCTGGGCGGAGTACCTGCTGCTCGTGTGGCCGCTCACGGCGCTGTGGGCGGAACGGGTTGTGGCATCGTGGAAGAAGGAGCGGTACCCGTGGGCGGAGACGCTCATGTCCAACGTGATCATCGGCGCGCTCTTCGGATCGCTCCTGCTCTCGTACTCCCGCGGGGGATCCATCGCGTTCCTGCTCCAGCTGGGGCTGTGGGGCTACCTGCTCAGCCGCCGCGAGATGAAGAGGGGATGGAAACGCCCGCTCGCGGAAGCCGCGGCGGTCTTCGCGGTGGCGCTCATCGCCTTCGCCGGCATCAACAGCATGCGGTCGCAGTTCTACGCTGTGCAGTCCGCGGCGGAGAAGATCACCTTCACTGCGGCAGAGGGGACATCCTCCATCACGGAGCGCAACAACTTCTGGCAGGACGCCACCACGCTTGCATTGGAGCGCCCGTTCTTCGGGTGGGGACCCTATAGCTACCGGTTCCTGCAGCCGCGCATGCAGGATGCCATCCTCGCGACCTCCGACCATGCGCACAACGTCATCCTCAAGTACGCAGCGGAGCGCGGGCTCGTGCCTGCGGCGCTCTTCGCAGGATTTCTCCTCCTGCTCTTTAGTTCCTCCTTCCTCAGGTCGCTGCGCAACACGGAGGGCGGGAAGCGCACGCTGGAGATCCGTGAGGCGATGTTCGTGGGGGCAGTGGGCGTGATTGCGCACAACATGATTGATTTTAACCTCCAGTTCGTGGGGATCGCGCTGCCGCTCTGGGCATTCTTCGGCATCCTCTCCAATGACATTCCGCTGCGCGGGATTCTGGTGCCGAAGAACGTGGCGCGGACGGTGGAGGTCGTGCTCGTCACGGTGCTGATGGTCGTGGCGGTCGTGGAGGGGCGGCACATGCTCCTCTCTTCCCTCGGGAGGCATGCGGAAGCGCGCCAGGACTACGCCACTGCAACCAAGTGGTACGAGGCGTCCAGGGCGCAGAAGTATACGCGCGACATGCACCTGAGCCGCGCACATGTTTTCCTGGAGATGGAGGATGTGGATCGGGCGAGCAGCGCGCTCAGTGACTACTTCGCGCAGAACGGCGAGGACGGACGCGCGTGGAAGCTGCGGGGCGATGTGTGCCGTGCGCAGAGGGATTGGGAGTGCGCCATCATGAATTATGAGAAGGCGTACGCGCTCATTCGCTACAACGGCGTGGACGTGCTGCATGCGCTCATCGGGACGCTGCGCGATGCGGGGAGGAAGGAGGAGATTGATGCACGGAGAGAGGAGTTCGATGCGCTCACCGTGCTCTACGGGGAGGCGATCGAACGAAACGCGCACTACATCGCGCTCTCCGGCAACGTGCCGGAATTCCTTTCGCTCCTGCAGACGCTCGCAGTGCTGTACCCGGAAGATGAGCCCCGGTACGCGGTGATCGGCGCCAAGGCGGAACTGAATGCCCGGATGGAGCAGGAGCGGCTCAAAGGCAGGAAGTCAGGATACCTTTGGTGACGTTTTTCACTTTTTATTTTTCATTTTTTACTTAAATAAGGGCCGCGAACCGTGTACC
This sequence comes from Candidatus Peribacteraceae bacterium, assembly GCA_028699155.1. Taxonomy (GTDB): domain Bacteria; phylum Patescibacteriota; class Gracilibacteria; order Peribacterales; family Peribacteraceae; genus STF1-71. Next base: position 34,177 of record JAQVVD010000006.1, on the reverse strand, counting down.
TTTTTGCATGATGAAACACTCCCTCCTCCCGCTGCTCCTCTCATCCCTCCTCCTCACCGCGTGCGCCAAACTTCCGCAGGAGCCGCCCAGGGAGCAGAGTCTGGACTACGAAGTGCCGGCGGGCGACCAGAAGTACGTGGATCCCGTGCAGGGGAGGGAAACGTGGTTCGCGATCGGCGCGCTCGCGGGCGTCTCTGGGGTGAATGCGAATGGCGTTGCACAGGCGCACTTCTTCCAGAGCGGCATGTACCGCATGGAGCTGCAGCTCAATATCGAGCGGGCGAAGGACGGCGAGTTCTACCAGGTGTGGCTCGCCAAGGAGGGCGATCCGGTCATTGTTTCTGCCGGGCAGCTGCACAGCCGTTTCGGCGATGCGCGGCACTCGCTCACCTACGAATCGGCGGATGACCTGCGCGCGTACACGAACGTGATCGTGACGCGCGAGGTAGACGACGGAAACCCCCAGCCGAATGTTCGGGTGGCTGAGGGTACTCTCGTCGAAAAGAAACGGTGAGTCAGGCGTTGCTTTCCTTCGCGAACAGGAGCAACCGTGTCCGGTACGCTTCCACTTGCCGTGCGATATCCCGCATGACGGCAACGGCCTGCTCCGGTTCCACGGTGTGATCCAGGTCAAACTGCGTCATGGCGAGCCTGTGCCCGCCGTTGATGCCGCCCTCCGCGTTCTGCACGCGGACGATGTTCATTCCTTTGCCGTGGAGCGCGCCGGAGATCGCCTCCAGTTTCCCGGGGACGCTCTGGTGCGTCACGATGCCGCGCACGCCCGGGGCTTCCCTGCGGCCCAGGTCGAAACGGCCGAGCGTGTGGCCGGGGATATCGTGCGGATTCACGATGCCCTGCGTGGCGAACTCGATCATGCGCGTGGAGCCTTCCGTGCCGAGCTGCCGCTGCGTGACTTCATCGGAGGCGGCGGTGTGCGGCGTACCGAAGAAGTTGGGATGCGCCACGATCTGCGCGGTAACCGGATCGTCGAACATCTTGGGCCCTTCCTCCCAGAAGACATCGGTCGCGAAGTGCACGCCGCGGTCCATGGCGGCGAGAATCGCCTCCTTATTGATATTCCCTCCGCGGCCGGTATTCACGATGAGCGTGCCCGGCTTCACGTTCTTCAGGAGTTCCGGCGTGAGGATTTCATCCTTTCCTCCCGCGCTAAGCGTCATGACATCGGCTTTCGCCACGAGTTCCTCGATCGGCGTATTGCTATTGCCGCCCAAGACATCGTAATGAAGGACGCCCTTAAAGAGTTCCTGTGCCTTCGCCAGGCGCTGCGTTTCCTTGCCGATCCTGCCGTAGCCCACGATGCCGAGCGTCTTCTCCGTGAGGTCGATCGGTTCGACTTGGGGGTTCTTCTTCTCCCATTTGCCGGCGCGCAGCGAGTCGGTTCCCGGCACGATGCGCGCAGCCCACGCGCTCACCAGCGTGAGCGTCCTGCGGGCGACGGGCGTAGTGCTGGCGCCGGGAGTGTTGAGCGTCGCAACGCCTGCGCGCGAGGCGAGTGTGACATCGATATTGTCGTAACCCACGCCGCTGCGAATCAGGTACAGGAGCATCTGATGGCGCTCAAATGCCGCGGCATCTTTGAACTTGGTTGCACTGCGGATGAGCATGCCCTGCGCATCCGGTGCATCTGCGGCATTCTTGATGCCCGCTTGGAATTCCATGCCGGGCGTTGTAGCGATTGCGGTGACGGCATCGGCATCGAACCCGTCGGGCGCCGCAACCCGGAACGGTTGTATGCCGTCTTCTGTGAGGTCTCCGACGTAGTGAACTGGGGAGGGTGTCTCTGTGGGATTCATGGGGGTGAACAGGGGAAAGGAAATACAAAAAAAGCCCTCGCGCAAATTTCGAGGGTGAAGTGCGAAACGTTCTCGTATCTGCTATGCAACCTGCTTCACCCCCTCTAGAGGGAGGACCAGGAGGAAACGGGGGAGCAGTTGAGGACGTAGGCTGAATTCATTGCCTCTATCGTAGCCCTCCGGGGAGCGCCGTCAAGCGCGGAGGTTCCAAAGGACCCCTCTCGCCCCCGGTGCGCTTTCGCGCGGTGGGAGGAAGTGGTGGTGGCGCAGATTTGCATTCCTTCTGCGCTGTGTGTGCCGACCCTCTCCGCTCCTGACAAGGACTGATTGTTGTCAGGCGTTACGGTCCTTCATCCGCCTTCGCGAGTTTGTTTCTGAGTGACGTCTAGGCGCTACGGCGGATTCCGCTTCATTCTTGCGTTGGGCGGTTTGAGCGACTGTACCCAAGCAAGTGATGGAGCTTCACTTACCCGAAGACGGGATACCGCATGAGCAGCTGTACCGTGAATGCTGCGATGAGGCATGCGTGCCAGAGCACGACTGGTGAAGGAACAGAGTGTGAATTGGATTTCACGTCTTTCATGATAGGGGTCGGTTGCATAGGCGCGGCAGTGTACGGATGGCGAAAGTATTGTCCAGTGTTCTTTGAGTAGATTATGTGTTCAGCAACATTCCGGGAAAAATGTCTATTTTTTGGCTTGCAGAAGAGGAAAACTACTACGAAATACTTTGGGGCGGTTGGGAAGACAATTGAACAAAAAATTTGTTCAGTTTATACCGCTTCAGCAGGTGTTTCTTGAGCACATTGTGCTTCTCTATGAGGTCGGGCGGCCGGTCGGGCGGTATTTCCCAGTGAAACTTCTTTGCGGCGGGGGGAGACGGATCATTTCAGGATTCCGCTGCACCGTCCTCGGGTGCAGATGCACGCTGCCTGAGGCGGGAACGCTCATCTTTGAGCAGTTTGTACTCGATGCCATCCACGACGGATTTCCAGCCCGCCTCGATGGAGTCCACGCTGGCTGCTGTGGTGACCCACGTATCCTCCCCGTCGGTGAATTCTGCGTACACATCGACGATGGAACCGGTGCCCTCCTGCCCCGGCGCTATCTCCATACGGTAATCAATCAGTCGAAACTGCTCGAGGGATGCGTACTTCCTGCGTAGCGCCTTCTGCAGCGCATTGGAGAGTGCGCCCAACGGTCCGTCTCCCTCACAGACGTCGTGGTAGACCTCCTGCGTGCCGTTGATCTGGACTTTGATCGTCGCAGATGTTTCCCCGCCGAGCACGTCATGGACGACAGGAGGGCATACTTCACGTATTTTTGGTTCGAACGCATCGAGTGTGCGTAGTAGGAGGAGCTCCAGAGAAGCATCTGCACGGTCGAACCGGTAGCCCTGTTCCTCCAGCCGCTTGATCTCCGCGAGGATCTTGCGCTGCAATTGCGGATCGGCGAGCACGCGGGCTCGCAAGTCGTCCTCCAGCATCTTCGCATGCGCCACGAGTTCCCGGATATTGGAGAGCCCCGCCTGCTTGGAGCCGACGATCAGGCGCCTGTTCCCGAATGTTCCCGGATCTGTGAACTCATAGAGCGGGTAGCAGCTGGCGTGCATGCCTCCTTTGTGTGCGCATGCCCGTTCCCCGACGAACGGCTGGTTGGGGATCTTGGGCTGTCGCAGGATGCGTGCAATCTCCTCCGCGTGTTGCTTGAGCCTGCACATATTCCCATCCGCACCGGTTGCGTATCCATCGAGGTGCAGGTTGCCGATCACTTCCACGAGGTCTGCATTCCCCGTGCGCTCTCCTGTCCGGTTCCACGTTCCCTGCACGTGGCGCGCGCCTGCGAGGACGGCAGCGCGCGAATTTGCCGTTGCCATCCCTCTGTCGTTGTGCGCGTGGATGCCGATGAGCAGATCGTGGAACTCCCCGCAGACGGCGGCGACGGCTTCCGCGACGCGCTCAGGCGGCTGCCCGCCGTTCGTCTCGCAGAGCACGAGCGTGCGTGCGCCGCCATCCGCGGCGGCACGGAGCGTCCTCATCGCGTACCCTCTCCCCTCGGCGCCCTCGGAGCAGTACGCGTCGAAGAAGTGCTCCGCGTCGTAGATCACCCGGGCGTCCTCCTGCCCCAGGAATCGGACGGAATCCGTGATCATGCGCAGGTTCTCCTGCGTTGTCGCGCGCAGGCCCTCTACGACGTGGCGCGGGGAACTCTTTCCTACCACCGTGAGAACGGGTGCCTGCGTCGCCAGGAGCGACCGCAGTCCCGGGTCATCCTCCGGGCGCACGCCCTTTCTGCGGGTCTTGCCGAATGCCGCGTACTTTGCGCGCTGCAGGGGCTGCCCGCGCAGGGCGGCGAAGACCGCATCGTCCACGGCGTTCGATTCTGGGAACCCAACCTCCACCAGGGGGATGCCGAACCGGTCGTCGGCTTGCGCGATCGTGAGTTTCTGTGCGGCAGAGAGGCTGACGCCGAGCGTCTGGTCACCGTCGCGGTCCGTTGCGTCGTAGAGTTCAACTTGGGGTTTCATCATGGGAAAGGGGAGTAGATACAGAAAACCCGCCTTCTTCTTTCTGGCGGGAGGGGAAACGAAGTGGCAGTCAGCAATCAGTTCCTCACGCCAGGCGCGGGATAATAATGATGCTGATGCGAATAGAGAAGTTTCTCACTGGGCGTATCATACGTTCGAATGAATTGATGTCAAGAATTGGCAGAGGATAGAAATCAGAGATCAGAAATCAGTTACTGATCTCTGCTATACTCCGCGCATGAAATCGTACCGGTACTACGATCTTGTGATGGCCGTATTCGTCTCAGTACTCCTCCTGAGCAACATCGCATCATCTGCCAAGATCATTGATTGGCACCTATCCTTCTTCGGACTTCGCCTGGCGTTCGATGCGGGGACGCTCGTTTTCCCGGTCAGTTATATTTTCGGCGATGTGCTGACGGAAGTGTACGGATACGCGCGTGCGAGGCGGGTGATCTGGGTGGGATTTTCCATGTCTGCACTCATGAGCGGTTTCCTGGCGCTGGTGCAATGGATGCCAGGCGAAGCCATGTGGCAGGAATATGCGGGGGATGGCGCATTCCTGGCGATCTTGGGCGGCGTGAGTTCCGGCGGGATCATCGTGGCGAGTCTCGCCGCGTACTTCCTCGGAGAATTCAGCAACTCGTACATCCTCGCGAGGATGAAGGTCCGGATGCAGGGACGCCACCTCTGGATGCGCACCATCGGCTCTACGCTCGTGGGGCAGGGATTGGATACTGTTACATTTATTCTGATTGCCTGCATCTTCGGCGTGTTCCCATGGGCAATAGCCCTCAGCCTTATCGTGGCGAACTACATTTTCAAAGTAGGTATCGAGGTGCTCCTCACGCCCGTGACGTACAAGGCAGTTGGATTCCTCAAAGCCGTGGAGCAGGAGGATTACTACGATCGGAAAACGGACTTCAATCCGTTTCGCATGACGGTCGGATAAAACCGGGGAAAATGGCTCTTAGAGCATTGAAATCGAGCAGATGGCGTGTAGAATGGTCCGGCTTTTTTCCTGGCATTCCCATCATGAGAGAAAGCGGACAAGACATGCATCGGCAGGAAGGAAACGTGGAGGCAAAGCCATTCTGCGACAACGTGCGCGGCGCGCTGCAGGCGCTCGCGCAGCAGAACCGCCTCCGCATCGGGGATGTAGTCGCATGTCTGCAGCAGCACGGGTGCAAACAGCTGGCAGAGGAAGTGCTGAGCGCATTCACATGGCAGTCGATGCCGCAGGACGAGCGCAACGGGGCTTTCTACCTCGGCATGCGGCCGACGGGCGTACGGTTCTGCGAGGAGGATGCTGCGAGGCTCTTCATTGCCGCGCATCCGCAGCACCTTTCCCCAAGGGGGGAGCGGATTGCCGAATTTCCGGAGCAGTCTGCGGAGCTGGCATTCCACAACACGGAGCAGACGGCATGAGGACGATGCACAGGAGAAAAACTCGCTCGCGCTCTAGTCACGAGCGTGGGACGTTTGTAGAGTAGGTGGGTTCGGGGAAGCTTCAGTTGGGTTGAGTATCGCCTTGGCGATACGAACCATAGAAAAACTCGCTCGCGCTCTAGTCACGAGCGTGGGACGTTTGTAGAGTAGGTGGGTTCGGGGTGTAGCTCAGTTGGCTGTTGAGTATCGCCTTGGCGATACGAACCATAGAAAAACTCGCTCGCGCTCTAGCCACGAGCGTGGGACGTTTGTAGAGTAGGTGGGTTCGGGGTGTAGCTCAGTTGGCTAGAGCGCGCGCTTCGGGTGCGCGAGGTCGCGAGTTCGAGTCTCGCCACCCCGACCATTCGTCCGCCTGCGGCGGACTCATGGCGAGCCAAATTCGCGTCTCATCATATCTTCCGGAAGCACAGTACTCTCCTCTCCCATGCTCCAATCCTTCGCTCAGTGGGTCACCTTCGATCTCCTCCGCCATACGCCCGGGACGGGAGCGGCAGAAGTCACAGCGTTCTTCGTCTACGACAGCGTCAAGATCCTGCTGCTGCTCTTCCTCATTACGCAGGCGATGAGCTTGCTGCATATGTATCTCCCCATAGAACGTATCCGTGCAATCCTCGCGGGGAGGAACTGGTATGGGTTCGATTACTTCCTTGCAACGTTCTTCGGCGCCATCACGCCGTTCTGCTCGTGCTCCTCTATCCCGCTCTTCATCGGGTTCCTGGATGCGGGCATTCCACTGGGCGTTTCTTCGGCGTTCCTCATCACGTCCCCCTTGGTCAATGAGATCGCAATCGGTCTCCTCATCAGTCTCTTCGGGTGGAACGTGACGATGCTCTATGTATCAGCGGGAATTCTCATCGGTATGGCGGGCGGTTTCCTCTTGCAGAAACTCAACATGGAACGCTTCGTAGATACGACACTCTTCACTCAGAAATCTTCCTGCAGCTGCAATGGAACGCTTCCATCGAGGAGTATTCTGCGAGCCTCCTTTGCCGATGGCTGGCAGATTTTTGTGAAAGTACTGCCGTACGTGCTCGTCGGCGTCGCGATTGGCGCAGTCATCCATGGCCAGGTGCCGGATGAGTTCTTCGCGCAGTCGCTCAATGTGCACAGCGTCTTTGCTGTTCCGCTTGCGGTGCTCGTCGGCGTGCCGCTCTACTCCAATGCGAGCGGCGTGATCCCCATTGTCCAGGCGCTCATTGCGAAAGGCATTCCCCTCGGCACGGGCCTGGCATTCATGATGGCGATCGTGGGGCTTTCCTTCCCGGAGGCGATGATGCTCAAGCGCGTGATGAAGCTGCCGCTCCTTGCGGCGTTCTTCGGGATCGTCACGCTTGGGCTCATCCTGATCGGCTACGCGTTCAACGAACTTTTGTGATCGTGCACGCATTTCTTTGCCGGAGTGGTCAGGCGTGCGATTGTCCATGGCATGGTGTGCGGCTACACTCCGTAGGATGAAGAAAGGAGTCGCACTGCCGGAGGAATTGCGCATTCTGCAGGAAGCGGTGCGGCGCGCGAAGGATCATGTCGTCGTGACGGATGCAGCCGGCCTGATTCTCTTCTGCAATGCGGCGGCGGAGCGGCGCACGGGGTTCTCTGAGCAGGAGATGGTTGGCAGGAAGCCGGGAGAGCTCTGGGGAGGACACATGTCGCAGCCCTTCTACGCGGCGATGTGGAAAGTGCTCCGGGACCACGGCCAGTCGTTCATCGGCGTGATGTTCAACCGCACGAAGGATGGGCGCAGCTACTGGCAGGAAGTGCACATCATCCCGATTGTGGATGCAGAGGGGAAGCCGGCATTCTTCCTTGGGATAGAGTTCGATGTGGAAGATGAACAGAAGCGCGAGGAGATCATGCGCGAAGTGGAAGGGCGGCTCGTGCAGTCCCGCGTGCAGTGGCCCAGGGGGTGGTTGCTCGAATCGGGGAAGCTCTCTGTGGAACGGCTCGCGCAGCTCTCGCAGCACTATGGAAAAGAAGAGCATGCCGACCTGCTGCTCGACGACCTCCTCGCGCTCACGGGCGTCGAGGTTGCCATGCAGTATCCCGATGAGGAGATTGTCCTTGCCGAAGTAGTGGGTGCTCTCTTCGCGGAGGCGGAGCGCCTGTATCCGGACCGCGCCTACAGGAGCGACGGCGACCAGGAGTTGCGTGTCACGACGAAGCGCGTGCTGCTGGTGCATGTGCTGCGCAGGATCATCCTGAACGCGGCGCAGTACACGGCGCCCGACGAAGGACAGGTCGCCGTCACATGGAGCGGTACGAGCGACGGGTCTGTCATTCTGCGCTGCACCGATAACGGCATCGGCATTCCGTTGGAGGAACAGCCGACGATCTTCGAGAAGTACGTCCGCGGTTCCAATGCGTACGCGCTGCATCCAGGAGGGTCCGGTCTGGGGTTGTACATTGTGAAGATGGCGGCGGGTGCGCTCGGGTGGGAGGTGAAGTGCATGAGCAGCGTCGGCAAGGGCACGACGATGGAACTGCACATTCCTCCCTACAACCGCGCACGCGAGCATGTGCTGCGCGGGGGCAAAGTATCATTGTGATCTCGCTGCGCATCGGGTATGCTGATCCACATGGCGAAAAAATACTGGTTCAAACCCAAGCGCTACGGGTACGGTTTCTTCCCCATCTCCTGGGAAGGCTGGGCAGTCACGCTCCTGATGGTCGTGCTCCTGGCAGTAGCGGCATACGCGGATGGTCTCTTCTTCCTGGATCCGGAGACCGGGAGTCCCTACGCCGCTGCGCGCGTAACGACGGCGCAGGGCATGCGGTTCCTGCTCGATGTCCTGCTCATCGCGGGCGTCTCTTCCTACCTCTTCGAGAAGAAGATGAAGGAGCCGCTCAAGTGGCGGTGGGGGAAGAAGTAAATTGAACGTATTGTTCAATTGTTCCATTGCTACAGAGAATATGTGTTCCGCTTGCGAGCAATAGAACAATGTAGCAATGCAGCAATTGTTGCTATGCTCACTATGAATGAACACAGTTCTACTGCCGCCATTCTTTGATCGCCCCGTCCTCACGGTCGCGCAGGAGCTGCTGGGCAAGTACCTCTGCTGCGCGGGGCAGGCGTTTCGTATCATCGAAGTGGAAGCCTACGACGGTCCGCAGGATCTCGCGTGCCATGCGAGCAGGGGGCGAACCAAACGGACGGAACCGATGTTCGGACCATCCGGCCATTGGTACATTTACCTCTGTTACGGCATGTACTGGATGCTCAATATCGTAACGGGGGAGGATGGGTATCCTGCGGCAGTGCTCATTCGCGGAGTCGGGGATTTGGATGGTCCGGGAAAACTCACGAAGCACCTGAAAATTGACAGGCGATTCAACGGGCTCAGCGCGGCGGAGGAAACAGGCCTCTGGATAGAAGACCGTGGAGAACGCATCGATGCCGAACGCATCAGGCGCGCCCCGCGCATCGGCGTCGCGTACGCGCAGGAATGGGCGGCGAAGCCGTACCGGTTCATCCTGGTGTAGCGTCTGGAAAAAGTAGTGCCCTTGCGAGCGGAACCGGTTGGTCTCTCTACGTGTTTGCGCTAGAATACGTTACGTTTTCCCAATCTTCCCCATGGCACTCTCGCGATCCAAGGCTGTTCTCCTCATTCTCCTTGGCATTGTCCTACTCCTCGGCGTCTGGACGTGGACGACGTACAACGGTCTCGTCCGGGCGAAAGCAGGGCTCGATACGTCATGGGCGCAGGTAGAGACGCAGTACCAGCGCCGTTTCGATCTGATTCCTAATCTGCAGGCGACGGTGCAGGGAGCCGCCGATTTTGAGCAGGAAACCTTCACGGCGGTCACAGCCGCACGGACGCAGTGGCAGACGGCGGAAACCCGCACGGAGAAAGTAGCGGCAGTGAACGGGTTTGAGTCCGCTCTCTCGCGGTTGCTCGTCACGGTGGAGGCGTATCCCACCCTCAAGGCAACAGAGGCATTCCGCGACTTCATGACGCAGCTGGAAGGCACGGAGAATCGCATCGCGACTGCGCGCAGGGATTACAACGAAGAAGTCCGGATATTCAACGTGTACACGACAATCTTCCCGCGCAATGTACTTGCCGGCATGTTCGGGTATGAGCCCGCCGCGTTCTTCGCGAGCGATGAGGCGGCGGCAGATGCACCGCGTGTTGCATTCTAAATTTCCTCCTATGATGAAGAACCGAGAACGCAAGAACGCAAGAACCAAATCGTGTTGGAAGACATTGGTTCTTGGTTCCTGTCTCGTGGTTCTTCTCCCCGCCGGCGCCGGCGCACTCACCGTTCCGCCGAATGACGGGTTCGTGACCGATGAGGCGGGAGTCCTGACGCAGGAGCAGCAGCAGGCTCTCGAGGATCGCTTGGGTGTGTACCGCGAGGAGACGAGCAATGAAATCGCCATTCTCATCCTGCGGTCGCTCGGGGGAGAGGCGATTGCCGACGCGGCGGTGGATGTCGGGAGAAAGTGGGGGATTGGCACAGAGGAGAATGACAACGGCATTCTGATCCTGATGAGTTACGATGATCGGGAAGTGTTCATCGCGACGGGATACGGTCTGGAGGGCGCCGTGCCCGATATCGTGGCGAAGGGCATCGTGGAGAAGGACATCGTGCCGGCATTCCGCGATGGAGAATACTTCGAGGGATTGCAGGCGGCGGTCGAGTCGCTCACCAGGCACATCGGCGGAGAGTACGCCGCAGATCGGTATGCTGCGGGGGAAACCGAAGAGCCGAGTTTCTCGTTCATCGCATTCCTCTTTTTCGCATTCTTTCTGGCGGACTTTCTGTTCATTCTGCTTGGGCGAACGAAGTCCTGGTGGTTGGGCGGAGTGCTCGGAGCGGTGGTGGGAACCCCGCTCGCGCTGCTGTACGGATGGTGGATGAGCATCCCCGTACTGGCGATCATTGGATGGGCCTTCGATTACGTGGTTTCCAAGTACTTCCAACGCAGCAGGCAGTCAGGCAGGCGCAGCCGCCGCTGGCACAGCGGGGGATTCGGTGGCGGAGGGTTTGGCGGTGGTGGAACAGGCGGAGGATTCGGCGGGTTCGGCGGAGGGTCTTTCGGAGGCGGCGGGGCAGGGGGGCGGTGGTAGGGCGGTTTCCTGCGCTACTTCTGCTGCCACGGCAATCGTCCCCGTGTCTTCGCTCATAGAGCGGTTGGGATTCTCTGGTATACTCATGCTCTCATGATTGTTTCGTCTGCGCTGGTATCGCTCTTCCTGCATCAGATTCTGCTCCAGAAGGGGGCAGCGGTCGTTCCTGCGAATGAGATTGTTGCCGAGCAGCGTACAGGCGCGCTCTCTGTGCACGCGGAAGATGCGGCGCTGTTTTCCGGCGTCGCTGCCGGCAGCCAGCGCGTGCCGATGCTCTCGGTGAACCTGGCGGCTTCCTGTGAGGCGGATGTGCCAGTCACTGCACTCACCGTCGTGCGCAGCGGCTTGGGTGCGCATGCGGACATTCAGGCGGTCTACGCCGAGGAGGGTGGGCGCAGGCTGAGCAGTGCGCGCACCATTGATTCGCGTGACGGCAGCGTGCAGTTGCGTCTGCGCAATTTCACCGTTCCCGCCTGCGGGATGCGCACCGTGCAGATCCTCGTGGATTTCTCTCCGGATGCTGCGATCGCAGGCGAACACCGAATGCTCCTGGCGCCCATGTTTCCGGTGGATGCGGGGAATGCATCCGTGACGGTACAGGAGACGGATGTGCCGCTCGTGCGCAGGACCGTGGGGAGCGTCCGCGGCAGCGTGCATGTTTCGATGCTCGATCTCTCCCAGCGCATCTCCTACGGAGATCAGCGCAGGGTCGCGCGGTTCCTCCTCTCTGCGCGGGGGAGCGAGTGGCAGGAGGTCCGTGCCATCCGGTTCACCAACCAGGGATCCGCGAGCGGGAGGGACCTGCAGAATCTCTCCGTCATGACGAGTACCAGCACACGCGTCTCGCGCGTTGCGGCCGCAATGGAGGATGACAGCGCGTCCATGGTCTTCGATCCGCCGCTCCTTCTTTCCCCGGGGCAGGAGCGCGTGCTCGAACTGCGCGCGGATGTGCGTGCGAGCAGCCGCAAGACCGTCCGTTTCACCGTCGAGGAACCCTCGGACGTCATCGCGCGTTCGGCGAGGAGGCGAGGAGAGATTGCGCAGTGAAGATGCAAACAAGTCAATCCTGAGTGTGCGCCGCTCCCTGACAGGCGAACGTATTGGTGGCACACTGATGCGCGTACTGTTTGGTCATCCTCTCGTTGCCCCCATGCGCATACACTCATCCATCGGCGTCTTCCTGGGGGCATGTCTGCTCGTTTCCTGTGTTCCGGGGAGGAATGGTGCGTCGTCTGTTGCGCCGGAAGAGGTGCTCCGTCGCAGCGCGGAGGCGAGCAGGGTTCTGCAGTCTGCGTCGTTCGATGGTTCGGCGGACATCACGGTGCGGGCGCCCGAATCCGGAACGATTGTCAGTTATCTGGCATTGGCTGGCGCTCTGCAGGATGCCGGACAGCAGGTGCATGTCACCGTAGAGGGGTCCGTGGCAGGCGGAACAGAGGAACGCCCCGTGAGCGGAGAAGGGAAAGTAGAGCTGATTACCGCAGGAGGCAGTGACACGTTCTTCTTCCTTCACTCGTTGGAAGCAGGTGAGGAGCAGTCGTTCTTCAATCCGGAAGCGGTGGGGAAGATTGCAGGAACCTGGTGGAGGATCCCTGCGCAGCAGCCCAGCGGCAGCGTGCCGATCACTCCAGACCCCGGACTGCTGCAGGCACAGGTGGAAGTGGTCAAGGTGACCAGGGAGTATGGCATCAGGACGCTCGATGGGGCTCAGGTATTCCACTATGACGTGACGATGGACCCCGAACTGCTCATGACATTCCTGCGGAAGGTTGCAGAGGAGAAAGGGGAATCGTTCGACGAAGCGGAGGTACGCAAGTCCGTCGAGCGGATGCGGATGGAAGGGGAGCTCTGGATTGATGCAGACACCTACCACGTGCGCAAACTGGAATGGAAGATCGAGCAGGATCCTGCGGATGATCGGGGTGCGCAAGTGACGGTTGTGTTCAGGATGAACATGCGCGACCACAACAAAGCCGATCCGATCACCCTGCCCGAACGCGCAGAACTGTTCTCCCCGTTCGTACTGCTCGGAGGCGATGTGGATGCAGGAACATCCCCTTCGCCGGAGGATCTCCTGCCGGCAACCGAGGATACAGGAGAGGGAGCATTCGATCGTTTTGATGCAATGACGCCCCAGGAGCAGCAGGAGTTCCTGCAGCAGTTCCTCGGCGGAGGAACGATGCCATCTCTTCCTTGATCGCAGCATATGGAGCAGCCAAAGCCAGTCGACGGAATTACGCAGGCGCCTTCGGATGCTCCGGTGCAGCAGACGCCTGCTGCGGCCGCACCCGAATCGGGGGAGGTCGCGCAGGATATTCCCGGGGTGCAGCGCAGGCAGCTGAAGGTGTTCCTGCTCGTCTTCTTCGGCATTCCGTACACGGTATTCCTCGGATGGTGTTTCTTCCTCATGGCGGTGCTGCCCGATCCGACTGGGGGGTATGAGGCGCTGATACCGATTGGATCTGCCGTGGCGATGGGCGGTGCGGCTGCTCTGCTCCTGCTGGGAGGAATGGCGACGATGCGCATCCTGCAGAAAAAGGAGGGATTGCTTCCGCCGCAGCTCATCATGAGCGTCCTGCGGGTGGTGATCGCGCTTGTTCCCGGCATTGCGATCGGTGCGATGGTTCCCTTCATCATCTCCGCGGAACCCCGCTTGTGGATGACGGTTATCGAGCCGACATCAACGGTGCAGATGGTTGCCCCGGTCGCTGTGACGTTCAGCGTGGAGAGTGCGGCAGAGATCCTCATGCGCAGAGGGGTACAGCCTATTGCCTACCACTGGGACTTCGACGGTGACGGCGTGGAGAATGAGCTGACGGTTGTTCCGACCGCCACCGCTCTCTACTCGCGCAAAAATCTCTACAACGTCGCGGTTGGCATCGAGACGAACGACGGGAAACCGCGGAAGATCTCCTACCGGCTCTCGATCGAGAAGGAGGTGTTCCAGATCACGCCCATGCAGCCGATCGTGGATGAGCCGGTCAAGTTCAGCGTTGCGCACATGGTCGATCTGCCGGAGGAGGTGAAGGAAGTGCAGTGGGATTTCGAGTCGGATGGCACCGTGGATATCGTGAACAGCGAGCTGGAAGTCGTGCATACGTTCGTGCGCACGGGTCCGAAGATGGTCTCAGCGGTGATCATCAAGCAGAACCAGTCGCAGCAGAAGCTGGAGCGGGAGATTGTCGTGAACAACCCCGCGCCGCTCCCCTTCGAGGTGCGCATTGTGTCAGAGCCTTCCATCCTGGTCAGTCCTCCGCCCTTCCAGACGATTTTCCGCATCCAGACCGAGGAGCCGATCCGGGAGGTGAAGTGGGATTTCGGGGACGGTGAGGAGCGCGAAGGAGAGCGGGTGGGCCATACCTTCACGAAGAAGGGAAACTACATGGTGACGGTGAACGTGAAGTCTGGGAGCGGGGACATTGCGAAACTCACCAAACTCGTGCGCGTCGTGGACCAGTTGAACATTCCCGATCTCACGTTCTCCGGTACACCATCGGTTGATCTCAAGAGCCGGATCATCACGGGGGAAGTTCCCCTCACGCTCAATCTGACGCCGCGGTCCAGCCTGCCGCTCCTCGAGTACCACTGGGAAGCGCCGGATGCGACGTCTGTCGGCTCCACAGAGACGACGTTGCAGGCGATCTACCGCAGGGCGGATACGTACACGGTTGTCCTGCTCGCAGAAGATGCATCGGGTCATGCGATGCGCCTGCCGCTTCGCGTGGAGGTGAGTCCCCCGGCCAAGCAGATATCCATCCTCATGGAACCGGAGGGGGGAGTCGCGCCGCTCGAGGTGGCATTCGATGCGTCGGATACCAGGATTCCCAATGAGAATATCGCAGGATTCGAGTGGTACTTCGGGGAGGAGACGGAAGGGGTCGGTCCGAAGCCCGGGAGTGCGGTCATGCGTTATACGTACACGAAGCCGGGAACGTACACGGTCAGGTTGCTGGCGCGGACGTCGGAGGGCAATGTACATGAGGAGAGCCGGACGATCGTCGTGCGCCCGCCGCTGCTCGATGCGTGCTTCACGGCGAGCCGCATCAGGGGCACGGCGCCGCTCGGCGTGAAGTTCACGATGTCCTGCACGACGGGAACTCCTGCGGAAATCGCGTGGGATTTCGGCGACGGAGCGAGTACGGATGAGCGCGATCCCATCCACTCCTTCGATGATCCGGGGATCTATACGGTGAAGCTTGATATCAAGGATGCCAATGGGAACGTGAGTGATGCGACAGTAACCATTACCGTTGACGCACCATGAAGAAACGCCACATACGCATCATTGCGATCATCGGAGTCGTCGGGATTGCGCTCGGGGCGCTGCTCCCGATGATCTCCGCCTTCTGAAGGCATCACCAGGCCTCTGCGCTGAGCGGGAGGGATGCCTCTGTTTCCCAGGTGTCGTACGCGCTCATGCCGCGTTCCTGCACGAGGAAGTAAGCGGCGCCTGCGATCATCGCGGCGTTGTCCGTGCAGTAGGCAATGGTGCGCGGCGCGCGGACAGGAATGGTTCCGGCGCGCTCCCGCAGGAGCGCGCGCAGGCGCGTATTCGCAGAAACGCCGCCGACGATCTGCACTTCCCGGATTTCCGGGTGCTGCGCGAGCGACCGATGCATCCGGTCAGAGAGGTGCCTGCAGATGGCCATTTGGTAGGAAGCACTGAGGTCAGCGAGAATGTCTGCAAGGCGCTGCCCGGATTCGAGCGCATCGCGCAGGGTATACTTGAGGGAGGTCTTCAAGCCCGAGAAACTGAAATCGAGGTGCGGTTCACCCTGGAACGGCAGAGGGAAATCGAATGCGGTCTCGTCTCCGTCTTCGGCGGCTTTGGCAAGGGAAGGGCCGCCGGGGTAGGGGAGTCCGAGTAAGCTCGCTCCTTTGTCGAACGCTTCTCCTGCTGCGTCATCGCGGGTTTTCCCCAGGAGCGTGCAGCGGGTGTGCGATTCCCTGAGCCACAGATCGGTGTGCCCGCCGGAAGCGGAGAGCGCGAGGAGGGGGAAATCAATCGTCTCCGGCTCTTCACCCGGGGGGGCGAGCCATGCGGAGGAGAGGTGCCCGAGCGTGTGGTGGATGCCGAGGACGGGTTTGCGCCAGAGAGCGCCGAGCGCTCTGGTGCTCACAGTTCCCACGAGCAGCGACCCCAGGAGCCCGGGACCTTTCGTGACGGCAATCGCATCAATGGCATCGCGCGCAATGCCCGCCTGCTCCAGGCAGGCGTGGAGCACCGGGAGGAAGCATTCGACCTGCTTGCGTGCGGCTTCTTCGGGTATCACTCCGCCGGACGTAGCGAATAAATCACGCGAACTCGCGATCACATTGCTCAGGACGCGCCGTCCGTCCTGCACAATGGCGGCAGATGTCTCATCGCACGATGTTTCGATTCCCAGTAAGTACACGGCGGTATCCTAGCAGATTGTAAAAAGTATAAAAATATTGTATAATATCATCAATTACCAGAAACACACACAATGCAAAGAACGACGGACACTATTCAAAAACTGCATACATGGTCGTACCTCTGTGCGATCTGCGCAATCATTCTGTCGTTCGGTTTCTGGACATGGGTGGTGACGCAGTGGTACGTCTCTGCATCCGCAGGAACGCAGGGCGGCATCGCGGCTCTCCGGGATACGCAGATGCAGGGGCAATCGCATCCGATGCCTGTCACTGCTTCGCTGCTCACACAGGAATCCGATTCCAGCAATCAGCAGCAACCGAGTCCTGGTCATACTTCTGCGCCCGTTGCTCCCAGTGAGGAAGTGCCGGCTGTTGTATCCGAGGAGGAAACGGAATTGCAGGAGTGGGGACTCACCTCCGTCTATACGCTCTCCATTCCGAAGATAGGAGTACGCACCTCTGTCTTCCAACCTGCGCGGACGTACTGGGACCGGATGGAATGGAATCTGCTGGAGGAACAGATGCAGGTGGGCCTGAGTTACGGCGCGGTTGCCTACCCGCATTCCGTGCAGCCTGGCAGGAGAGGGACTGCTATTATCGCTGGGCACAGCAGCCCGCCGGATGCACGCGCCCAACAGAGCGCGTACGGGCAGCTCTTCCGCAAGCTGCCTGCATTGGAGGAGGGCGACACGATCAGCATTCTGCGCGGGGAGAATTTCGTGGATTACACGGTTGAGTCCATTGCCGTGGTATCCGCCAACGCAACAGGAATCCTGGAGCAGCAGAGCAGGCAGTCCGTCCTCAAACTCATCACCTGCTATCCCATCGGGACGACGAAGGAGCGATGGGTGGTCACTGCCGTGCAGGCGAACGCAGGTTGATCGGTGCCCTGAAGCAGGTAGAATGCACGCAATGGTGCAATTCTTCCCATCCCGCACGGTCGCGCTTGCAATCGGAAGTTTTGCCGTGCACTGGTACGGCATCATGTACCTGCTCGCGTTCCTGCTCACGTTCTTCCTGGTGCGCATCCTGCAGAAGCAGCGCGGTCTCTCGCTCTCCGGAGATGAGTGGTCCTCCCTGCTGACATGGGGGGTGATCGGCGTCATTCTCGGAGGCAGGCTGGGGTACGTGCTCTTCTACGAACCCGCGTACTTCCTGCAGCACCCGCTCGAGATCCCTGCGATCTGGAGAGGAGGCATGTCGTCGCACGGAGGATTCATCGGCGTGACGGCGCTCCTGTTCTACGCCATTCGGAAACGCGGCCTCTCCTTCCTCGCCGTAGCGGACATCCTCGTGGTGCCGGTTGCGATCGGCCTCTCCTTCGGGCGCATCGGCAACTTCATCAACCAGGAACTCTACGGAACCGTCACGACGCTGCCGTGGGGGATTGCCATTCCCGAAGTGGAGGGATTGCGGCACCCGACGCAGCTCTACGCGGTCGCGAAAGATGTGCTCATTGCACTGCTCTGCTGCCTGTACCTCTACAGGAGCAGGCCGCCTGTGCCGGGCAGGGGGCTGGCTCTCTTCTTCATGCTGTACGGCGCGCTGCGGTTCCTGCTGGAGTACCTCCGCGTGCAGGCGCACGGGCTGACCGACTTGGGTGTGCTCACGCTCTCGCGCGGGCAGCTTCTGACAATCCCGCTCTTCCTTGCCGGCATCGCGCTGTGGATATGGGCGAGGAGACGTGAGGCATAGCTCACGTCTTCACTGCAATGCTCTTCAGGAACGAGCGCCGGTGCAGCGGGCACTCCCCATGGTGCCGGAGTGCGAGGAAATGCTCGGCGGTACCGTATCCCTTGTGGGCATCGAATCCGTACGCGGGAAACTCTGCTGCGTATGCTTCCATCATGCGGTCGCGCGTGACCTTGGCGAGGATCGATGCGGCGCTGATGCACGGTTCGCTCTCGTCTCCGCGGATGATGGAACTGTGCGGGTAGTCAAACCAGAACTTGTCGCGACCGTCGACGAGGAGGTACGTAGGCGTGACGGATGTGGCGAGTGCGGCAACTGCATCCTGCATAGCCTTCTCCGTTGCGGCAAGGATGCCGTCGCTGTCGATGAAGGATGCCAGGGAAGAGCCGATGCCGTACTGGCAGCAGGAGCAGATCCATGCGTATGCTTCCAGCCGATCCTGAGGAGTGAGCTGCTTGCTGTCGCGGATGAGCGGGTGCAGGTTCTTCCGTTCCGGCAGGATGCAGGCGGCAGCCACGACGGGACCCGCCAGTGCGCCCCGCCCCGCTTCATCGATGCCGGCGATGGTGGTTCTCTGTCGTTCGGACATCGGAAAGCAGCATGGAGGAAATACGACACATCTACATATAGACAAATCATATATACTATTTTATAATATAAATATCTTGCAGGGGGGCCATCCGATGTCCCAAGAAAGGAAGGGTTCATCATGGAAGAATTCCTGCAAGAAGAAGGGTGGATGCACCTCACGTGCATCGTCGGGGTTCTCCTCTACTGCGTCGTTGCGTCTCTTGTAGAGCGCTGGCGCAACCGGAAGTAGTCCTGAGCACCCGAGCCGTCTCTCCTCACGGATGGGCGGCTTCCTTTAACATCTCTCTCACGACCTCGCGCTCATCCCACGGGATCTGCCCTTCCGCGGTCATCATGGTTGTATCGGAGCCCTTGCCGCAGAGCAGAACGGCATCACCCGGCTGCGCTGCTTTCAAGAGGAATGCAATTGCTTCTCTGCGGTCAGAGATCCGGTGTGCCTCTGTTTGCGACTGGTCTACTCCTGCCCAGACTTCCTCGATGATCTTCTGCGGGTCTTCCGTGTAGGGATCTTCGTTCGCGATGACGACGATGTCTGCAAGCTCACTGCAAATCTTCCCGACCTCCGGGCGTTTCTCCCTCATGCGGTCGCCGCAGCTGCCTGCGAGCACGAGGATGCGCCTGCCCGGTTCGATCATCTCGCGCAGCGCGGTGAGCGTCTTGCGATACGCATTGGGTGTGACGGTGAAATCAATGTAGACGGAGAACGGCTGCCCTTCGTCAATGCGTTCCATGCGTCCGGCAGCTGCGCGAAACGAGGAGAGTGCGGCAGCGCACCGCTCGACCGGCACGCCGACAGCGTGTGCGGCAGCGATGGCGCAGAGCGCATTCTCCAGGTTGAAGATCCCGGGGATACGCACTGTCAGATCCCATGTCTCGGTAAAGTACGAGCCGTGGAGTTTAGCGGAGGTTTCCCCCGGAGTCGCCGCGATGCCGGAGAGCCAGAAGCCGATGGCTCCTTTCCCTAACGGATGCCGTGAATACGCGAGCGTCTTCTCGGCGGAGAGTTTCTTGTACGTGGGATATGTTTCGTCATCCGCATTCAGGACATGTACCTCCTTTGCCTGCCGGAAGAGCAGCGCCTTGTCCTTCCTGTACTGCTCCATGGTGCCGTGGTAATCCAGGTGCTCCATGGACGTATTGGTGATGGCGGCAACCTTGGGCCAGGTGCACGTCATCCTCCCTTGCACGAGCCCGTGGGATGAGTATTCCAGTACGGCGTGGGTGCAGCCTTCCTTCTTGAGCCGCCGCAGGAATTTCTGCACGATGAACGGTGAGGGAGAGGTCTTCTGCGTCGCGTTCCAAACGATAGAGTCCTTCACCTGAAAAAAGGCTGTAGATAGGGCTCCGCACGAAATGCCGGATGCGGTGAGAATGTGCGCGACCATCCCGACGGTCGTCGTCTTTCCATCCGTGCCGGTCACCCCGATCACGGTCAGGTTCCGCGCTGGGAAACCGTAGAGCAGCACCGCGAGAATACCCCGCATGCGGTGGTACCACAGACGCAGTGGATTCCTATTGCCGATCAGGCGCTTCAGTGAGCTGAGCATGTGCGAGAAGTATAGCAAATGCACGTTTCCGTGAATGGAAAATTGAAAATTGAAAATGGGAAATGAAGCAATTTTCCATTTACCATTTCCCATTTTCAAGTATTTCTCTTGTACAGAGAATATCCTCCTCTATTTGTTCCTTGAGTGCATCGGGGCTGGGAAAATCCCGCACGTCGCGGATCTTCTCCACTACGGTGACGGTGAGCGATGCGAGGCCTTTCGCAGGCTCCGCATCGAGAAAATGCACTTCGCAGGTTGTACTGTCGCGGAAGACGGGTCTCGGTCCGTAGTGCATCACCGCGGGCTGGTCGTTGGCGATACACGCATAGATTCCTTCTCCCAATGCGGCGGGGATTTGCTCAAGGTTCAGGTTGATTGTCGGAGTTCCAAGCCCCTTGCCGCGCCCGGCTCCCGTGGTGGTTGCAGCTGTGAAAGAGAGCATTGCTATGAGCATGCACCCAAAGCAGGCGAGAGGGCAAATCGTTTACGCTGCTTGCGGGAGCGGTTCCTGCTGCGATGGATGCTCCGGAATCCGCATGGCAACGGGTGCCTCCCGTGCCATAGCGGCATAGTTCTGCGCATCGAAACTCCTTCGCTCGGCTTCGATGGGAATGAGCGGAAGCATGGTGAGAGTTTTCGCGCCTGTTTTCATGGTTCTCCAGAGGAGCAGCCCGGAGATCTTGAGCGCGGTCTTCGTGCTGATGGCAAGGATGTTCAAACCCACCTTGGCGGGCTGTTCGATGCCAAGGTTCCAGAAGAAGGCGGGTACATCCAATTTCTTGGCGGCATCCCACGTTTCCCTCCCGGAATTCGCGAACGTGCGCTTGGTACCTTCCCATGCGTTGCCGATTTCTCCACGGATTCCCATAAGTATATTATATAATAAAAACTAATTTATGTACACTATACCCGGCACACCTCACTCGGGAGTGCGGCATCTTTAGTTCGGCTCGCATCAGAGCTACAATAGGTACGGAAGGAAGGGTGGCCGAGTGGTCGATGGCGACGGTCTTGAAAACCGTTAGGCCCGCAAGGGTCTCGTGGGTTCGAATCCCACCCCTTCCGCCACGCCTCACATATGAGGCGTAGCTCCGCCCTCACCAAAGCCCTCGTTCGGCGCAGGGTTTTTTTTATAATTGCTCCATTAGATCCTCGTTCTTCGGCAACTTCGCCTTGGGGCATTCCTTACTCGCCCAGAATTGCCGCAACGCGTCTATGTACCCTTTCTCTTCTTTGAGTTTCTTGGCGAAGACTTGAGCCGTCTCGCGGAATCTGCTGTGCTGCAGATTGTGGGCCAGCTCGCTCACCGCAGTTACGAAGGCATCTTCGCCGCCGCGGACTTCTGCGCGCACTTCGTCCAGCACTGCATCGATGATGCTCTCGGTGTCCAGCCCTGCGAGGAGCTTGAGGTCTTTGGCCGGAGCGGACGGGAAGTAGTGGTCCACGCCCAGGCGGCGCAGGGAACAGGGGAGTGAGAAATCGGCGATGACATCCGCAACCTGCGAGGCGAGGCCGCCTTCACTGTGGTGATCCTCCACGACCAGGAGGTGCCGCGTTTCCAGTGCGGCCTGGAGAATTGCGGCCGCATCGATCGGACGAATGCACGCGATATTGAGGACGCGGATGTGCAGCTGCTCCGAGCCTTCGCGCAGCGCATCTGCGGCAGCCATCGCATCGTGAACGGCAATGCCCGTCGCGACGATGGTGAGCTGGTCGGAGGTGTCGCCGTTCCCGCGGATCAGGTCAGCGCGCCCATCGAACCGGTACCCGGCTCCGTAGATCACTTCTCCGCTCGGGCTCTTGAGCTGCTCGTGGCCAGAGCGCGGCATGAAGACGTACGCGCTCTCCCTGCCCTGGGCAACGAGCTCCATTCCGCGTTCGAGGATGGCCGCGGATTGGTTACTATCCGCCGTGCACCAGACCTGCGTACGGTCGAGCGGGATATTCGCGTAGTTGCGTTCCTGATGCGTCTCTCCGTCCTCGCCCACGCTCAATCCCGTGTGGGTGCAATCGTGCAGCACGGAGCAGGGGACATGACCGGAATTGATGTCGATCAGGCGCGCGTTCGCGCGGGCTTCATTGGTGCCGAATGCGGCGAAGGTGTAGGTGATCGGGAGCATCCCCGCCTGGCGCAAGCCCGATGCCATCATGTACATGTTGGCTTCCGCCGCGCCGCAGTTGATCACGCGCCCGGGGAATTCCTTCTCCACCGCATCGAACCCGCCGCTCCCGGCAAGGTCGCCGTGCAGGACGATCACGCGCGGATCCTGCGCCATGAGCTGCGCAACATGCACGGTGCCGAAGTCCCTGCGCGCCGCTCCCTTCTCCGCCGTCACCGCCCGTTTCAGCTTCTTCGGCGCAGGCAGTATTTCCGATGCGGGTGGTGCCCCCTCGTAGCGCGAGGCGAGTGCTTTGCGGAACGGCTCGTACTCCTTTACCACTTCTTCGAGCGGCGTGAGTTTGGCGAGTTCCTTCGCCGCATCCTCATCTTTCATGGGTGAACCGTGGAAGGAAGCCGACCCTCTGTTCGCCGCCGCTTCCATCGTCTCCACCCCGTACCCCATCGTGGTGTAGTAGCAGACGCAGATGGGTTTCCCTTTGCCGACGAGGGCATCCGCGGCGGTGAGCGCCGCTTCCACCTGCGCGGGATCATTGCCGTTCTGCACTTCGATCACCGCCCAGCCTATGGCATGGAAGAGCGCGGCGAGATCCGCGGCGACCGTGTGCGAGGGCATGCTGCTCAGCTGGATGTCATTCATGTCGATGTGCGCAATCAGGTGATCGAGTGCCAGATACGATGCCAGGCGTGCGGCTTCTATAATCTGCCCTTCCTGCGCGTCGCCGTCTCCGATCATCACGTCGGTGACGCCGTCTCTCTTCAGCATCTTCTTCCCGAGCGCGTATCCCAGACCGTTGCTTAAGCCCTTTCCGAGCGGGCCGAATCCGAAGGGGATGTCGCCGATGCCGGCTTCGCTGTGCCCGGGGAGCCCCTTGGGCGTACGGAATTCAGCGATGATCGCCTGCGGCGATGCGAGGCGCGGATCATCCTGTCCGCGCCCTCCCAGGTACTGCAGACCGTAGGCGAGCAGGGAGAGGTGCCCGGCACTCATGCGCAGCGCCGCATCTTCCTTCGGATTCCTGCGGCGCAGCAATCCGTAGCAGAAGGTGAACGCGGAGAGCGACCCGCCGGGATGCCCCGATTTGTGCACGCGGGGCGCCTCGATTGCAATGTGCTTCATGATCGTGTGCGCCAGTTCGTAGGCGCGCGCATCCTCTGGGGAGAGTTCCGGCGATTCCTCAGGGCCGATCCAAGCTGTGGAGATCTTCTGGGCACTCTTGAGCACCCGTTGAACGGAGAGTGGCACAACGGACTGATCTTGACCGATCAGCGACTTTGGTTCGGGACGATTTACATGCATAGGATGCGGAGAGAAGATGCGTTGGGAGCAGTGTATGGGGCAGCGGTGAGATCGTAAAGTCATGAGGAATACTTGTATGGAGTGGGACTGTCAAGTTGTGGTGCTTGCCGGTTCGAGGGGTGCTGCTACAGTGCCCCGCCGTACCTCCAATTTCTATGAATCGAACAGCTAAGCCCCGTAGTTTCCTGCTCGTGAAGCTGAACATCACAGCCATCATTTTCCTCTCACTCTTCCTGGTGATGGCGAGGAGCTCGTTCTAAGCGCCGTTGCAGTCCTCCAGCGTGCCGTCAGGATTTCGTCTGAGGGAGAGTTTCTCGAGCAGGATTGTATTGATCAAACGCACTGTCCCCGCCGCTATGCACGAGATCGTGCGGAGGAAGCTGTCAGGCTTGCCGTGCAGATCTGCAACGATCAGGATTCCTTTGGAGAAGAGCGGTTCATGTATGCGCACAGGCAGGATGTCCATGATCGAAGTAGCGAGGCGCTCCTGCAGGGAAGGCAGAGCATCGGAGTGCCGCCGTTCTCCATTGCCATTCCGGGTTGCAAGGTACGCCTGGAATTCCTCCCAAGTGATCTTGCTGCACGCTAAATGCCTTCGTGCAAATGCACTACCGAGATTCGCATGCAGATCTGCTGCATGCGCGAGAATACGCTCACGATTCTCGGGAATGCTTGCGTATGCTGCAGCGGAATCGTATGAAATTCCTCCGATTTCGTTGCGTTTGCGTGCCATAACGGCATAGTAGACTTTTGATTATAGTTGTCCAGTTTTGTCAAGTATCAGTAAACGCTTCTGTCCCGTAGAGATTTCCTCCTTCACTCCTGTCCAGTCATGGATCGCCCCGAGGAGGACATCGTACGTGTACTCGTAGCCTTTCCCGCGGCGTGTCCCGGGATCGTTGGTAATGAAACGTTTCCCATCGTACCCGGTGAGTACGAGCATGTGGTACCACGGGCCTTCGCCGCTGAAGTACGGGTTCCCGAGCTTCCGGCCGGCTGCGGGAACGATCACGGGATGACCGCTCGCCAGGAGCCGCTTGATGGTGTCAACGCTCACATCCTCGATCACGGTGGTCTCGTGTCCGTAGTACTCCTCCGCAATGCGCGCCAGTTCTGTGAGTGTTACATCCAGGGTATACCCGTGTTGCTTCTCCCAATCGGAGAGCGCCATGAGCTCATCGAGTGCCTGCTGCGGTTCCAGATCCGTTCCCTCCAGGTAGTGGTGCACCATGAGGAGCGACATCTCCTCGCACCCTTCCTGCTGCCGCGGATCCTCCCAGTCTGCGAAAGGAGCCTGGGTGGAGAACGGAACGTCGAGGTTCACTTTCCGGGGAAGTTCCGCTTCCGTCTCCCGGGGGAGCACCATGATTTCGGGAGGAGGAGGTTGTGGCGAACAGGCACAGAAGAGGAGCGCCGTAAGGATTCCTGTAGAGGCGAAGACGTCGGTTGTTGGTACGCGCATCATGGGAGAAGTGGAGAAGTCTGCCATTCGACCTGGATAGAATGCGCTAAGCGAGGCATACTGGGAACACTTTTCTCCTCTTCTATGAAACTCTTCCTCGATACTGCGAATGTTGCGCACGTTGCTGAGATCGCCTCTTGGGGCATTTTAGACGGCGTCACCACCAATCCGACGCTCGTCGCCAAAGAGGGGAAAGACTTTCAGAAGACGGTGCTCGAGATGTGCAAACTCGTCCCGAACGTGAGCGCGCAGGTCACGGCAACGGATGCTGCAGGAATGAGAAAACAGGCGGATGAGTACGCAGGGTGGCACAAGCACGTGGTTGTGAAAGTGCCCATGACGACCGAAGGACTCAAGACGTTGACCTACTGCAAAAAGAAGGGAATCCGCACGAATACTACGCTCGTCTTCTCTGTGAATCAGGCGATCCTCGCGGCAAAAGCGGGCGCGTCCATCATCAGCCCGTTCATCGGGCGCCTGGATGATGCCGGGCAGGATGGCATGGAGCTCATTGCGGAGATCATGCGCGCATGGGAGAACTACGATTTCGAAACGGAAGTGCTCGTCGCGTCGACGCGCCACCCGCGCCATATTGCAGAGGCGGCGCAGCTCGGCGCGCACATCTGTACGATCCCGTACGATGTCTTCGTCAAATTGCCGCTCCACCCCCTCACGGAGAGCGGTCTCGACCGGTTCATGAAGGATTGGGAGAGCATCAAGAAGAAATAATATGCAGCAGCTCGGTGTCATCGGCCTGGGAACCATGGGGGCGAACCTCGCCCGCAATGCTGCGCGCAACGGCGCCGCTGTTTCCGTCTACAACCGCACGGCGCAGGTGACGCAGAAATTCCTGGAGGAGCACGGGGCGGAGGGGAAGATGAAAGGCTGCAAATCGTACAAAGAATTTGTTCAATCTTTAGACCATCCCAGAGCCATTCTCCTCATGGTGAAGGCGGGAGAAGCGGTGGACGCCGTCCTGCGGGACCTGCTGCCGTTGCTCCTGAAGGGAGATGCCATTATCGATGGCGGCAACAGCCACTACCCCGATACGCAGCGGCGTACGGAGGAACTGGCGGCGCAGGGCATCCACTTCATCGGCATGGGGATTTCCGGGGGAGAGGAAGGGGCGCTCAGTGGTCCCAGCATGATGCCGGGGGGAAATGCGAAGGCGTACCAGACAGTCGCGCCGCTCCTCACGAAGATGGCGGCGGACGACGGCGAGGGGGGCAAGTGCATCTCCTCTATAGGAGAGGGGGGCGCGGGGCACTTCGTGAAGATGGTCCATAACGGAATCGAGTACGGCATCATGCAGTTGCTCGCAGAGAGCTACGCGCTGCTCAAGAATGCAGGGGGATTCAGCAATGAGCAGCTGGCAGAGACATTTGCCGCGTGGAATGACGATGCGGATCTCAGCTCCTTCCTCCTGGAGATCACCGCGAAGATCTTCACGAAGAAAGACGAGGAAACGGGAGGAGACCTGATCGATCTCATCGCAGACAGTGCAGGGCAGAAGGGGACGGGCAAGTGGACCACCGAAGCGGCGATGACGTACGGCGTTGCCATTCCCACCATCAATGCGGCGGTGGATGCGCGCATTCTCTCCGGCAGTGCGGAGAAGCGCGCGGCGCACCGCTCACTGCCGGCGGATACGAATGAGCAGGATCCCGTGCCTCCGCCGGAGAAGCTGCGTTCGATTGTCCGCAACGCGTTCGAGCTCGCCGCGCTCTGCACGTACGGGCAGGGGTTTGACCTCATCGAACGGGCATCGGAGGAAGAAGGGTGGAAGGTAGATCTCAGTGAAGTGGCGCGCATCTGGAGGGGGGGATGCATCATTCGTTCCGCGTTCCTGCCGCTCTTTCAGGCGCAGTACGGAAGTGGCGATACGGTCGCCGCAACGGAGCAGCTCATGCAGCGTTTCGCCGGGGAGAAGCAGCGCGACTGGCGCCGCGCAGTCACCTATGCGGCAAGCCGCGGCATTCCCGCGCCTGCGCTGAGCGCGAGCCTGCATGCCTACGATGCGTACCGCGCGGCGAGGCTGCCGCAGAATCTGATCCAGGCGCAGCGCGACTTCTTCGGCGCACACACCTTCGAACGAACGGATAAGGAGGGGAAGTTCCATGCCGATTGGCAATTGTAACGTATTATTGACATAGCGATGCAGGACGCAGTACCCTGTGTCTCTTATGCACTCTGTGCCAACGGGAGACGGGCTGTATGACGAAGTGTGCGATGCGCTCGCAGCAACATTTGGGGTGCGGAGAGGAGCGATCCGGGAGGATACTGCCCTCAGAGAATTACGGGTGGAAGAAGAAAATTTGCGTATGGGTTTGGCATCGTTTGCCCAGAGAATGCGGATGCTCCTCTCGCTGGATGATTTTTGCATCGTCCTCCCCGGCGTCGACCCCCAGCCGGGTGAACCGCCGGAGGATCAGGCGACTCTGGTGCCGAAGCTGCTGGATGTGACTGTCATACAGATCGTAGCTGTCGTGCGAAACAGGCTCTGGGAAGGAGGGAAGAGCAGCATCACGATCGATGATGGTGAAACATGGTGAGCGCACCGGATGATTGTTCTACAATAGGCGCATGATCTTCTCTCCCATTGCGGATACGCCGCTCATCACCCAGGGGTTCGGGCAGAACCCGGACATGTATGCGGCCTACGGGCTCGCGGGGCATAACGGGATTGATTTCGGCGTTGCAGAAGGGACGACCGTCTATGCGCCGCACGATGGGAAAGCGACTGTCGTCAATAGCGGCGCGAGCGGTTACGGCCTGCACGTGGTGATTGAACACGAGAAGAGGAGGAGCCTGCTCGCGCACCTTTCCGCAGCGGACGTGCAGTCGGGGCAGGAGGTCTACCAGGGCGACCCTATCGGCAGGAGCGGATCGAGCGGCGCTTCCACCGGTCCGCACCTACATTGGACGTACAAGGTTCTGAAAAGTGGCGTGGTGCAGAACAGAGCGAACGGCTATGACGGCGCGATGGACGTGACCGAGTTCACGCGACTCTGGCTCGATAAGGACCTGCACTACGATGCGCAGTATGCGGAGGAAGCGAAACCGTACCTGAGCGGGACATTCGCCGCGGACCAGTATCTCAGGAACCCGTCGAGAGTCGCGTGATTTGTCAGGAGCGCAGAGCAGCACGTATGCTATGCATCCGTGACCCTGCATTCGTATTCGCTCAGCACCGTGGAGGAAGTCTTAGAGCAATTCCACACTTCCCTGAACGGCCTTCGGGGGGAGGATATTGCGCGCCTGCAGGAGAAGTACGGGCCGAATGAGCTGCCGCGGAAGAAACGGTCGCTCGCGCTCCTCTTCCTCCGGCAGTTCCAGAATGTGCTCGTCTACATCCTGCTGGGCGCACTCGCGCTCTCGGTTGCAATGCCGTTTCTGGAGGGCGATGGCGTACAGGCGAAGAATTTCCTGGATGCGTTCGCGATCCTCGCAATCCTCCTCCTGAATGCTCTGCTCGGATTCGTGCAGGAATTCAAAGCGGAATCTGCCATAGAGATGCTCGAGCAGCTCACCGCGCCCAGGGTGCGCGTGCGCCGGGACGGCGTGGAACGGATTCTCCCATCCAAAGAACTAGTGCCCGGAGATATCGTCCTGCTGGAGGCGGGCGACCGCATTGCCGCAGACGGGAGGCTGGTTGTCGTCTCTCACCTGCGGACGAACGAGTCGAGCCTGACCGGGGAATCGAATCTGGAGGGGAAGGAGACGAGAGTGCTGCGCAAGCAGCATCCGGTTGGAGACCAGTACAACATGGTGTTTGCCGGGACGCTCGTCGGCAGCGGTTCCGGCGAGTACGTCGTGACGGCGACGGGCGCGCACACGGAGATCGGGAAGATCGCGAAGCTCGTCTCTGAGACGGAGATTCCCGAGACGCCGCTGCAGACGCGCATGAAGAAGTTGGGGGGCGTGCTGGGCATCGTAGTTCTCGCGCTCTGTAGCGTAGTGATGATTCTCGGGTGGTGGCACGACCGTACATTCTTCGAAGTACTTCTCATCGCAGTCAGTCTCGCAGTCTCCGCAGTGCCGGAGGGATTGCCGGCGGTCGTGACTGTCTGTTTCGCGATGGGAGTCAAGCGCATGGTGAAGAAGAATGCGATTGTCCGTAAGCTCGATTCCTTAGAGAC
Source organism: Candidatus Peribacteraceae bacterium (assembly GCA_028699155.1). Taxonomy (GTDB): domain Bacteria; phylum Patescibacteriota; class Gracilibacteria; order Peribacterales; family Peribacteraceae; genus STF1-71. Next base: position 5,072 of record JAQVVD010000006.1, on the reverse strand, counting down.
GCTTGGGAGCGTGACAGTCATCTGCAGCGACAAGACGGGGACGATTACGGAGAATCGCATGCGCGTGAAGGAGGCATGGGTGCCGCAGGGGGCAAAGAAAGGAGACGATACGCTGCTCCTGCAGATTGCGGCATCGTGCAACAGGGCAAAGCTCCCGGACTTCGGCGACCCGACGGAGCTGGGTCTGCTGGAGTACGCGGAGGAGAAGGGCGTGAAGAGGCTCGGGTTCGACGAGGAAGAAGTACCGTTCTCTTCCGAGAAGAAGTACATGCAGACCAGACACGGCAACGTCTCGTTCCTCAAGGGGGCGCCGGAGAAGATCGTCGAACTGTGCGACCAGGTTTCCAGAGAGGATGTCCTGCAGGAGGAAGTGCAGCTGGCCCGGAGCGGTTTGCGCGTACTCGGGTTCGCGATCACGCAACGCGGGAAGACGCGGTTCGTGGGACTGATCGGCATGGAGGATCCGCCGCGCTCGAGCGTCCGGGCGGCGATACGCGAGGCCAGGCAGGCCGGCATCCGTTCCATCATGATCACCGGAGATAATATGGAGACGGCGCGCGCGATTGCCGCACAGGTCGGTATAGAGGGGGACGTCATCAGCGGGCATGATGTGGATGCGATGACGCCGAAGCGCCTGAGGGAGCGCGTGGGAGAGATCGGCGTGTACGCGAGGGTATCGCCTGTACACAAGCTCAAGATCCTCCGCGCCCTGCAGGAGAACGGCGAAATTGTCGCCATGTCCGGCGACGGCGTGAACGATGCGCCGGCGCTCAAGGGCGCGCACGTCGGGATCTCCATGGGCAAGATGGGGACGCAGGTCGCGCGTGAGGCTTCCAGCGTCGTGCTGGCGGACGATCATTTCTCCACCATGGTGAGTGCTGTCCGGGAGGGCAGGAGAATCTACGACAACATACGGAAGTTCGTGCTCTTCCTCCTGCGAGCGAACTTCGACGAGATCCTCCTCATTACGACGACGCTCGCGCTCGATCTCCCGCTCCCGTACCTGCCCATCCACATCCTGTGGATCAACCTGATGACGGATAGTTTCCCCGCGCTCGCGCTCGGCATGGAGGAGGCGGAGCCGGATATCATGCAGCGCAAGCCCAGACCGACGGGCGAATCCATTCTCGCGGGCGAGTGGGGGAAACTTGTCTTCGCAGCTCTCCTGGCGTACGGATTGACGTTCGGGCTCTTCGTCTCTCTGCTGCACATGGGCAAGCCCCTGGAGGAAGTACGCTCCGTGACGCTCATGATGGCGATTATGTTCGAGCTGCTGCTCGCGCATACCGTGCGGTCGCGCAAACCGCTCGCCACGATTGGGTTCTTCAGCAACCGGTGGCTCCTGTGGGCGACAGGAGTGTCCTTTGCGCTCCAGTTCCTCATCGTCTACACGCCGCTCAATATGCTCTTCCACCTTGTGCCGCTCACGCTCTTCGATTGGGTGCTCGCAATCGGTCTGGCGGTGGCGGGCTTCATCGTTTTTGAATCGATGAAATTCATTCCGGCGAGAATTTGACAATTCTATTAATTTAATTTAAAATATAACTAATTCTTTACATTCTTCACACAAATATCTTATGGCAGGAATCGCTCCCATCATTGCCGCACAATACAGTCTTGATCGTAGAAGAGAGGGCGGATCCTCCAGATCCACCAGACCCGAAGATGATGTACCAGCGAATTGGGCCACAGTAAAACTGTATTTCCCATTAGGTCCGCCATCTACTTTTGAATTGCAAAATTACTTGCAGAGACACAACATAGATTTTAGAACATTACCAGGAATCACAGAACAGGACCAAAACGTACGTTCTGTTTGTTTTGACACAACAAATATCTCTCCAGAGGCTGTTCTCGCCGTCTGCAAAGAATTTGGACTCACTGCAAAATTGGATCAAACGATGGTGCAGAGGATTGGGAGTTCTGTGAGGGGTCTTTTGCGGCATGTATTCGCCAAGAATACGACACCGCAGGACAAGTGAAGATTTTTTTGCGGGCGGACGAGGGCTTCGGATGGGGGGGGCGGAGCCACGCCTCACATGTGAGGCGTGGCGGAGAGGGCGGGATTCGAACCCGCGAACCCCTTGCGGGGTTAACACATTAGCAGTGTGTCCCATTCGACCACTCTGGCACCTCTCCATTTCCTGGCAGCAGGGAATGACCATGGGAGAGGAAGGAGTCTGCCTGCCCGCCGTAGTCAGCCGCGGCTGACGAAGGTGGGGCACCTCTCCACGGAGGCAAGTATAGGCAATCGATTCCTGGAGGGCTAGCAGTTTCAAACACAGATATTTGAATACATATTTTATACAGATATATTCTCATCAGGATGCAATGTCATTTGCTTGCACTCTTCTATTTTGAAGTGAGAATGGCAGTGTGAATGCACAGCACGCACACACGCCGGCGCTCCTGCAGGAAACACTGCAGTTCCTGCAACCGCAGCCGGGGGAGACGGTGCTGGATGTCACGCTCGGGCTCGGCGGGCACGCCGCCGCATTCCTGGAGCGGATAGGAGCGCGGGGAACGCTCATCAGCATCGATGCCGATGCGCAGAACCTGCACAGCGCGCAGGAACGGCTCAGCAAGTTGCCCGGCACGGCAACGTGCATCCACGCGAACTTCCTGCAGCTGCCGGAACTCGATTTGCCGAGCGTGGATATTCTCTTTGCGGATCTGGGCTTGAGCTCTCCGCACGTCGATGATCCTGAGCGGGGATTCTCCTTCCGCACCGATGCGCCGCTCGATCTGCGATATGACAGAGAAAGCGGCGTGGATGCCGCGGCATACATCGTGCAGTCCGACGAGCGGGCGCTCGCCCGCATCTTCCGCGAGTACGGGGAACTGGACCGCGCCCTCCTGCTTGCAAAGAAGGCAAAGCAGCGGGGTGCCGCGACCACGTTCGCCCTCAGGCAGTGCGCGGAGGAAGTGTACGGATTCCGCGCGCCTTCCAAACTGCCGCAGGTCTTCCAGGCGCTGCGGATAGCGGTGAACCATGAGATAGAAGCGATCGATGTTCTGCTGCAGGCAGGGCCGCGCCTCCTCAAATCCGGCGGACGCATGGGAATCATCACGTACCATTCCCTCGAGGATCGCCCGGTCAAGCGGGCGTTCCGCGCGCTCTGCACGCCGGAGAAAGACGAGTGGACGGGCGCCGTGAGCAGAGAGGCGGATTTCGTACTGCTCACCAGGAAACCGATCCTTCCGGATGCTGAAGAGCAGCAGCGCAATCCCCGCAGCCGCAGCGCCAAACTGCGCGCGATCCTCCGCGCGTAATCCTTCCGCCCGATTCGACATTCTATGCTATACTCCGTGCCGACCTTGTCTTCCGTCCACTCCAGTCCGGCGTTGCCGCGGCGGTCGTCGCTCGGTGATCTGATTACTCAGAGCACGATTCTCCTCATGCTCTGCATCGGTTCACTCATTCTGGTTCTGGCATTGCTCATTCTCTTCCACCAGAACGCGAATGCCACCAAGGGGTACATGCTGCGTACGCTGGAGCGGGAACGGTCCCAGCTGCTCCTGGACGAGGAGGTTCTCAAGATGCAATTGGCGCAGGAGCAATCCCTCTCCATTCTGGAAGGGGATCATCAGATAGAAGCGATGGTACAGCCAAAAAAGGTTCTGTACACCCAGGAAGAATCCACGATCGCCACCCGGGAATAAGGAGTAGAAATTGAAGGGTATTTGTGCTATAATATATATTGTAAATGGACAGAAATATCACCAACGCACTGCCGTGGAAGATCGCAGCTCTCTGTGCGCTGCTCGCGTTTGGGTGGAGCGGAGGAACAGCCAGCGCGGAGTGGGAGGAGTGTATCGGGAAGCCTTACGGGACGCCCGGATGCCCGATTCTCGATGATGAGAGCGAAACGGAGACGATTCCTCCGCAGTGCGGGGACGGCGTCGTTCAGGAGGAAGAGGAGTGTGATCTGGGGCGATTCAACGGGCTCACCAACTGCACGGAGGCGTGCAGGATCCTCTACTGCGGAGACAGGGTCGTTTCGCCGTATCTCGGGGAGGAGTGCGAACCGCTTCGGGAAGAGTACTACGCTACGGATCCCGTGACGGGAGGCATCATACGGGAGGCGCGGTACATCGTGCAGACTTGTGGCGGTATTTGCGAGCCACCGGTGTGCACGGAGGCAGGACAGTGTTCCGGTGGCTGCAAGAGGAAGTTCCTGCCCGCATGCACGGAGGATTCCCAGACAGCACCCTCAACGGTGCGTGTGACGACCACGGTGCCGATTCCCGTCACGGACGTGCAGCGTGAGGAGCCGACTTCTTCGATCCCATCGCTCCCTGCCGCAAGCGCGGATGACACAGTTGCTGTGCACGAGGCGGCGCCAGAGGTGCAACAGAATACGCCGGAACAGGTGCAGGAGGGGACGGGCGCTGCGCTCACATCTCCTCCGGCAGTTTTTGCTCAGCCCTCCACGGCTCCCGACATCGTACAGGCGACCCCTTCGCGCTGCGGCAACGGGATTGTGGAAGCAGGGGAAGACTGTGACGATGGCAATTACATCCACTTCGATGCATGCCCCAATACCTGCCGTTCTCCGGTTTGCGGCGACGGAATTCGCGAAGGCATGGAAGAGTGCGATGACGGCAATACGGATAACGCCGACTACTGCAATAATGACTGCAGGCTCACGATGTGCGGAGACGGCGTGCTGCAGAAGTACGAAGCGTGCGATAACGGGGAGAGGAATTCCGATACAGAACCGGACTCATGCCGCTTAAACTGCTCCATGCCGCGTTGCGGCGACGGCGTGCAGGATGAGGGTGAGGAGTGTGACGATGGCAACGAGGATAATGCGGATGGCTGTACGGTTCTCTGCCGCTTGCCCGTCTGCGGAGACGGATACGTGCAGGGGGACGAGGAGTGCGATGACGGGAATGACGATGACACGGATGCTTGTACGCACCATTGCGAGAACGCATTCTGCGGCGACGGATACGTGCAGTCTGGCGAAGAATGCGACGATGGCAATGACAGCGAGGCGGACGAGTGCAGCAACGCGTGTACGCACACCAAGTGCGGCGATGGCATCGTGCAGATGAGCGAGGAGTGC
>JAQVVD010000037.1 GCA_028699155.1 Candidatus Peribacteraceae bacterium | reverse complement strand
CTTTCGTGAAATCGTAAACCTGGATTGTCGGGCGGGAAATCTCATGGGGCCGGGAACCCTGGGCCTCAGCGTGCCGGATTGCCTTCTGCATTTCCTTCTCATCGACCTGGAAGTGCTTGGTGGATTCGAGGAACAGGAAAATCTCGGCGCGCTGGGATTCGGGAAGGCTTTTATTCACTGAGAACGCGCGGAGGTGTTCGAGGCGGAAAAGAAGCGCGCTCTTGGACAGGTCGCCTTTCTGGATTCTCTCCTTCGTGGATTCTAGGAACTGGCGTGCCTCGATGCTTTGTAATGGCTGGATTTTCTCAGGCTTGGCGCGGAGTTGGGCGATTGTGGATTGAAGTTTTGAGTTCGCTTCCTTCGCCTCGGCGAGTTCTTTTCTCGCGGCATCGAGAAGGAAAAGGGATTGCCTGAGCTTCGCCTCGCGCTCGTCCGGGGCCATGATGACATAGTTTATCGCCATCGTGATGATGTCGGTCTTCGTGAGGTTGTGCTTCTTGCAGAACTCCTCTAGCGGCCTGATAAGCTGGTTCGGGATGTCGGCGTTGATGCGCCCGAACCCTTCAAGGTACTTCTTCGGTGCGCCGGGAAGTCCATCAGCCACAGGAAACACCTCGAACTGGTAAACCGCCACTAATCGGAAACTCAGGAACGCTCACTCGCGCATCGGACTGGCTCTCGCTGGGGGATTGTTTGGTTATGTCATGATTCAATCTCCTAGATTGGGGAGGTGTAGGGGGGTGTGAGGGGGTTGGGGAGAGATTACTGGAAGTGCGCGCTGGCGTATCATCAGACGTGAGCATGTGTGAAATCGTGGCTTTTCTTTCTTCCACTAATCGGAGAGGCACATAGCACGCTCGGAAGAACGCGCGCTGATACGTCCCATCGCATCCTTGCGCCTTGCAGCGCTCGGGCGGGGCTTTGGTCCCGTCGTGCTGGGTGGAACCGGTCTTCCAGGCGCAGTCGAGGGGTGTCATTTCTCCACCCCATATACATAGAGCTTCCCGCCCACATCGCAATAGAGCCCGTATCCTGCCTCCCAGACAGCCATCGCGTCAGCCGCATACTGGATGTGCTTCGCTTCGATTTTCACGCCGAGTTTCAGGAATACCCTCATCTGGCAAGACAACGCCGCGTTCCACGCCGCGTTCCTCGCCGCGTTCCACGCCGCGTTCCTCGCCGCGTTCCACGCCGCGTTCCACGCCGCGTTCCTCGCCGCGTTCTCCGCCGCGTTCCTCGCCGCGTTCTCCGCCGCGTTCCACGCCGCGTTCCTCGCCGCGTTCCACGCCGCGTTCCACGCCGCGTTCCACGCCGCGTTCCACGCCGCGTTCCTCGCCGCGTTCCACGCCGCGTTCTCCGCCGCGTTCCACGCCGCGTTCCTCGCCGCGTTCTCCGCCGCGTTCCACGCCGCGTTCTCCGCCGCGTTCCACGTTTTCCCTACCGAAAGATGCCACTCCTTCTTGACCTCTCCCTTCATGGAGAAGAATTGGATTTTCTTGATTCGTTTTACCTCAGCATCTATCTCAGGCTGAATCAGGTAGAGCTTCTTGTCCTTCATGTGGGCGAAAATGGTTCTCCAGCATTTCTCTTCGAGGTGCTTTCTCCCTCTGGTGAACCAGGCCGGCAACGTGCCTTCCTCATCCACCTTGAAAGCCCAGTCCTTCTTATGGAGCGTGAACTTCGTCGGGTTTATCTCGATGCGGACGAAATCGCGGTTCTCCAGCTTGTCGTCCTTCAGATTGAATTTCTTGATAAGCTCCTCGTGCCCGCTGATGTTGCCATCCCAAAGAACGCGCCCATGCTTATCCACCAAACAAGACCAGAAATTACACATCCTCGTTCACCTCATCCACTTCCGCCTGAATCCTGGCGTCCTTGTTCGCCCTCTGCTGTTCGAGAATCCGTGCCGCTGACCGGCAAGCTGGGCATGTTGAGGAACGAAGTTCCTCGGCAGACAGGGACTCGTAGTCCCTGGAGTGGCAGGTCATGCTACCGCCCTCCACTTCCAAATCCAGAACTTCATCCAGTCCTTGCGGATGTCCGGGTAGGTCTTCAGGAAAAAGTCGCAGAATTGTTTGTTCGACCATGAGGGCGTGTCTTTTGCTACGAAAGCACTCTGCCCCAATGCCGAATCAGGCTCTATTGATTCGAGATATTTTCCTTCCTTTCTGATGTCTAGAACGTTATCCTCAGCATCCCAGAGCATCTCAATCGGCACGCACTCCGTTATCTCGGCATTGAGAAGCTTGCGTGGGAACTCCTCGTATGTGTCAAAGCATCCACATGCGGCTTCTCGTGCCGTATCCCCCAACCTGCCCCAGTATGCAAAGCACTTTACGCAATAGAGCCCCTTCTTCATCCCCCGCCACATCTCCCACAAGGCGACCTTCTCTCCGACCTCGATTGGTTTGGGGCGGATGGTCTGGGATTTCTTTGGCTTGGCGAAGCATGTAATATTGTAATCAGGGGTTTCTTTTTTGTGGGCGTAATATTGTAATATCTCACCGAGGCTGGACGTGGCTTTGACGAACTCAATATCACCGCCGCAGTTCGCGCATCCACTCTCCCCCGTGATGTCAGGGGCGAATCGGTTGGCGGGGTGGAACTTGGCGATTTGCGTCATGCTCTCCCCTCCTTCCTGCAAGCGACGCCGCGCCTTGCCGAGCTCACCCGGCTGGATAGCCTCACCCATCCGCACCTCGAACATACGAGGAGGGCTCCGTCGGCCTGCGGGGAGAACTTGTGCGGGATTGGCTTGGAGTAGGGCATCAAGCCTCACCCTCGGCGTCCATCCTGGCTATCTCCTTCAAGTCCTGTAGGAGTTTGGCTTCCTCAACCGGATTGAGTTGGCGTGTTTGCATCTGAAACGACCTCCTTGACCACAGGGGCGCTTTTCACCGGGATTCCCGGACAGGATGAGTGTGCGCGCCGGAAATCAATCAGCATCCGAATAACGTCGTCGTAGCTGTCGCGAGGATGAGCCTTCAAAGAAACCAGGTCTACGACGGTGTTTTCCTTCGCCCATATGGGCTTTCCTTTTTTTTCATCGTTCCCTTCCATGCTTCTAATAGGAAGTATTAGATTTATATCACTTGCTTTTCACCTCGGAGAAAGACTATCTTTTATATCCATCTAATAGAACATATTAGAAGTTTATAGAGATAAAATATTCCCCCATCCCAATTAGAAACTTATAAAAAGGTTTCCTACCTTATAGTTCTAAGGTGTTTATAATGATGGATTTGAAATCTCAGATAGGGAAGGTGTATCTCGGCTCGGTCTACCAAATCAACATCTCAGCCAACTTAGGGCGCCTCCTGCAGGCGCATGGCTGGAAGAACAAGGACGAGGTATTCGCTGAGTTCGACGCCGAGACAGGAGAGGTCAGGGTTTCCAAAAGCCCCAAGATGCTCATGACGGCGCGCGCCGTTAGCGAGAAGAAGAAAGAAAAGGATGGGGAAACTGAGATTTGTTTTCAGACAAGCGAAGGCTACCATTCCATGATGAAGCGCCGGCCCGCGCCGGCGGTGCGCATGACGCCCCCCGAAGTGTTGGACGCTGTAAGAGTGCGTCGCGATAGAAAAATTATAGACGAGAATCGGGGTTTATAAGACCACAACTCCGATTCCTCTCACACTTTTAGGGATGGTCGAATGTATTGGATGGATTTTATTGCCCTGGCTGAGCGTCAGCTTTTGGTCGCCAGCCATAACCAAATCAT
>JAQVVD010000026.1 GCA_028699155.1 Candidatus Peribacteraceae bacterium | reverse complement strand
CTGTTTTGCTTGCTGGAAGGTCTTCAGAAAAGCACTTCAGAATATTTCTGATTTTGAATGTCGAGATTTTGGCGTACCGGACGTGCATAGGAGAAGTGTAGAGGAACTTCTCCTAGGGGAGAGCCAATATTTATTATATGGCTAATTCCAATAGCCATTGCGCTGGTACTAGGAACAACACAAAAAGATGCATCCACCATCGAAATAAGTAAATTATCTGATAACAATGGTAAACATTGTTTTTTCTTCATCGAGAGCGAAGAAGGAGAATCCATTCCAAAACGAGCAGCTCCAAATGTAAATCTTCAATCAACGTATCCTCTGATCTCACTATTCACAAAAATACCAAGCGAGATTCTAAAATGGAATTTATGTACCAAAAAGACAGTACCACCAGGCTTTGATGATGCACTAGATATGAGAATCAAATCAGGAGAAAATAGAATGGCATGCCCAGAACAAGATGTATTTTTTAGCGAAGGCTGTATGCCAGCCACATTTAGCGGTACTACACTATTATTTGAACCAGGGTTCTATTACGAAAGAATTTGTGAAGAACCAACTCTTAAAAATATTGCTAACTTCAAACAAGAAAATGGCAGTATAGAAATTACACACAAATTAATACCAAAACACCAGATCTTACTTCCTATAATCTTATTCTTTATAACATCAACAATATGGTGGGGGTGGTTGCTGTTAGCCAAAAAAGTTTTCGATGAATCCAAAACAGCCCCCCCTTACAAAGAAGGAAAGAAGAACAAAAGGTAAACCTTGCTTCACATTCCTGTTTTCCATAGAATTCTCTGCTCATGGCAGAAAGGATGAATGGGCACAGGCTGGAGATCGATGACCCCGACTGGGATCCGCGCGACAAGCTAGCGTACCTCCACGATCTGCACGGGCGGGGGATAGACGCCATGCGGGAAAACAGAGGCAGGCTGCTGGACTTTCAGGGCGAAGATCGCAGCGACCTGATCCCGCAGCCGCCTGCGGATGGCGACCTCTCGCCGATGCTCGGGGAGGTGATGGAAATGACTGCGAGGCGCCTGGAAATGCTGATTGAAGAAGTCCAGGCGCAAGCCGACAGAGAGATTGAGTGCGTGGAAAGAACGCGTGCAAGCAGGAATTGCCCGTTCCCATAAATCAGTCCATCTGCTTCATATCCGGGCCGCCGCGGCCGCCGAGCAGCGCGAGCTCGGCTGCGTAGTCGCGCACATTCGGCTCTACGGTCGTGCGCCGCCACGCGAGGCGATCCTGCTGCTGCGTGAGGAGGTCAATCAGCTTCTGACGCTGCTCATGCGAGAGAGCGGCAATCTGCGGCGTGTCTGTCAATGCTGCTATCTGTATCCGGATAGTCCGGCACATCGGCTCCACCCATTTGTACGCACCCTGCTCCGTTTGCTCTTCGACCATCCGGTGCATCGCATCGAGCGGATCGTTGGTGCGGAAGAAGACGTATGCCCCCTTGGCGCTGTGCGTCTCGGAGAATCCGGTGAGCCGCCCGATGGCAGAAGCAACCTCCATCGCTTCTGCCAGGAGAAACCGATCCATATGGTATGCGGCAATCGCCGCCCGCCGCCTGAATTCCGCATCGCTGGCAGCAGGGGAGAGGAACGTACCGTGTACGTAGAGCTGCCGCCAATTCTCCGGCGTCAGAAGGTCGTAGAGATCCTGCGCCACGCCCGGATCAACCGCATGCCCGTTGGAACGCATCGCGGAGTGGAGCAGCGTACGCAGCGTCATGCAGGGCGGCTGAAAACCGACCGCGCGGTGGTACGCGCCGTGCTCCTGCGCATCCACCTGCGGCGTATTGCGGCGGCTGCGGCGGCCGAGCAACGACTCGGCAACGCAGTGGTGGAGGTTCGTATCGGCAGGCATACGTAAAGGAGGCAGAGGCTACCTGAAACCCGGCGCGATGAACAGAGCTCTCTGCCGTCAGTCATCCTCCTCTTCGTGCACAACCACGAACGACGCCTCGCTCAGAGGGGCGTAGAGGACGAGCTTCTTCTCGTCATTGAGCAGCACGACGTACTGCGTACTGTTCCCGCCCGCGCGGGCCAGCGGGTCGATGGGGATCGTGAGGATGAAATCGGGCACCATCGCCCGGAAATCGAGGAGATCCCGGCACGTCGCCGCCGTGAGCAGGCAGATCTCTCTGCCTTCCTCCCGGATCGGGACGGGGTACTGCATCTGGTTCGAGCTGTTGCGGTAGCGTTGCAGAGCAGCCATGAGCTTTCGGAGATCATTCTCCCGCGCACGGTCGCGGATGACCATCTCGCGCTTATCCTCGAAATGGAGGAATCTGGAAGAGAGGAGCTTGGTGCGTTCTTTTGCATCAGCGAGCTGCCGCGCATTCATGCGCCGCACGACTTCTATCAGTGCTTCGCGCGCGAGGGGATGCCCGTCCGCCAGCGCGAAGTTGAGCCACATGAACGCGAACCCGTAGTCCTTCTGAATCCCGGTTCCCAGGTAGTACTTGATGCCATTGCGGTAGAACGCCTCTGTCTCCAGGGAGACAGGCATCTTGCTGATCCTGCTCGGCTCAGTGGAAGAGGAGAGCACAGGCGACTGGAATGTGCGCTGCTTGTTCGCAGCTTCCGGTGAGGTTTGCGCAGGCCGAAGTGCCCGCCGCACGGGGTCGCGCAGCGTCTGGCTCGCAGCGGAAGGCTCCGCATCCGAGGAACGCAGGCGCCGGGAATTCTCCAGCAATTCCCTGCGATCCAGTGACCGCAGGTACTCCGCCGTGCGGCTCACCTGCCTGCTGGTCACCTGCGTGCGCGAGACATCGGGGATGAACCACGCATGCGCCGCCGGCGCAGCGGCAACGAGGCTGAGGAGAATCCCGACGGATGCAGCGGAAGGAAGGCGCACGTCGGAAGACAGTATAGCGTTCTTTTTTTGTTCACAAATATTATTCAGGATACAATTTCAATTTCATTCAATAGATAACGCTAAAACTCTGTACAAAAAAGGTGTACATTCCACTCACTATGAAGATCCACGTCCTCCTCGCCTGCCTGATTGGATTCCTCGCCGTGGGCTACACGCTCATCGCCCCCGTGGCGTACCGGCCGGATTCCGTAGAGATGATTGCGCACTTCCGGCAGCGGCAGGGAGGAGTGTACAAGGAAGCCTCCAGCCGCCTCTTCCTCCCGCCCGCTCCCGCACCCTCCTTTCAGAGGGGCGTGACTGCGCTCGCATAAAAGACGACCCTGCACAAGCAAGCTGGCAGGGTCGACCACAGAATCAACGAAGGCAGAGTGGACAAAGAAGATACGCGAAACCATCGCACTCATCTGCGTTTCCGCTAGAATAAGCGCATGCGCGTGAATCGTACCATTCTCCTCCTCACGTTCTCGGACATCACGGTGCTCACGGGATTCGGCCTGATTGATCCGATCCTCGCAATCTTCATCGCGCAGGATATCGTGGGAGGATCGGTCTTTACTGCCGGGCTCGCCAGCAGCATCTTCCTGGTAACCAAATCATTCGCGCAACTGCCGTTCTCCCTGCACATTGACCGCATCAGCGATCATGCGAAACGCTGGTGGCTACTCGCCGGCACCATCTGCGTCACAGTGGTGCCATTCCTGTACATCATGGCAAACCACGTGCGCATGATCTTCCTCGCACAGTTCATCCTCGGCATCGGGAGCGGATGCGCATACTCCGCGTGGCTGGGGCTCTGGAGCAGACACTTGGATAAAGGCCATGAGAGCTTTGAGTGGTCGCTCTACTCCACATTGGTCGGCCTCGGCACCGCCGCCGCCGCAACAATCGGAGCGGCGATAGCCAACCGGTACGGATTCCACGCAGTCATGCTCGGCGCGGGCGCTCTCTCGCTCGTCGGCTGCGGCATCCTCTTCGTGCTGCTTACAAATCGATCACCAGTGCACAAGCCGGTCCCACCCGTCCCCGCGAACAAGATTCGGTAGTTGTACTATCCCTCTTTGAAAATGAAAAACTACGCATTCATCGACAGCCAGAACCTGAACCTTGCAATTCAGGGCCAGGGCTGGAAATTGGACTTCTCCAGGTTTCGAAAATACCTGGAAGACAAATACGATGTGGAGAAGGCATTCCTCTTCATCGGGTACGTTGCAGGCAACGAAGCTATGTACACATCCCTCCAGAAAGCGGGGTACACACTCGTCTTCAAACCCACGCTGGAATTCAAGAAGGAAGGGGAGAGGATAACCAAAGGCAATGTGGATGCGGAACTCGTACTGCACGCCATGATCGAGTACCCGCACTATAAGAAAGCGATCATTGTCTCGGGGGACGGAGACTTTCACTGCCTGATCGAATACCTCGAGGAACGCAAAAAACTCCTGCACGTGCTCATTCCCAATCCCACCAAATACTCCGCACTCCTGCGAAAGTTCCGCAAGTACTTCGCATTTATCAGCGCGCTGAAGGGGAAACTCGCATACAAAAACGAGAGGGAGTAACCTTCGGACGGGACCTTAGGTGTGCCCTCTCATCGTGATGGGACCATCGTAGCAAACGTAGGGATATTCTAGCAAGAGCGATACCCATCTTATTGCTGCGCATACCAACTAGTAATGATACCTACAAGAAAGAACAACAATGCGATCTTTCACAATTTTATAAACCAAACGATGTGTTGTATCTATCCGCCGAGACCAACACCCTTGTAAGTCATACTTGAGAGGCTCCGGCTTCCCGATTCCTTTACAAGGATCTTTGAGCACTGCCCTGCAGAGAGTCTGGATACGTTCGAATTTTTTGGAATCATGCTGCTGCCAGTACAGATAATCCTCATGAGCCGATTCGGTAAATGCAATGTCCATTCTTAGAGGCTTACTTTTACCGTTTTACCCTTCTGCGCTTCCAGCAGAGATTTTTCCAAATGCTTGCGGTTCTTTTTGCTGGAGAGCAGATACGCAGTTTCCTGCAGAGAAATATACTCATCAAACGGCACAACGATTGATTTTCTGCCCTTGGCTCTGGTTACAACAATCTCCTCGCAATCTTCCTCTGCCTTTGTGAGGAAGTTCGCAAGGTTCTGCCTGAAGACGGTAAAGGAAACAGTGGTCATAAAATGTACGTAATTACGTACTTATTTTATATCTTTATTCTCAGAAAGCAAGTGTAATTTCAAGAAGACTGGGAAAAAGAAAAGACTAGGCGGTATCGGTTGATGGGGGAGGTGGGGTAGGGGAACGAGACCTATAGACCTACCTGCCATGAAACTTTCTATGCACCCTTCGGTCCCACCCGTCCCCGCGAACAAGATTCGGTAAAGCCAGAGTGATCCGGATGATGGAAGAGGAGTGTGAGTAATAGGAATGCGAGAGGAAGGGGGGGACATGATTTGTGAATTTTAGCATATGGGGGAATATGGCTGAGGGTGTGGTGACATGAATCTCTTAAATCATTTTTATTCGATCAAATAAAACCTTAAAATTAGCAAAATCTTGTTGGCGCAATTTTGGAACAATACTATTCGCAAAATTCGTTTTTGCGTTGGAATTATTAGAAATAAGAACTATATCCTGCACAACAGGACTACCATTCTCGTCACGAATTTGAATACCATTTTTGTCTCTCATAATTCGCGCCTCCTTTTTTGAACCAGGAAAGAATTTTTGCAAAATTTCATCTGTGAAATAATATTCAATGCATAATATTTTTTCAGTTTCATGAACCTCTCTACCCTTTGGAACAGGTAGTAACACTGCATACGTTTTTGAATCATGCGCACTCTTAAGCGCATCATCAACATCGTTCCAATGAGATGAGGCACGTCCATGAAACTGATTAATACCCTCATTATCTCTATCATAGATTCCAATTATCTTTGCATTTTGATTACTCGTAGTAGCATCTAAGACCGTCGATAAAACACCAGCACCCCCATCTCCACCCCCCCTTTTAAGAGCAGAGGAAACAATTCGAAATGGCATTCTTTCTTGCGGATACAGTTTATCCCAAGCTGCAGTTAAGATTACTTCATCTGTCTTTCCTTCTGTAATAATCAAAGACATGGACTCACTCACATTTTTATCCTCCAATGATTGCAAGCTTCTCTTTTGGTTAATAATTTCACTAACCTCATGAATCCACATCCAATATTCTCTAACACCCACCCTAATTTTCCACAAATCATCATTTGCAAAAGAAATAGACTCTAAGACTGCAATAAGCTTAACAGTTGTTAAATAAACCTTATTTGACCACTCTCGAGAGATAATAGCAGAATTATCAATATCCAAAAAAGCACTGAGATTGGATTGAGCAATTTTAAATAACTGCTCTCGAACTTGCTTAGAATTATGTATTTTCCTAAGAAGCTGATCTGAAAATGATATCTCTTCATCAACTGGGAAATCTTCACAGGCATGCAAAAGTGTTAAGGAGAGAACTTCTTCATTTTTATGACGAATATTTTTAGCTATTTTTGCAAGAGCACCTTTTGAAGAGGTTTCTATGCTCTCATCCCAAAATTGAATAGGGCTATTCAGGCGAACCTGCACGTGTCTCGCAACACCATGTACATGTTGGAGCACCAATTTTAAATTAGTGTTGTGTTCTTCATTTTCTTCAACTGTTTTAAATACCTCTGAAATTATTAGCCCCTCTGAAGAAACCAGTAAAATTATTTTTATCAATTGATCACTCATCTTCAAATAATCAAGACAATCATTTGGATAGCACATTTTTCTATCATGATTTTTTTCATAAGTATTAAAATCCACTTTTGATTGTGTATCCCGATCATAGAAAACTTCAAGAACATAAAAGAAGACTCTTTGCATCGGTACAGCAATATTAGATTCGACTATTAACTGACTAAATTGCTGCTTAATAAGCTCACAGTAAGCTACCGCCTCGCTACGTTCTTCAGCAAGTATGTTGGCTGCTTTAGCGGTAAAAATATTGGACAAGCAAAGAAATAAACGAATAAATTTTGCATTTGAAGATATAACTGTTCGCTTCTCTGATTCACTCTGGCAATACTTTGTAAATGCATGGATAAGGCTCATTCTAAAGGCAGTATTATGAAAGACTGCTTCAACAAAATCCTTGTGATATCCTTTATGGAATAAATATTGAATCTGCTCACCAGTTAGACGACTTATTATTTCAGACAATTCACAAATGATTAAACTGAGATCATTAGCTGTTTTTGCATCACCAATTTTTGAAAGAAAAGTTTTAAAAATTGATTCAATGAACAAACAAGATTCATTAGAAATATCTACTATTGGCGATGATATGAACCCACAAATAGTACAACCAGAATGTCCTGAGTCTTTATGGGCTGACTTGAGAGATATCCGACGTCGAACATTGACTGTCATATTTCAAGATAAAAATACCAAAAGAAAAAGATATAGTCACTTACCTCCCATGAAATTTGCGATGAACTTCCTTCAATTGTGGGTTTGTTACATGCGTGTAAATCTGCGTGGTACTTAAGTCTTTATGCCCCAGCATCTCCTGCACAGAACGTAAGTCAGCACCGTTGCGCAGGAGATCCGTGGCGAAGGAGTGGCGCAGGGTATGTGGGGAAGGGTCGCTCACAATCCCTGCCTGCAGCGCATACTTCTTTACGCAGTTATAGATGGAGATGCGCGACAGCCGGAAGTTCTCACCGGGAGGCATCATGTTTCCCGCTTGCTCAAGCCCCCGGATGAAGAGGGGAGTGAGGCTGTCCACCCGGCTCTCCATGTAATTTTTGAGTGCCTCCGCTGCGCGGTCAGAGAGAAAAACCACGCGGATCTTGCCGCGTTTTCCACGCACGGAGATCTCGCGCGTGGTGAAATTGAGGTCTTTGCAGTTAAGGCTGCGCAGTTCCGCAAGGCGCAGCCCGGTGGAGAAGAAGAGTTCCAGCATCGCACTATCGCGCTTGCCGGCGCGCGTTGCCGTATCCGGCGCACTGAGCAGACGATCCAGCTCCTCTGCGGAGAGAACCGTAACTTGACGTTCTTCCTCTTTGAAGCGTGTTACACAATCTGGTGAGTAGACTTCCATTTCTTCTTCCTGCACTAAGTACCGCAAAAATGCGCGCAGGATTGTTAAGTGGTGATTCTTCGACCGCACGGCAAACTCCCGGCCGGCATGAGTCCGATGCAGATGGAGTTCGGATTTGTAGACACGAACAAGGCCTTTATTGATCTCTCCGGGTGTCTTTATACCCGAGAGGTCGCAAAAAAGCCGTAGAGAGCGTGTGTAGGCCTCGACTGTCAGCGGTGACTTGTTTTCTTCACTCCGGAGGAAAACGAGGTAGCGGTCGATCGCTTTCTCCAATGGAGTAGAAGATTCGCTTTTCTGAGCCGAGAACCTGGATGATTGCGTGCGTGGCATAGGGGACTGAGGGAGAGCAGGGAAGTCGCAGGGGAGTGACCGCCTGAGAGGGTTTTCCACATTTCTGTAACTTAACATAATGCATTTTATGTTAACTAATCAATTGACAGATCGGCACGCAGAAGGGTCCGGTAGAAGAGGAGCACTACATCTAGTGTCCCGTGTACTCACAGGGAAGATGACTTCTTGTTATAGGTAAGGGAAGTATGGCGAAATAGAGAATACAATTTTTATACAAGAGTGAACGTTCGTCCAGAACTCCCCTAGCGGGTAATCCCCCTCCTTTTAGAAGAACGTGTAGTACCCCAACCCCAGCACTTCCCGCACGATGTTACGCACTGCATCGCGCAGAGGTGGATGCTCCTCGGCAGGATACGTCTGCAGCGTTCCCCACCCCTGCTTCTGAGCGAGCAGCCGAATGCGCGCCAGATGGTATCCGTCGCTGATGGCGACCGTAGAAGAACAATCCTCTACGAGCGGCTTCACGAAGAGCAAATTCTCCCATGTAGACCTGGCGTTCTCCTCGAGGACAATCGCCGCGGGATCCACGCCTTCCTCCAGTGCAACGGAGGACATAACCTCCGCCTCGCTGAAGCGCATCCCCTCTCCCCTGCCCCCCGTCATGAAGATGCGCTCAATCTGACCATCCCGGTAGAGTGTGGCCGCCGTCTGCACGCGCCGCAGGGAACTGGGGCCCGCAGTGCCGTCGAAACGCACCGCAGCGCCGAAGACGATGCCGCACTCCGCAGGGAACACAGCGGAACCGCCACGGGCGGCAAGGACCATCAGGCCAAACCACACGAAGAGATTTGCAGCCAGAATCGCACAGGCGAGTAGGGATGCCATGAGTACGATGGCGAGCCGCTTGCTGAGCGCGAGGGAGTTCATCGGGCGGCAACGGTGAGCGAGATGTGGTACGGAATCGTCGGCAGCATCTGGTTCCACGGCGGCCAGAGCGAGACTTCCACCCGATCCACCTCCGGGAAGTTCTTGATGATTCTGCGCGCATCGCTGACGGATTTCCCCGCCACCATCTCGCGCAGCGATTTGGCGAATCGCGCGCCGGAAGGCGTGAGCGGATCCAGGATCGCCTGCTCGGTGCCCGAGAGGTCTACCGTGAGCTTGATCCAGGAAAGATCGTCTTCATAGTCGATGACGTGCACCACCAGGCGCTCCAGCTTGACCGTCTCCGGCAGGAGGCGCTTGCCCTCCGTCACATGCGTCGCGAGCTCGTCTGCGAGCATCGTCAGAATGTACTGCGCGTCGTAGCCGTAGGCGGTGTACACAATGGCGCCCTCCACCGGGACGGAGGAGACCTTCTCCCCCAGGAACTGCGTGGGCAGGACGAAGCCCGTGAACGTGTGCACCGTGAGCTCGTCATAGTAGAGGCGGGTGAGCACCTCATCCCCGTGCTCCTGGTTGTAGAGGAGAATCTCCTCATCCACCATCTGGCTCGCGAGGCTCAGCAGTTCCGACCGGAGTTTTCGCTGCGCAACATCCAGGTCCTGCTGCTTGAGCACCGTCTGGAAGTCGGTGACTCCGCCCGTCGCCGCAACCTTGTTCATGCCGTAGATGAGGCGGCGCTCGCCTTCCGCGAGCCCGGGGAAATCCCACCGCAAACCTGCGGGGACGTTGCCGCGCTCGCCGATCACCTCGCCGTACAAGTCCTCGCCCTCCGCCTCCGCCATCACGGTGACTTCGTCACCCGGATCAAGGAAGACCGGCTCCTGCAGGCGAAAGACCATGCCAGCCTGGTTCACCAGACGCGACCCCTTGCGCAGGCTGTACTGCTCCATGGACTCATTGATCACAGTCATCGGGGCGCGCGCACTCGTCCCCATGAACTCTCTGCTGATCTGGTCGAACGTGAGCGTCCGATCAATGCGAACGGTAACGGGAATGAGCGCCATAGTCCGCACCCGCTCGGGAATTTCTACAGTCGCGCCAGAGAGCACCAGGAAGATGTTGGCTGTCTGGCTCACGATGTCCTCGCGCGGGGTGACGGTGATCTCCGCCGAGGGGAGCAGGCGGAAGAAGACGAAGGAGAAGAGCCCCACGCTCACGATGATCAGGATCCAGATGCGAATCTTGGGGAGCGAGAGGAGACCCATCGCCTGGAGCCGCGACCGCAGCTGCTGCCGCCAGATCTGCGGGGAGAACTCACGCAGCGCCTCGGGGAGCTGGGGATGGTGCTCCAGCAGGTGGCGCAGGTCCTGCACGCGGTCCGTCACGCGAATACCATTCCCCCTCACGAGGGATGCGACCGTCTTGTGGCGCGTCGCAAGCCGCACGCGCCCGCTCAGTTTCGCGAGCGAGGAGAGGAACGCATCGCGCTCCTGCTGGGGAGCGCGCAGCAACAGTTCATCGCCGATGCCGGAGAGAATGAGGAGCAGCTCCCCCTCCGTGTGGCGCAACCGCCGGACGAGCGTATTCCAAGACTCCCCTTCTTCCAGAAATAGGACTGTGAGTTGTTTCATGAAGGGAGAAATGTCGGAAGCAGGGAGAAGCAAACAGGAAAAACTGGCACCGGATCACTATACACTATCGCTCCTCACTTGCTCTTCTCCAGCGCCTCGATTGCGGGGAGCTTCTTGCCGGAGATGAACTCCAGCATCGCGCCGCCGCCGGTGCTCACGAACGTGTACGCATCCATGGAGTAGTTGTACCGCGTGTGGAAATCGATCGTATCGCCGCCGCCGATGATCGTGGTGGCGCCGCGCTTGGCCGCGGCGGCGACCGCTTCCGCAACGCGCTTGGACGCGTGCGAGAACCGGTTGAGCTCATACAAGCCCAGCGGCCCGTTCCAGATGATCGTCTCCGCGCGCTGCAGCACCTGCACGTACCGCTCCACTGTCACCTTGCCGATGTCGAGGATCTTCATGTCCCCCGTGATGTTCTCCACGGGAAGATTGAGCTTCACCGCATCTTCAGATGCCGCACTCGCCACGACCGCGTCGCGCGGCACATGCACCATGGCGTTCTCCTCCTTCTCGCTCTCCAGCATGATCTCCTGCGCCTCTTCCACGAACTGCGCCTCGTACTTGGATTCTGCGATATCGAACCCGCGGGCGGCGATGAACGTGTTGGCGATGCACCCGCCGAGGAGGATGTCGTCGCCCTTGTCCAGGAAGTGCCGGATCACGGGAACTTTCGTCTCCATCTTCGCGCCGCTGATGATGAGCGCAATGGGATGGCCGGGGTGTTCGTTGATCACGGAGAGATGGCTGACCTCCTCCGCGAGCTGCAGCCCGGCGTAGGCAGGGAGGAGCGCGGGGACCCCGACCATGCTCGCATGCGCGCGGTGGCAGTTCGTGAACGCATCGTTCACGTACACGTCGCCGAGCGCGGCGAGTTCCCTGGCGAAGGAAGGATCATTCTTCTTCTCCCGCTCATCGAACCGCAGGTTCTCGAGGAGGAGCACTTCGCCGGGCTTGAGGGACTGCGCCGCCTTCAGCGTCTCCTTGCCCGTGCAGCTCTTGGCGAACTGCACCTCTTTGGCTTTGAGGAGTTTCCTGAGGATCGGCACGAGCGGCTGCTGGCTGAACGCCGGATCCGGCTTCCCCTTCGGGCGGCCCTGGTGCGCCATGATGACGAGGGAAGCCCCCGCCTTGAGAATGAACCGCATCGTGGGGAGCAGCGCTTCGATGCGGGACGTATCAACGACCTTCCCGCCTTCGAGCGGCACGTCGAAGCCTGCACGAAGAAGGACGCGCTTGCCTTTGAGTGTCGCATCGACCAGATTCTTCATGAAGAGCGGGGGAAGAAATTTGGATGCCACCATTGTACTGATTCCGCCGGCATTGGCGAGGGAAGGAAGTTGACGAGAAGGAAGAATCCAGATCACTTCGGCTCCAATCCGCATGCGGCGTACACCGCAGCCGGATCAGTCGTCCCGAGGAACTTGCCATGGAGCACCCCTCCACGATTAAGGACAATGTCCACCTTCTTTTCCTCGGAGAAATCGATCAAGGGGACGATCGCGGTGCCAAGATCGGCGCCGACGAGGTAAAGCCGCCGGTCGAAGTGGAACATCTCGCTCAGGCGTTCGGGGAGCTGCTCCCGCTTCGCAGGGTACCTGCCCATGAACGCGTCCATCCCGCGCGCAGCGAAGAACCGGTTCCACTCAGCCTGAACGCCCGATGCATCCGGCACCTTGCCGAGGAGACCGAAGAGTTCGCGGGCCGGTGCTGTACGGGGTTTTGTCATGGAAGAACCGGATGGCTGGATGGTTGGATGGCTGGATAATTGTGCGGCTACACTGTCCTTCAACTTGGAAGGCGCGAATACTATCCATCCAGCTATCCAGCTATCCAGCCATCCAACACCATATAACAATTCGCGCAAACTTTCTGTACCATACCCCCATGACACCCGGCGAACAGCTCCTCTGGCTCCCCCTCCACGCATTCATTGTCTGCGGACTCCTGCACCTGATCGCACTCCGGCTGTTTCCCCGCTTGCACCTGCTGGACTTTCCGCAGCGCTACGGACTCACACGCCGGCGCCTCCCCTACCCGACCGGCATCGTGAGTACCGCAGTCTTCCTCTGTTTCTTCGCCGCACTCTCGCAGTGGAGCAGGCAGAACATCGGCATCCTGCTGGGTATCCTGCTCATCACGCTGACGGCGTTCTGCGATGACCGCCGCCCGCTCCCGTCCGCCCTGCGCTTAGGGATGCAGCTCCTGGCTGCATTCCTGATCTTCGCGACCGGCACGCACATCTTCACCATCACCAACCCCATCCTGACGAACGGCATCATCAAGCTGGATACGATCCGGCTGCCGCTCGCGTACTTCGGCAATCCCCCGCTCCTGAGCGGCATCTTCACCGTCTGCTGGCTCCTGCTCACTACGAACGCGCTCAACTGGTTCGACGGCGTGCCGGGGCAGGTGTCGCTCCTCTCTGCCATCGGATTCCTCACAATAGGGTTCCTGGCGATCAGCCCGCGCATCGCGCATCTGGACCCCGCGCTGCAGCAGCACCTGGCGCTCATCGCGTTCGTCCTCGCGGGCATCAGCCTCGCGGGGCTGCTCTTCGACTTCCCGCCCAACCGCGTGCTCATGGGAGACACGGGCGCGATGTTCTTCGGCCTCATGCTCGGCATCCTGACCATCTACGCAGGAGGGAAGGTGGCGACGGCATTCCTGGTGCTCGGCGTGCCGCTCATCGACAGCTTCATCGTGATCCTGCAACGCATCGCACGCGGCAAATCGCCGCTCCGCGGGAGCCCGCAGGGCGAGCACCTGCACCACCTGCTGCTCTCGCGCGGCTGGTCGCAACGGCAGGTCGTGCTACTCACGGCGCTGCTCGGCACGACATTCGGCATCGCCGCGCTCTTCCTCTCCACGCGGGAGAAGTTCTTCGCCGCGCTTCTGCTCCTCGCCATCATGACCGGCCTGCACCTCTACGCGGGGAGAGCATCTACTTGTACGCCATCGGCGTGCTCATGATGCCGAGCGGCTGGATCTGGATCACGATGGTGCGGCGGCCGCGGGGCAGCATCTTCACCGTCGCCCTGCCATCCACGAAGTTCTGCTCCTTGAGAATGGAAGGGCGGAACTCCGCTTCGCCGTACACGGTCCGAAGGAAGAGATCCTGCGCCCACGCAGGAGAGACGACTCTCCTGCCATCTGCATCCAGGAGCTCCACCGCAACAGTCTCCCACCCGCGGCCGGCAAACGAACCGTCGTGGGAAATGCGCACCGATGCTATGGGGTATTTCCCGCCGGAGGAAGGGAGTTGCCCGGCATCCGCAGAGACGACGGTCTCACGACTGGCAACGACGGGAACCGGATCGGCGGCGGGCGACTGCTCCTCTGACTGCTCCTCCGAAGGAACGGAAACCGGAACGCCGCCGCTCACGACGGAGAACCGGCTGCGCACCGCGCGCAGGCGCGCGCGCTCCGCCACGCGCGACTGGAGCCTCGAGATGTAGGTGCCCAGCGTGGGAGCGGCCTGTTTCACGCTCGCAGAAGACGAGGCAGAAGATTGCTCGGCATCGGTGCTGGCAACCAGCGTGGAAGGTGCGTACCCCGCCTGCACGTAGAGCATGGGATTCACCGTGTACGCAAGGACGCGTTCTCTCCCGAATCCTGCATTCACCGCCTGATCGAACGTCGCGTATCCGGCTGTACGCGCTTCGCTGGTCGTGAAAGGCCAGTAGGGATGCCAGGGCGCATCATCACGGTCCATCTGGAAGTGCAGGTGCGGTCCGCTGGCGGTACCGGTGCGGCCCGAGAGAGCGATGCGTTCGCCCTTCTGTACCACCGCACCCTCTTCCACGTACACCGAACTCAAGTGCGCGTACGCGGAGTAGAGCGTCGTCGTGCTTGCGGGATCGGAAGGGTCCGGCACGTTGGGATGCCTGATAACAACGTATCTGCCATACCCGCCGGCATCCGTGCCGACGGATTCCACGATGCCGTTCGCAATGGCGCGCACCGGCGTTCCGACGGGAACGCGGATGTCGATGCCGGGGTGCGAGCCGTCCATATCCCCGCCGGTCCCGTACGCGCCGCTGTGCCCGACGGAGTAGATCTGGCCGATTGCGGAGAGCGCCATGTGCTGGCTCTGGAGCGCAGGAACGTAGGGCGGGAGCTCCACCAGAAGATCCTGGGGAACCTGACTGTAGGTATGTTCGTGCGGGTCGCCGCCGTACTGCTGCGCCCACCGCACGTAGTCGGGGACTTTCTCGATCGGAGTCACAGTGCCTGTGAAGACGATGTACGCATCACTCCCCTCCCCCCACACCGACCGCCAGAAGACGTACCACCCGTGCTGCCCGACCATGTTGCCAACCAGGAACGCGATCACAGAGAGCGTCGCAACCCAGAAGGACGTGCGTTAGGCAAGGTACGCGAACAAATGCGGTTCACGCC